>JBFHEL010000022.1:0-21777 GCA_041584155.1 Saccharicrinis sp.
AGCTTACTTCATATTCATTCGGATCAAATATTTGATCCACACGCACTCGAAGAGAATCTTTTATGGCCTGAATCTGGTCGGTATTCACGTTGGCCATTTTTATCGTCATGCGGGCAATTTGCTTGTTCGGATCCATAAATGCACTAAAGGCATTCGAATTTTCTTCATCGCTGGTGATATATTTTTTAAGTTGAATTAATTGAGTGGGTGGAGGTAGAATGTAATATTTGGCTTGCCCTCCTCTATGTGCCTGATAAACATATCGTATGCCGTCGATAATAGAAATGGGTTTAGAAAAATATGGAGTAAATAAAGAATCCCGCGTGATTACCTTTTCGAGTTTTCTCATTTTATAGAGCGTTTTTGCATTATTCTTAAAAATACCATTTTCTTCTTTAGTGTCAATAAGTATTTCAAAAGGTAACACACCATTGTATTGTTTTTCAAAAAAGAGTAAATCCTGGTAAATGGTGTCGCTTTGCGGGATATCGTCAACCACATTGCCCGAGGTCTTAATTAATGTGATGCCAATACCACTCAGTAAAACCAATAAGGAAATTCCTATATAAACCCTTGGTCTGTTTTTTATTGCACTAATCACCAACCATTTTATAGCACCTTTTAAAGACTTGTTTTTCAGGTGTTTTATGTGTCTTGGTAAAGGCATAGCCTGAAAACTTAGAATAATAGGGAATATGGTAATGGAAAGAACAAATAAACACATAATATTAATGGCCGCAATAATTCCAAACTCAATTAAAATAGATGAGCTGGTAAGCATGAAAGTGGCAAAACCAATAGCGGTAGTTAAATTTGTTAAGAAAATAACGCTGCCAATCTTTTTTATCACGCGTTCTAAAGCATGCCATTGATTGCCATGTTTAATGCATTCCTGATGGTATTTATTTATTAAAAAAACAGAATTAGGAATACCAATGACAATAATTAGAGGAGGGATTAATCCTGTTAAGATGGTTATTTTAAAATGAAAAAGCGCAATAAATCCAAAAACCCAGATAACAGATATACCTACAATAAGTAATGCCGTACCAACAAGGCGAAAGGAGCGAAAGAAAAGAAATAAAATGACGGCTAATACAATGGCGGCTAAAATAATAAATAAGCTTAGTTCACCTCTTACTTTGGCCATTACATGGGTTCTTATATATGGAAGTCCAGAATAATGTGCCTTTATACCCGTTTTATGTGAGAATTCTTCAGTTATTTCATACAGTTGATTGACAAAATTAATCCGGCTTTTTGCATTAACAATATCGTTTTTTAAGCTTACTGTTAATAAGGTGACAAAAGAGGAGTCTGTTTGCTTGTATAACAGATCATTATAGAATAATTGATTTTTAGCAATATGTAATAAACTATCCAGTTCTTCTTGTGAGCCTGGTTTTTGTTTAAAAAGAGGATCTAATTTTAATTCTTTGTCAACTTTGGAAAGGGTTTGTATTTTTGCTAACGATAAAATACTATGAGCTCCTTTAAAATATGCACTGTCCTTGGTTTTAACCTCAATCCTTGAAATCTGGGTTGACAGATCCATTAAAGCGTTAAAGTTATCTAACTTGAGAATAGAAGAATCATTGAATCCAAGTAAAATGAGTTTGGCATCTTCTCCAAATAAGGCTTTAAAATTTTCATACGCAATAAAGGTACTATCTGTTTTAGGAAGCATTTGAGCTAACTTGTAGTCCAGTGATACCTTTCTGGCCTGAAAACCAAAGAATAGAGTTAAGAGAGTTATGGCAACTAATATTGTGCCCCTGAATTTTATTACAAAATGATTAACTGATCGATGACTCACGTATTGTCTTTTTCTTGTTTATGCCGCAAATATACTATTTAGGCTGCCTGTTTCCTACTTGTTTTATACTACCTTATGCTTTTTTATAACTTCATACCTTTTTTTTCGATCATTTTAATGTGGATTTGATAGGGGTTATTAAGTTTTGCTATTCCTTTCTTGTGATAAGTATTTAATGATTGTAGAGGGGTTGTTTGCATTGGTTTTATTTGATTATTCATGCAGTTGCAGTTTTATGTTAATTGCCAGCTTTTCCTGTGATAAGCATTGAAAATTCGTGAACTTTCGGCCTTAATGACTATATTTGCCAAAAATTAGTAGTTATAAACCCATTAAGCCTCTGTTTAATGCAAGAGAAAATAATTATTCTTGATTTTGGGTCGCAATACACCCAGTTAATCGCCCGTAGGGTGAGGGAAATTAATGTTTACTGTGAAATACATCCTTATCATACAATACCCGATATGGATGAAAGTGTTAAGGGAGTTATCCTTTCTGGGAGTCCTTATAGTGTAAGAGACAAGGATGCACCTGTACCTGATTTAAGCAGTATTAAAGGAAAAATGCCGTTGTTGGGTGTTTGTTACGGTGCGCAGTTTCTGTCGCAGTATTTTGGTGGGGAAGTAAAGCCATCAAATACACGCGAGTATGGGCGAGCCAATCTGGGGTATATCGACCGAGGAAATGATTTGATGACTGGTGTTCCGGAACAATCCCAAGTATGGATGTCGCATGGGGATACCATCGTTAATTTACCGGATAATTATGCTATTATTGCCAGTACTGCCGATGTTGAAGTTGCTGCCTATGAAATAAAAGGGGAATCTACCTGGGGATTACAGTTTCATCCTGAAGTTTATCATTCAACAGATGGTAAATCTATCTTGTTTAATTTTGTTGTAACTATTTGCGGATGCACACAGGATTGGACTCCTGATTCATTTGTTGATTCTACCGTTGCCTCGTTAAAGGAAAAATTAGGTAATGATAAGGTGGTGCTTGGTTTGTCGGGAGGTGTAGATTCTACTGTAGCTGGTGTTTTATTACACAAGGCTATTGGTGAAAACCTGACTTGTATATTTGTGGATAATGGCCTATTGCGAAAAAACGAATACCAGAATGTACTGGATTCGTATCAGCATATGGGGTTAAATGTGATCGGTGTAGATGCGCGTAAGGCCTTTTTAGATGAGTTAGCCGGAGTTTCAGACCCTGAAACCAAAAGAAAAATAATAGGAAGAGTATTTATTGAGACCTTCGATAAGGAAGCTCATAAAATACAGGATGTGAGGTGGTTGGCTCAAGGAACTATTTATCCTGATGTTATTGAATCTATATCTGTTAACGGACCTTCTGCGACTATTAAATCGCATCATAATGTAGGCGGATTACCAGAGAAAATGAACCTGAAAGTTGTTGAGCCTCTTAATCTTTTATTTAAGGATGAAGTGCGAAGAGTAGGGAGTGCTTTATCTATTTCTCCTGCTCTTTTGGGGCGTCACCCATTTCCGGGCCCTGGTTTAGCTATTCGTATCCTAGGTGATATTACCCAGGAGAAAGTAGATATCCTTCAGGAGGTTGACCATATCTTTATTCAAGGCTTAAAAGATAATCATTTATATGATGACGTTTGGCAGGCAGGTGCTATGTTGTTACCTGTTCAGTCCGTAGGTGTTATGGGCGATGAGCGTACTTATGAGCGCGTTGTTGCCTTAAGAGCCGTATCTTCTACCGATGGTATGACTGCCGATTGGGTACATTTGCCCTATGAATTTTTAGCTAAGGTGTCCAATGACATTATAAATAAGGTAAAAGGGGTGAACAGGGTTGTTTACGATATCAGTTCAAAACCACCCGCAACTATTGAGTGGGAATAAGAGCATATAAAGACCAGAACATTTCTGGTCTTTTTTTTGTTTATAGCAGGTACTAAGCCCTAATAGTTTTTATATTTGTGATTCTCACAATTCAAATCAATTTAAAAAATATGTTTCAAAATAAGAGGTTTCAAAATATATTCAACATATTGGGGGTATGTAGTTTTCTGTTGTTAGGTTTTCAACAGGTTGCAGCACAGGATTTTAGTCAGAACTTACAAAAATTACAATTATCCTATAAATTAATATCTGCCTTTTATGTGGATTCTGTGGATAATGAAAAGTTAGTTGAAGATGCTATTGTAGGTATGTTGAAAAATCTTGACCCGCACTCTGAATATTTATCCAAAGAGGAGGTTGTAAAGCTGAATGAACCCTTAGATGGTAGTTTTGAAGGGGTTGGTGTACAGTTTAATATCCTAAATGATACCCTACTGATTGTTTCACCCATTTCAGGAGGTCCTTCAGAGAAAGTGGGGATTCTGGCAGGTGACAGAGTCATTTATATCAATGATGAAAAAGTAGCAGGAATAGGCTTGACTAATAGTGGCGTTCAGCAAAGGTTAAAAGGAAAAAAAGGAACAAAAGTTAAACTCAAGATACAAAGAAAAGGAATATCGAAGTTGTTGGATTTTACTGTGGAACGTGATAAAATTCCTATTTATAGTGTAGAGGCACATTATATGGCTTCTCCTTCAGTAGGTTATGTAAAAATTAATCAATTTTCGGCAACCACGCATCAGGAGGTGGAAGAAGCCCTTAAAAAACTTAAAAAAGAGGGTATGAAAGATCTTATCCTTGACCTGAGAGGAAATCCGGGAGGATATTTAAAAGCAGCTATTGATGTGGTAGATGAATTTATGGATCAGGATAAACTTATTGTGTATACAGAAGGACTATCAAATCCTAGGCGCGATTTTTATTCTTCTTCAAGTGGCTTGTTGAAAGATGCCAGAGTGGTTGTGTTAATTAACGAAGGTTCGGCATCTGCTAGTGAAATTGTTTCAGGAGCTATTCAGGACTGGGATAGGGGCATTCTTATTGGTCGTCGTAGTTTTGGTAAAGGATTGGTGCAGCGTCCTTTAAATTTACAGGATGGCTCGATGATTAAGCTGACTATAGCTAAATATTATACCCCATCAGGCAGGTGTATACAAAAGCCTTATGACAATGGTTCGGGAGCTTACCGCGAAGAAATTTATCATCGCGATATAACCCACTCAGAGTCTATTGATAGCCTGTTAAAGGATAGTAAAAAATATTATACCCGGAATTCAAAGAGGTTAGTGTATGGAAGTGGAGGTGTGAATCCCGATATTTTCATTCCAGCTGACACAACAGGGTATTCTGATTATTACAGGGATTTGATTGCCTTTGGAGTGCTTAATCGTTTTGTTTTGTCATATGTAGATGGTCACCGAGCAGACCTGATTAATCAGTTTCATGATTTTGTGAATTATAATGAGAAATATGAGGTAGGAGATGATGTTATTCAGGCTCTGATTATTGAGGGGGAGAACGAAAAATTTACATCAGATGTAAAAGGACTTGAAGTATCTATGCCTTACTTAAAGGCTCAGCTAAAGGCCTTGATTGCCAGAAATATTTGGACAGTCAATGAATATTATCGGGTAATGAATCCAACCTACAATGAATATCAGAAAGCATTAGAGGTACTTTCAAACCAGGAATTATATACAAATTTTTTGCAATAGATTTTTGTTTTATATCTAACAGTTGATCATATGACACAATTAAAATATCCAGCGATCATACAGGAAGCTATTCAGGCTTTGTCGTCAAAGGAATCGTACGAAGGCGTTTGTCACCAACACCTATTTGAGCATCCAATGCCCTCAGGCAAAAAGTTAGCTGAGATTGTTGATTTGACCAGAGAGATTATTTTTCCGGGTTATTTTGGGAACTCAGCAGTTCGTATGGAAAGCATACAGTATTATATAGGTGTCAATACCGAACGTTTGTTCGAATTACTTAATCGTCAGGTGTTGGCGGGATTATGTTTTCAATGTGGTCAGGGAGATGCGGATAAGCTTGGTCACAATAAGATGGAAGCCTATGAAATAACTAAAAAGTTTATTATTCAATTACCTAAGTTACGTAGGATTTTAACTACCGATGTAAAGGCTGCTTTCCTGGGCGATCCGGCAGCAAAGAGTATGGGTGAGGTGATATTTTGTTATCCTGCTATCCGGGCTATTTCCAGTTATCGTATAGCACATACATTGGTTGAACTAAAGGTTCCTATCATACCCAGAATGATTTCAGAACTAGCTCATTCCGAAACAGGTATTGATATTCATCCAAAGGCGCAGATAGGAGAGTATTTTACCATTGACCATGGAACAGGTGTGGTTATTGGGGCCACCTCCATCATAGGTAAAAATGTAAAAATATTTCAGGGAGTAACCTTGGGTGCCAAAAGCTTTCCCTTAGATGAAGATGGAAATCCCATTAAAGGAATCCCTCGTCATCCTATTGTTGAAGACGATGTTGTTATTTATTCACAAGCAAGTATTTTAGGACGTATTACTATTGGTAAAGGCTCGGTTATTGGAGGTAACGTTTGGGTTACCAATGATGTGAAACCTGGTTCTAAATTAGTGCAGTTTAAACCTAAAGATCTGCTTTATTCTGAAGGAGGAGGTATTTAGTAGTATGGAGGAACTAAATTTTTATACTCTTTATCTACTAATTACAACATTCTATCATATAGTTAACGTTTATTAGCAAATTTGATGAACATTAAGGTTTGAACAATAATCAAAATTTATATATTTGTATGAAGCATTATTAATAGCAAATGGGATTTAACATTACAGAGTGGTATAACGAAAAGTTAGAAGGAGAAGTTATTCTTAACTTCAACGGAAGTATTACCCCTGATCTGATTACTGAAGCACTTGGTACTATAGAAAGTAGTCTTAATCTTAAGAATGAAAAAAATAAGATTAGGAAAAAAGTGTATAATGTATTTGTTGAGTGTCTTCAAAATTTGTACCACCATGTAGATAAACCCCCTACAGATCTTAATTTAGTTCAGCAAGAAAATTTTGGAGTTATTATTTTGAGTAAAGATGCTTCTTTTTACAGAATATCTACAGGAAATTTTGTTGATAAAAATAAAATTAGTGTTATAAAGGATCGGATAGACCAGGTTAATTCCTTAACAGATAAAGAAATCCGAATGCTTTATATGGATATTATGAGTAATGGTGAATTCTCCTCCAAAGGAGGCGGAGGATTAGGAATGCTTGATATTGTAAGGAAGACCGGCAATAAATTGGAGTACTATTTTTATAAGTACAATGATAGCCACATATTTTTTTCATTAGATGTTTATATTAGTTAAAACCATATACCTACCAATATGGAAACAATAGTTAGAGAAGGAACACCAAAAACACCTTACGTAAGGCTGGATGGTGAAAATGGAGTTATAGAGATAAAAGGACGTTCAATACCAGAAAACTCAATTGAATTTTATAAGCCACTTATCGACTGGCTCGAAGAGTATGGGGATGGGGTATCGTGGGATACTTCGGTGAATATTCAGCTCGAATATTTTAATACCAGTTCTTCGAAGTGTATTTTAGATATTTTTAAGAAACTTGAAAATATATTTAAGAAAGGTCAAAAGGTTGAGGTAAACTGGTACTATGAAGAGGATGATGAAGATATGTTTGAAGCTGGTGAAGATTATCAGTCAATCATTAACATCCCTTTTAAAATGATTGAGTTGGAAGAATAGTCGTTCTGAAGAAATATTTTTATACAAGTTAAGGAGCAATGATGGATTTTTTTAATCTGCTATTGCTCTTTCTTTTTTCTATAGCGACTATAAAACTCTCCGCTGTTATTTAATATGAATTTAATAATGCCTGAATACAGGATAAGAAATAAAATAAGGTTAAATAGCCAAATAACGATGGTGTTCGCCCAGAGCGTATCTACTTTAAAGGAAGCCAATTTTTTGTGTGGACTTAAAAAATGGCTTAGAAAATAATTATTTTGTGGCTCCTTAAAAATAGGATCTGATTTTTGAATCAGTTTGCCTTTGTGTTCTATAATTTGTTTGCTGAAAATATTATTGCTGTTACGTACAAAGCGCTCCAGTTCAAAGTTGAAGCTTTGCTGTTTTAGCTCATTAAAGGCCTCGCGTTGTTCATTCGTTTCGGTATGTTCTTTTTTCTTCTGATCTAACAGCTCATCTGTTTTGTTAAAAAGATTAACGTAAGCTATCTTTTTATTTTTTAAGTAATCTTGAATCTTATGATAATAATCAAAATCGAAATTTTCTGCTTTTAATGAATCAATAGCAGGAGCTGAAACCTTTATCAATCCAAATTTATTTTCCTGTACAATTTCGTTTTTAATTAATTTCAGGGTTGGTGCCAATTTTTCTGTTTCATGATTTTGGTAAATCTTCAGGCTGTGATCCAGTTTAGCCAAAAGGGTAGGTATCCAATATTCCTTTTTAAAGCTGGCCTCGCTTTTTATTTTGTCATATACATAAAATTCCTTTTCGTAGGCATTGTTTTTAAACTGGTTAACAGTTAATGCTTCAAAGGCCCAGCGTGCTGTAATCATTTCGCCATACCAGGGTATCTTTTCCGGATTGGAATATTTAGGGTTTAAATGTTCATAGCTAATAAATACGCCAGATAGTATAATCTGGGGTATGATAAGGAAGGGAATTAAGATGTATATATTCACTGCATGTTTAAAACTATCTGAGATAATTAGCCCTAAAAGGTTAGAAAAAACAGAGGCGCTAAAGAGAATCAGCCAATATTCAAAAAACATTCCTTTTATTTCAATGATGGAATTACCTATAAGAACAAATAAACAGGTTTGTATGGCAGAAATAAAGGTGAGGATAGCAAATTTAGAGAGCAGATAGCTTAATCTGCTTAGATTCAGGAACTCTTCCCTTTTTAATATCTTTCGGTCACTGATAATTTCTTCTGCGCTAACCGTTAGGCCAACAAATAGCGCAATAATAACGGCCATGATAATGTATACCACAACATTAGGATTGTCCTGAAAGGTGTATCCCTGATTACTTGATGCATCAACGTTATAAAACTTAATGATGCTGGCAAGCAATAATGCCAGCAGAGGTGATTCAAATAAATTAATAACCAGATATTGCGTGTTGGTTATCTTTGAGAGAATATCTCTTTTTACAAAAACATAAAATTGTTTTAAACGGTTAGGTATCTTAAAATTTATCGAAGGTAAACTCGTGATCTTTTCCGCGTTGTGAATGTTGTGTTTGTTTTTTTCCTGCTGAAACCTGTTTGCCCATTCTGAGGGTTCTATTTTTCTGTTTCCGGTAAATGAGCCATACTCATCAATTACTTGCGAGGATACAATATTAAGCACCTGTTCTGGGTTTACATTTCCACAGGTGTGACATTCGCTTTCCTGATAATTGGCCTGATTAATGCTGGCCTTAAAATAGTTAATGCTTTCTACAGGATCACCATCATAAATTAAATATCCGCCAGTATCCAATACCAGTAGTTGGTTAAACATCTTAAAAATATCGCTTGAGGGTTGGTGAATAACAACAAACACCAGTTTTCCTTTCAACGACAATTCCTTTAATAAGTCAAGAATATTGGCAGAATCCCTTGACGATAAACCTGATGTTGGTTCATCTAAAAACAAAACAGCGGGTTCTCGAATCAATTCAAGGGCAATATTTAATCTTTTTCGCTGTCCTCCACTTATTTTTTTGTTAAGAGGAGAACCTACTTTCATGTCTTTAATATCATATAATCCTAATGAAGACAGCAATTTGAATACTCGTTTATTTATTTTGTATTCGCTGTAATCACCAAAACAAAGTTTTGCATTATAAAACAGGTTTTCATATACAGTCAGGTTTTCCATTAACAGGTCATCCTGAGAAACATAGCCAATAAGCCCTTCTATTTTATCGTGGTTTTTATGAATATCAATATCATTAATCTTAACATAGCCCTTTTCAGGTTTGTATATGCCACTTAAAATATTGGTAAGGGTACTTTTTCCTGCTCCACTGGCTCCCATAATTCCTACAAGTTTCCCCGATTGGCTATAAAAACTAAGCGGCTGAATACCAACCATTCTGTTTTTGAATTTATAGCTAATGTTATTTACGTTAAATGAAATAGGGGAGGAGATATTATCACTGGTAAATTTACGTACAATATCACTGTAATAAATGGGGTCTATCCTGTTGTTTCTTAAGGAGCAACCAGGGGTGAGAATATGTATTCTTTCGGTGTTTAATAATTGACCGTTGACATTTATCTCGTTCTTATTATTGAGTTTTAGCAGATACAGGTTAGCTGAATCAATTCTCAGTATTTGTATTTCTGCTTTGATGTTGGGCCAGCGCAAATGACGACATATTTTGTTATCTGGCTGTTCCTGATTGTTAATGATGAGTATATTTTTGTTATTCACCGATTTTTGCAGATCGCCGATAACAAAATGCTCCATTAATTTATATTCATCATCATTAATATGAAAGGTTTGGGCTATTGTATAAACAAAATCACGCTCGAAATGACTTATTTCTATTCCGGACTTTAAAAATTCAATAAGCTGAATAATCACAATTAACTTTTGGTAATGTGTTAATTCCTTATTGATATCATTGGAAATTTTTAATGCTTTTACAGAATTAGCAGTAAGGGTATTACGTTCAATTACACTTTTTTGAAGTTTGGCAAGTTTAGAAACATGTTCTTGATAATATTTCTCATAAATATCAAGATATTCCTTAACTTTTTGTTTATTAAGTTGTTGGTTAAGGAAGTTAGTAACAATGTTCCGTCTTGATAAATTATCCTTATGAGGAAATGCGATTAAAGCAAAAAGTTGAATTAAGGCTTTTAATATTCCTTCGCTCATTGAACTGGATTAAAAAGTGAAAATACAAATGGACCATTGAATAAAATGGTAGGAGGGTAGCAGCTTATTTTTCTTCTAGACTTTTAAAACCGATATATAATAAGGCCATGCCTGAAGTAGCCTGCTTAGTATCTAATCGCGCTTCAATTACACACTCAACAGAACCTGCAATTTTGAAATCCCAGATATTGGCCTTGTTATACTCGTCATTTGTGAATAAAAGATTTTTGTTGGTGTCATAGATGGAAAAAATAATTGGCTCATCTCTTCCTGAGCAGGCCACAAGACGATATAAACTCCCATTTAAAAAAGTAGTATGAAACTCAGCAACCTCATTGCCCGTTAAAAATGCTCTAAAGGGTTGTCCGTTGGATATAAAAGGAGCTTGTATTAAATCTCCACAATGATTATTTTCTTCTTCCTGAGAAACCGCCTGGTTAGGTAATAATATGCTGAATGTAATTATAATAGCGAATGTTAAAGCAAGTACCTTTTTCATGTGTTTGATATGTTTATTTTTTGCTAGTTGTTTTATTGTTGGAAAAACGCAATTTTTGTAATATTATTTTTTGGCTTATCTATGAAAACCACTAAACTCTATTTACATGTCTAAAATAGTTATTTTTATTAAAACATTTACGAAAAATGAAGATAACTGTTATGTTTTATTGTGTTTTTTATAAAACTAAGGTGTTAGAATTTGAAAATCATTAATTAATAAATACATATATAAATTATGAAAGGTACATTCTCGTTTATTTTGGTTTTGATGGTACATACATTGTTATGCGCCCAAAACCAAAAGGAGCTTACATTGGAAGACGTTATTTCCGGAGGAAAGAATTATACTCAGTTTATACCACAATACAAGAGTTATTCTTTTATGGGAGATAGTGAGTTATTGACATTAAATCAGGGAGATACGTTGTTTTTGGCGGATAAAGAGAATAGTTTACAAACTATTGTTTCGTTAACGGAACTCAATACATTATTAAAGGAAAATAATATAAAGGAAGCAACGAGTTTAAGAGGAATTAAATGGGTTAGTAATGACCTTATTTGGTTACAGGTAACGAATTATATTGTTGTTTTTAATATTACTCAAAAAAGTATTGAATATACTATTGAATATCCTGCAGAATCTCAATTTTTAAGTTTTAGTGCTAAGGCAAAAGCTGTAAGCTATGTGTTGAATAATGATTTGTATTTAGCCAAGGTTAATGAAGAGTCCGTTTTAATTGAAAAGGCTGATAAGGAAGGAGTTGTGCTTGGTCAGTCGGTTCATCGCAATGAGTTTGGTATTGATGGTGGTATCTTTTGGTCGCCCAAAGGCAATGCGCTTGCCTTTTATCGGATGGATGAATCTATGGTTACTGATTATCCTTTAGTGAATATTAATGAAAGAGTGGCTACAGGTGAAAATATTAAGTACCCAATGGCCGGTATGAAGAGCCATGAGGTTACCATAGGGGTATTTGACCTGAATACTGGATCGCTTAAATATCTGCAAACAGGCCTGCCTAAAGAAAAGTATCTCACTAACGTTGCCTGGTCAACAGAAGAAGATTTGGTATTGGTTGCAGAACTAAACAGAGAACAAAATCATATGGTTTTTAATGCCTATGATGCTCAAAAAGGTGATTTAGTAAAAACAATATTTGAAGAAAAAAGCAATACCTGGGTGGAACCTGAAAATCCTGCCGAATTTCTTCCAGGAAGTAATAAAAAGTTTATTTGGCAAAGTGAGCGCGATGGGTTTAATCATATTTATCTTTACGATGTTGAAAATGGTTTGATAAAACAAGTCACTAAAGGAGACTGGGTAGTTACTAAAACACTAGGTTTTGATAAAAAAGGAGCTTACTTGTTTTTTGAAGCAACCAGAGATGGTGTAATGAACAGACATCTTTATAAGGTATCGATGAGTAATGGAAAGATATATAAATTATCTCACCAGGATGGGTATCATTCTTTTACGCTGAGCAAGTCACATAAATTGGCTATTGATATGTATTCAAATCTGAGTACTCCTCGTGAAATTCAATTACTGAATTTAAATAACCAAAAAACAAACAAACTATTCTCAGCACCTGATCCCTTTGAAGGTTATGATTTTGGAGAGGTTAAGCTGGGAACTATAAAAGCAGCTGATGGCCATACCAACTTAAATTATAGGTTAGTGTTACCTGCAGATTTTGATCCGGATAAAAAATACCCTGTTGTTGTGTATGTATATGGCGGACCACATGCTCAATTAGTTCGTAACTCCTGGTTGGGTGGTGCCAGATATTGGCAATTATACATGGCTCAGCAAGGTTATATTTGTTTTACAATGGATAATAGAGGAACACCCGACAGGGGATGTGAGTTTGAAAAGGTTATTCATGGTGAGTTGGGTGAGCATGAAGCTGCCGATCAGTTTGAAGGTGTGAAATTTCTCAAATCGTTACCCTATGTAGATGAAAACAGAATGGGTGTTCATGGTTGGAGTTTTGGCGGTTTTATGACCATTAATCTCATGGAAAAATATCCGGAAATATTTAAAGTAGGCGTGTCCGGAGGGCCGGTTACTGACTGGAAATACTATGAAATAATGTATGGAGAACGCTATATGGATACACCACAAGAAAACCCTGATGGTTACCAAAAAGCTAACGTCAATCTTCGTGTTGAAAATATTCAGGGGCGTTTATTGGTCATTCATGGTGCGATAGATCCTACTGTTGTTTGGCAACATAGTCTGGTCTTTATTGAACAATCTATTAAAAAGCGTAAGCAGATAGACTATTTTGTTTATCCAAGACATGAGCATAATGTTTTGGGGCCAGACAGAGTTCATCTGATGGAAAAAGTAACACAATATTTTAAGGATTTTTTATAGAATAAACAGAGCTGTTTTTAAGCTAAACAACTAGCGATGACCTAATCAGCTTTGATAATTTTATTGATTAAATGAAAGATAAAGCCCTCCTGTTTCAGACATATGTTTGTCGTGAAATAGCAGGGCTTTTATGGTAGTTGATGAAAATTGAAATTATATTGCAGAAATAGGTTTAAGTCATTCATAAACATCAACATAGGGTTGAGGCATATCGAACTGTTTAAAATGTCCTACATCTTCTCCACTAAGTCTGTAATTAAAATTAACTCCTCCGGGAGGTATCCTGGGAAAATAAGCCAGCTGAATCTGAATTGTATTAAAAACCAGATGATCATTTCTGATTCTTATTCCTCCTCCAATAGAGTAATAAGGCTTGGTTGTTAATAGTTGATCCTTGTGGGTAATCCATCCCATATCATAAAAACTAAAGAAAGCCATTTTAAATCCGTTTATCTCGCTCGGAGTAAAAAATACATTTTCAGTTTTAAGAACCAGTTTTTGAGTGCCCCATAATTCTTTGCTACTGTATGCTGATAGCGCAGAGTTTGATTCATTCAGATAAATATAATCATCGTATTGCATGTGCATTCCGCGCACGTAATTTACCGATACGAAGCTTCTTAATAGATTATTTCCTATGGGTCGCAGGTTAGATATATATCTGCCTAATAAATTAGTAATGGTTCTCTCAGGGTGTGACTGGTAAAAAAAAGAATTGATATCTCCACTAAAATAAATGTACCCTTTATTAGGTATAATGGCACTACCGATTGAAAAATGTGCACCAGTGTATATTCTTGATTTGATAGTGTTGTGATTGTAACCTATTGAAAGAGCGGTTAAAAAACCATAAGGTACATCTTCAATTCTACCATAATTATAAATTAAGGTGTTTTTGTAATAATTTCTTTTCGAAAAAGAGACGCTCCCAAAAATATAGGTATTGGGAATGAACCAGGGTTTATTTTCACTCGTGTCGGGTAAATTATAATACTCATTGTACTTTACTTGCCCCATTATGCCAATATTAGATCGGTCAAAGTAATTAGGAGCATTGATCAGAAAAGATCTGCCAATCCAAAAATCCGGTGACAGATAATCGTAGTTATTATTTAAAAAATTAACAGAATCACTTTTGGAGGATTCAACCTTGAAATTTTTTTGTAAACTCAAACCTCCCGCATATTTTATATCCGGAGTAAGGAATTTTTTTTGTGCTCCGAATTTTATAAAGTTATCATTGTTATTATCTGCAATTGCGCTTGAGAAGGTGATGAACGATCCGTAAATATTATTCCAGGTTAATTCCTCACTATACCCAAAGCTCCTGTTTTTAGTGGGTGTTGTAGTGATAGAATGACTTAATTCTACTCCATAACCTAATACGTTTTTACTGTATATTTTTACTTTCGCCTCGTTAGTCGACAGAGATAGTTCACCTCCATATGGATAGCTGTCTTGGGTAATCACTAAAATGTCGACCAACGAAGTGTCTTTGCTGGCGGGTTCAATAAGGATCATCGCATCGGTGATAAAACTTAACGATCTGATTATCCGTTCACTGTCTTTTATGTTTTGAATATTTACAAATTCTCCATTCTTGAAAGTCAGGTTATTATTAATAATACTTTTTTTAGTTTCAAAACGCAGCCTGGTTAGTGTTTTTTCTAAATTATTAGTGGTAAAATCAATGGTGTCAAGTATATTTCTTGCAAACGGCGAAACCTGTTTAACCTTAATGTAGCGAATGATTTTCTGGTTATATTTCTCGTATTCATCGTCTGTTTTAAGCAGTAGTTCGTTAGCCGATATATTAGAATCTTTGGATACAACCAACCATTCGTATAGTTTTTTGTATATGTAGCTATGTTCTGAATTTTCCTGTAGAAGCGTATGAATAGATTTATTAGTAGCAACCTTTAGTGTGTCATTTTTTTTTGTTTCCTGAGCATAGCAGTTGGCAAAAAGTAAACCAACATAACAAAAAAATGTTATGCAAAAGGCCGTTTTGAAGCTACTTTTTATAAGATTTACTATGTGTATGATTAATCGTTTCAAAGTATATCAAATATACCTATTCCTGTATTAATACAAAAAGAAGAAAACAATAGGAATAATTATTCCCAGGCTAATTAAAATAGCACCTCGGTATTTGATACCGTTTTTCCCCTTTAAAATAATAACACCGGAAACAGTGATTATTATTAATCCGACGGCAAATAAATCTGAGAAATATTTCCAGAGTTTACCAGGATTATAGTGTAAGAAATTAATAGAAGAAAATAAGGGGCGTTTTTTTATCTGTTCATAGGTAAGCACTTGTGTTGATGCAGACCAGGATAAAACCGATCCACTCCTTAAAAAAATCCTGATATTTTCTTTATCCGGATAATAATGCTTTTTGTACTCATCTGTGGTATTTGAAAGGCTAAGTAAAGAATTAACAAGAGTTTGAGATTTAATTTCTTCACCGTTAACAGGTGCATATTTATATTCAAGTCTCTTGATAATATAGTTGGGATTCCAATCGTGTTTGTGATTTAAAGCAATGCCTGACAAGGCATAAATAAGGATCATACCAGTAAAAATATAACCTAAATCACGGTGTATGATTTTATTTAATTTTCGAAATTTCATTTTTCGTAAAGAGCCGGATTTACCAGCTCTGTATATCTATGTGAATAGCTTATAATTGTTTGTAACTTTCGCACAAAAGAGTGTAGCTTTTACTTTTTTCTTCCGATTCACACTCTTCGTGGTGATCACTAGTTTCTTGAGTGAAAACATTGAATACACCTGTAACAGTAATCAGTTCGCCTTCAAGGCTTGTTGTAAATTGGCTTATGTTTTCGCCGGCTTCAACGCGAATAAAAATGGAATCATTTTCTCCTTTCAAAAACAATTTTTTACCACTTTTCTTACAAGTATGTACAACCAGCCCGGTTAAATCTATTTTCTTTTCCATGTAATTTTCTGGCGTAGCTAAAACCTGATCCACAGAAAGATCATTTATTAGAGCCAAGCTTGCAGTAGATTTACCTGGGCAACAGGAAGCACTTGAACAAGAGCTGCTGCAGCTGCTTTCAGTTTTTTCTTTATCTGTTGGGTTACTTGTGCATGCAGCAAGTAAGATGGCCAAAATGGCACTATACAATAAATTTTTCATCACTAATTGGTTATGAATATTTGTCGGTTTTTTTTGAGCTTGCTAATATACTTATTCGGCAATTTATTTCGTTTCCGATGTCGTTTTTTATTCCCCTTATACTGAAATTATTTCATAACTTATTGTATTTTAATGAAATAATGGCATAATTATGGGTGATAGTAATGTCAGGTTGGCATACAATGATAGTTGGCAAAGGATTTGACTGAGCTTAGCAAAACTTAAAGAACTAAATCATGAACTTAAAAGAGTATACTATAAAATCGCAGGAGGCTATTCAGCAAGCTGTAACTATTGCTTCGGGGAATACCCAACAATCTATAGAACCCGGACATATTCTGAAAGGAATCATGGAGGTAGAAGAAAATATTGTTTCCTTTTTGTTTAATAAGCTGAGTGTACGAAATATTGATCAGCCATTAAATGCAATCATAGATTCATATCCAAAGGTTTCAGGGGGAGATCCATATTTGTCGCGTTCTTCCAATGAAGTTTTACAAAAGGCAAAGTCCTATTTAAAGGATTTTGATGATCAGTATGTTTCGGTTGAGCATTTGTTGCTGGGATTGTTAAAGGTAAAGGATCCGGTGTCGAATATGCTAAAGGATGCAGGACTTACTGAGAAGGATTTGATTGCTGCCATAAAGGAATTAAGGAAGGGAGCTAAGGTGGATTCGCAGACTGCAGAAGATAATTTTAATGCCCTGAACCGTTTTGCCATTAATTTAAATGAACAGGCTCGATCAGGAAAGTTAGATCCTGTTATTGGGCGTGATGAAGAAATTAGACGTGTGCTTCAGATATTATCTAGAAGAACAAAGAATAATCCTATTTTAATAGGAGAACCAGGAGTTGGAAAAACAGCTATTGGTGAAGGTTTGGCTATCCGAATTGTGAATGGAGATGTGCCTGATAATTTGAAATCTAAATTGATTTATTCTTTGGATATGGGTGCACTTGTGGCAGGTGCTAAATATAAAGGTGAATTTGAAGAGCGCTTGAAAGCAGTTGTGAAAGAGGTGGTTGGAAGTGATGGAGATATTGTATTGTTTATTGATGAGATACATACTTTAGTAGGTGCCGGTAAAGGTGAAGGCGCTATGGATGCTGCCAATATCTTAAAACCAGCTTTGGCCAGAGGAGAATTGCGCGCTGTTGGTGCAACTACACTAAACGAATATCAAAAGTATTTTGAAAAAGATAAGGCTTTGGAACGTAGGTTTCAGATTGTTAGAGTGGATGAACCCGATGTATTGAGTGCCATCTCTATTTTACGTGGATTGAAAGAAAGGTATGAAACTCACCATAAGGTAAGGATTAAAGACGATGCCATTATTGCAGCAGTCAATTTGTCTAATAAATATATTTCAGACAGGTTTTTGCCCGATAAAGCAATTGATTTAATAGATGAGGCTGCCTCCAAATTACGTTTGGAAATGAATTCAGTTCCAGAAGAGATTGATGAGTTGGATAGAAAAGTAAATCAGCTGGAGATTGAAAGGGAAGCAATCAAGCGTGAAGGAGATAGCCTTAAATTAAACCAATTGACTCAGCATATTTCGGAGTTGAAGGATCAGCGCTCAACCTTAAGAGCCCGGTGGCAGGAGGAAAAGAGTTTGGTAGATCAAATTCAGCATCAGAAGTCAAATATTGAACAGTTTAAATTTGAAGCTGAACGCGCTGAAAGAGAAGGCTTATTTGATCAGGTTGCTGAGTTGCGCTATGGAAAAATTAAAGTGGCACAAGAGGAAATTGAAAAATTAAAAAGCAAACTGCAGAGTAAGCAGGCTGCCAACCCTTTGATAAAAGAGGAGGTGGATTCTGAAGATGTAGCAGGAGTAATAAGTCGTTGGACGGGCATACCTATCACTAAAATGATGCGTAGTGAAAAAGATAAATTACTCTCCCTGGAAGAAGAGTTGCATCAACGTGTGGTTGGCCAACAGGAGGCCATTGAGGCTGTATCGGATGCCATACGAAGGAGTAGGGCAGGATTGCAGGATGAAAAACGCCCGGTTGGTTCATTTATATTCCTGGGCATGTCGGGTGTGGGAAAAACAGAGTTGGCCAAGGCGCTGGCTGCTTTCTTGTTTGATGATGAAAATAAGATGACACGAATTGATATGTCGGAGTTTCAGGAAAGACACTCGGTCTCCAGACTGATTGGTGCACCTCCGGGATATGTTGGATACGATGAGGGTGGGCAATTGACCGAGGCAGTCAGACGTAAACCGTATTCGGTGGTTTTGCTCGATGAAATAGAAAAAGCGCACCCCGATGTGTTTAATGTGTTATTACAGGTGTTGGATGATGGAAGGCTTACTGATAATAAAGGACGTCTGGTTGATTTTAAAAATACCATCATTATTATGACTTCCAATGCCGGTTCGCATATTATTCAACAAAATTTTGAGGGAGCTCAGGAAAAAGATATGGAAATAATAGCGGAAAAAACTAAGAAAGAGGTGTTTCATTTGTTAAGAGAGTCTATACGACCTGAATTCCTGAACAGGATTGATGATATAATAATGTTTACCCCTTTATCTGCCGATGAGATTAAGGAGATTGTTGTAATGCAGATTAATTCGATTAAAAAGAATTTAAAAAGTAAAGAGATAGATATAGAAGTTACAGACAATGCATTAAGCTTTATCGCTAAAACGGGTTTTGATCCCTTGTTTGGTGCTCGTCCTATTAAAAGGGTGATTCAAAAAAATATACTAAATGAATTGTCGAAAAGGATTTTAGCCGAGGAAATTAAGAAAGATCAAATTATTAAAATTGATAGTGATGGTAAGGTTTTGCTGTATGGAAATTAAAAATCTCTAAAAAAATAAAAAGGTGATTTTCAATACTGAAAATCACCTTTTTTAGTCATATCTAACGTATAATTATTTATACACCACTTGCTCCATAGTTTGGAAGAACCCTTGCGCTTGGATCATCAACATCACAGTTCTCCCATTGTTTATTAGGCATCCAGAAATCCTTGATAACACCTGCTCTGCCAGGAAAATGTTTCTCAAAAATATCACGATACATTAACGACTCTTTAGTGAAGGGCGTGAATGTTGGATATTTTTCGCTTGCTTTAGCTAAATCTTCGTCAGAATACATCTTGGCAGCATAAGCTTTCAGGTAATCTACCGAGCTGTGTCCAACCGCGTCAGAGAAAGCAGCTTTGTCACGATGCAGGATTTCCTTAGGTAAATAATCACCTTCAAAAGCAGCACGCAGCAAATATTTACCTTCACCGTAAGTATTCATTTTTTTTGCAGGATCAATACTCATGATATAATCCACAAAATCAAGATCCCCAAAAGGAACTCTGGCCTCCAGCCCGCAAGATGAAATACATCTGTCGGCTCTTAGTACATCGTACATATGAATTTCCCGGATTCTCTTTTCTGCTTCTTGTTGGAAAGCTTCTGGTGAAGGAGCGAAATCGGTATATTTATATCCCAGAATTTCATCGGCAATTTCACCGGTCATTAACACCTTCACGTCAGTATTTTCACTAATATATTTACAAATCAGGTACATTCCCATTGAAGCCCTAATGGTTGTGATATCCCAGGTTTCGATGTTATATATTAATGTGCTTAAAGTTTCAAAAATTTGCTCCCGGGTAAATAAAACTTCGGTATGCTCAGCGCCCAAATAGTCAGCTACTATCCTTGCATATTTGGTATCAATAGGATCATCTTCAATACCTACCGCAAATGTTTTAATGGGTTTGTCGAGCATTTTTGCCGCAACGGCACAAACCAGACTGGAGTCTAATCCTCCACTACAAAGAAAGCCAACGGGCACATCTGCCTGTAGTCTTTTTTCAATGGCAGTGGTTAGTTTTTCGTTGATATTCTTAAATATTTCATCTAAATCATCATGCACAACCTCTTCTACCTTAGAAATATCTTTGTAGCAAACGAATTTTTCACCATCATAATAATGTCCCACAGGGAATTGTTTGATGTCCTTGCAAAGAAGGTGTAATGTTTTCATTTCGCTGGCAAACATGATTTCTCCTGAGGCGGAATAACCGTAAAATAAGGGGCGAATTCCAATAGGATCACGTGCTGCAAAATACTTTTTAGCAACAGAATCATAGATTACAAATACAAACTCGGCATCTAACGATTTTGCTGTTTCTTCAATACCTTTATCTAAAAATAAAGGAATAATCACTTCGCAATCACTGGTTGATTTAAAATTGAAAGTGTTTTCGTATTTTTTTCGCAGTTGCAGAAAGTTATATACCTCCCCGTTACAAACTAAATTTATATTTTTATAGGTTAATGGTTGATTACCATGGCTTGATACGTCCATGATGCTTAATCTATGAAAGCCCATCCATCCTTCATCTCCAAAATCTTTTATGTTGGAGTTGTCTGGGCCTCTGTATTTTATTTTATTAAATTCACTGGCAAACAATAGTTTGTCCATCATGTCATTTCCTGTGTAAACTGCAAATCCGCACATATAATTTCTATCTTTTGGATATGTTATATTTTAGTTTCTTATAAAATCAGGGGTAAAAGTAGCTATTTATCGATAAAGTACAATATAAAATCACAAACTATTATTAAAACAATTAAAAAAGTTACTAATTGTTACAATTAAATTTTCAGGGTATGTGTTAATTTTTAGGATATTATAATATTTTACATCTTGTAGTTAAGGGGGGCAAGGTAAATAAAATAATATTTTTTTAATAATTTATCTTGTTTTGTAGGGGGTAGTAATTAAAATAATAGACTCCTGGAAATTTATAAAAATTAAAATCATCGATTTTATTATCTTGTTTTAAGAAGATAGAGAATATATTTTAAAAGGGGTAACATTATTAAATCCATAGGTTGTATTAGTAAATTTTATCTTTTTAATTGGAAATTAAACTTTTTTTTGCTTTTTTGCACTTTGTAAAGAAAGCAAAAGTTTAACTCCCTAAATATTGAATGCCTATAGAATAGATTTACGCTAATTAATTAAATTTAAGAAGCATGGAAAATTTAGTATTGCTTTCGGATGATGAATTGATATTGCAATTTGTTAAGGGTCGTGAGGATGGTATACAAATACTAATTGGTAGGCATAAGAACAGAATTTA
>JBFHEL010000023.1:0-21491 GCA_041584155.1 Saccharicrinis sp.
ACTCTTATCAAATAAAAATTGGTTCCAATCCTTACCATCTTCTTTTACAATATACATTGTTTGTACACGTCCTTCCATTTTAAAAAACGACTGCCCATCAAACATTTCAAATCTATTATAGTCATATGATTTAGTCTCTCTTTTAGTTCCTTTGGGAGCTTGTATATAAGGGAAAGTCCCTATATCCGATGTAGTTTCTTTGATATTACCCCAGGAGAACTTCTCTATTTCTGCTTTCTCAGTTAGGTTTTTTATAGCATATTCTGCTTCAATATCTATATCGTCTTTCTCGTTTTGTTTCTTATTGTATTTAAAAGAAAGCAATGGTATAACCATCAATAAAGCAACTAAATAATTTATTATTCTCATCGTTATGTTGTTTTATGTAAAAAAAATTATTAATTCATATAATTTGCTCCCATATATCAACAACTCAGGTATTTAAATCAATATAATTATACCATAAGCATTACAAGGACTTTTTATTTTAATGTATAGGCAAAAACATACATACTAGCTATAATCAATAACAGGGCCTTAAAGTGAATAATTTCTTTTATCGGCACCCCACATCAACTTATTACGTAGAGTATTGTAGTAATTAATGCCGGGTAAATCAATCACTTTAAGCGAAAAAGGTGCTTTTTGTATATTTAATTCTAAAGATTCTTCAAAAATCTCACTTCGAGAGTCCAAGGTAGCCAGATAGGAGTCAGCACGACCTTCTACTTTTAATGTAATTTTCAGGTGGTTAGGAACCACCATTGGGCGTACCGTCAAGTTATGTGGTGCAATAGGGTTGATCACATGGTTTTGCGATTTGGGGTGCATAATAGGGCCTCCAACACTTAGTGAATATGCTGTTGAACCAACAGCAGTAGCTACAATTAAGCCATCTGCCCAGTAAGAATTTAAAAATTGCCCATCCAGGTAGGTATGAATAGTAATCATGGATGCAGAATCCCTTTTATGAACTGCTAACTCGTTTAAAGCAAAGTTTAAATCACCAAACAAATTGTTTGGTGTATTCAGTTGTAACAGTTCCAGCTCATTTATATTGTAGTTTCGCGTGTATATATGGTCTATCGCATTATTGATGTCTTCTTTTGAGATATCGGCTAAAAAACCTAAGCGCCCGCTGTTAATCCCTACCACCGGAATGCCTGAGTCGCGGATAAGTGTAACTGCTTCTAAAATAGTTCCATCTCCTCCAATGCTCAGAAATAGATCTATATCTATTAGCTCCTCGCGTTTACTGAAAATTGTAAGGTTGTATGAATTGATATCTATTTTTTGAGATAAAAAATCGTAGAAGGGTTTATATACAATAATATCCGATTGGTGACTATGCAGTTTATTAAAAAGACTAATACAACTGTGGGTAAAAGTATCGGTAAACTGTTTCCCAAAAATAGCTATCCTCATTTTTATTTTTTTATGTAGGTAACAAAAATAAGCACCATAACTCACGTAAACAAGTTATTATGAGGCATTATTTTTATTATATAAGCTGTTTTCTAAAGAACTTTTATCACAATAGAATAAATGACAAGTATAGGTTTGAGAATGAGTGATCCGGATAAATAAAAACCTGTTTGATTCGGACTGGTTTGGGTTAGGCAGGTATGATGCTAAACATTTAAATATCTGATCAAGGCATCGTAATTTTTCTTCACTACTTCGTCTACTGTACTGTGTTCTGAGTATGAAGCAGTAACGGTGTAGTCGTAGCGATCAAAAGCTCTAAGCACGGGAGTAATATCCTCGCGGTTTAGTTTTATCGTAATATGAAGGGGGCCATCTTCTTCCTTTTGATTAATATAAAAACTTAAAACTTTCGTGTCAGTATCTTCTATTATGCGTGCAATTTCAGCAAAGGAGTAATCATATGCAGGTACTTCAATTTCAATAATCCCCCCTGGAGTATGTGCTGCAATCAGATTGGCATAGTTTTTAAGCAGGTCGGGTTGAGTAATTAAACCTAGATATTCTTTATTTTGTTTTAAAACAGGAATGACCGTGAGTTGCAATCTGGAGGCAAGTTCTATGACTGAATAGATATGTTGGTTGTTGTATACATAAGGTGATGTAAGTGAAAGCTGATGATTACCAAGAGGTTCTTCAGGCTTATTTAAATCAAAGATATCTGTATCCGCTATTAAACCAAGAAATTCCTTATTGTTTACTATCGGAAGATGCGATACCCTAAAGACTTCCATCCAGTTCAGGGCATCCAGTCCCGAGTCTGATGTTCGGAGAGCGGGAACCAATTCTGATATCAAATCTTGTGCTAACATATAATTGTTTCAAGAAATACTTTTAACTTTGTGCTATAGGAAAATTAAATATTTCTCCCATTTTTGCAATTCCGTTTGGTTTAAATTTAGTTGTATAAAGCGAAACAAACAAGGATCTGATTGGTTTATTTGGTATAATTGGATGAATGTGCTGAGTACGAGGATAAAACATAAAAATAGATGACAAAATTAAGTGTTAATATAAATAAAGTAGCTACCCTGAGAAATGCAAGAGGTGGGGATCAACCCAATGTTGTTAAAGCAGCTATCGATGTACAGTCATTTGGTGCAGAGGGAGTTACGGTTCATCCAAGACCCGATGAAAGACATATTCGTTACCAGGATGTGCTGGATATTAAACCAATTATAAAAACAGAGTTTAATATTGAAGGGTATCCATCGCGTAGTTTTATTGATCTTGTAAAAAAAGTGAAGCCTCATCAGGTAACGCTCGTGCCTGATCCTCCTGAAGCAATTACCTCGAATGCGGGATGGGATACTGTGAAAAACAAATCGCTTTTGCAGGATATTATTGCTGAGTTCAGTGAAGTTGGTATACGTACCTCAATTTTTATTGATACTGACCTGGATAATATAGCTAATGCGGCTAATACCAATACCGATAGGATAGAGTTGTATACCGAACCTTATGCTGCTCAGTATATTCGTGATAGAGATAAGGCCATTGCTCCGTTTATTGCAGCTGCTGAGATGGCAAAAAAGGCCGGACTAAAGGTTAATGCCGGTCATGATTTAAGTCTGGAAAATTTAAGATTCTTTTCAGAAAATATTCCTTTCATAGCAGAGGTCTCCATAGGGCATGCCCTTATTTGTGATGCCTTGTACATGGGGCTTGAAAAAACAATTCGTTTGTATAAGGAACAATTGGTTAAGTAAATGAAGTTGTTCTTTAAACAGATCGGTAGAGGTGATGTCAACCTGATTATTCTGCATGGCTTATATGGTTCTTCTGATAATTGGTTAAGTATTGCCCGATTACTTGAGGAGCATTTTAGAATCTTTATCATCGATCAGCGTAACCATGGAAGATCCTCTCATTCTTCAGAGATGAATTATGCACTTATGGCAGATGACCTGAAAGAGTTTATGGACGATCAACAGCTTGATAGTAGCGTGTTATTGGGACATTCAATGGGAGGAAAAACAGCCATGCGTTTCGCTTTAAAATATCCTCATAAGGTTGAAAAACTTGTGGTGGTGGATATTGCGCCAAAACCCTACGGAGAAACCAATAATTTTGGCAAGATTACCAATGATCATCAAAGTATTGTGGATGGATTACTTTCGGTAAACCCACTGGATTTTTCTTCAAGAAGTGAGATAGATAGGTTCTTAAAAAGTAGTGTCCCCAATGGCATGGTTAGATCCTTCTTGCTTAAAAATATTGGAAGAAGAGAGGATAAAAAGCTTTTCTGGAAACTGAATATTGAGGCTATTTCAGAAAATCTGCATGAAATAATGGATGGTTTTTCTTATTTGGATCCAGCTCCTGTATTCCCCAAAGAGAAGGATGTGTTTCTGATTAAAGGAGCAAATTCGCCTTATGTGCAGGATGAGGATATGCAACAAATGCGTAATTATTTTCCTTCAGCTCAGTTAGCTACTATACCCGATGCTGGTCATTGGTTGCATGCCGAGCAAACAGAGCTGTTTATTGAAACGCTAAAATATTTTTTGATATAGTATTTTCGGAATACACCGGGAGGGTATTGGTAGATAATGGTTTGGGTTGAAAAAGAAGGCTTTGCATTTTGGTTTATTAATCATGCCTTATAGCTTACAGCACACGTTCAAAATAATCGGGCTCGATTAAGGGCTTGCCCATAAAACGCAATAACAATTGGGCTGTGGCCAATACATCTTTTTCACAATAAATGGCAATTCGGTCAATATCTTTTTCTTTGTAAAATACATCAGCCACCTGGCTGCCATCAATATCATCTTTAGGTGAAGGAATATTAAAGATGGTAGTTAAGAGATTTAATGAAGTATAATGTTTGTAGTCGCCAAACTTCCACAGGTCTAAAGTGTCTAAAAACTTAACTTCCCATGGTTTTTTCCCTGCAATATCCAAACAAATAGGTAGTTTTAATCCATTAATAAGGATACGTCGTGCAATATAGGGGAAATCAAATTCCTTGGCATTGTGGCCACATAAATTCCGGTCAGGACCTTTGCTCATAAAGTTGTTGAGCATATCCGAAAATTCTAATAACAGCTGTTTTTCGTTGTCACCAGCAAAGCTTTTTACTTTAAAATGCATTTCTCCTTGCACATAGTGGATGATGCCGGCCGATATACAAACTATTTTACCAAATTCGGCATAAATACCTGCTCGTTGGTATATGTCTGCCGGAGACTCATCATCTTTCAGAAAAAAAGCTGCCTTTTTATCCCACAGTTTCTGCATGTTTTCTGATTGGTTGGTATAGCTTTCGTATTGAGGTACGGTTTCTATATCGATAAACAGGATATTTTCCGGAGCAAGGTTGTCGAGCATGGCGTACGTTAGTTAAAGCGTTAAATTTAGATTCTGTTCGATATGTTGTTTAAGCAGATTAATGGCTACAATGTTATTGCCACCCTGGGGTACTATTAAGTCAGCATAACGTTTTGTTGGTTCAATAAATTGCAGGTGACTGGGCTTAACGGTTCTTTCGTACCTGTCTAATACCATTTTCACATCTCTGCCTCTTTCAATAATATCCCTTGAAATAACGCGGGAAAGACGGTCGTCTGCATCAGCGTCAACAAAAACTTTGAGGTCAATAATATTCCTAAGGTGTTTATGTCCTAATATCAATATGCCTTCAACAATCACCACATCTCTTGGATATATGGTTGTAGTATTTGCATCGCGCGTGCAGGTTACGTATGAATAAGATGGTAATTCAATAGACTCATTGCGTTTGAGTGCATTAATATGTTTAATCAACAATTCCCATTCTATGCTATCCGGGTGGTCAAAATTAATTTTTTGCCTCTCTTCCAGAGGTATGTTACTGTTGTCTTTGTAGTATGAATCCTGAGGAAGAACGGTAACTTCTCCTTCGGGTAGTTGTTCTATTATTTTCCTTACTACTGTTGTTTTACCAGATCCAGTTCCTCCGGCTATCCCTATTATTAACATCTGATCCATTTATTTTATCTTTACAAAGATAAAAATAGATCCTTGTCTACAAAAAACATTGTATCACCTAAAATTGCTTTATATCCCCACCGCTACTATGATTGATATTTTTTTGCTTGGGTGAGCCGGTGTACTTTATGTCGCTGCCGCTACTGGCGTTGGCATTAAGTGTTTCACTGGCAAAGACCTCTATATCCGCTCCTCCTGAAGCTATGGCATCCACATGATTTGCTTTCATGTTTCGGGCATTGATATCGGAACCGGCTGTTCCTGTTGCCTTTAATTGATTGGTGTTGCCCTTTACATTGATGTCGGCACCGTCGCTGCAATTTAGTTTTAGCGTTGAAGTTTGTGTGATAAGATAAATATCTGCTCCGCCTGATGAATTTAAGGAAAGTAATTCCGATTTTATTGTATCAGTTCCTCTTATATCGGCACCGCCAGACGCTTCGATAGTTTTAAATGTAGGTGCGGTAACATATACTTTACGTATATCTTTAGCAATCCATCTGAATTTTCCTTCCACATAGATATGCAGTGTTTCCCCTTTCACTTCTGTGATAATACGGTGGCGTGAGTTTTTTGAGGCTTCTACTCTCACATCTATGTCATCAGCTTGAGTTAGATATACATCAATTCCTGAACTAACAGATATATTTTTGAAGTAAGGTACTTGACGGGTTTCCTTTTCGTAAGTGCTTTGGGCAAATAAAATGCAGGAAAGCAAAATGGCTGTGAATAAGCTGAATGTTTTTTTCATTATTTTCTGATCAGGTTAATGTTTAGATATTTATATTACGACGTTTTTTGTTGATAATAAGTTACATAATAGTTATGATTAGGGCAAAAAAAAGAGTCACCCATAGGATGACTCTTTTTGAATAAGTAGCAAATTAAATTATTTAATCTCCCATACATCTCCGCTATTAACCAATTCTTCAAAAGTTGAGATGGTAGTTTTTTCCTGCACTTCGTGGAGTTGACTTTCAACATCTTCGTCGTAAATTCTTTCATCAACAGAACGGATGATGCCTAAAGCTACTGGTAATTCAGGATATTCCATGTTGGCCAGCTTACGATGCATCGACACATGATGATTGTGGGCATTATGCACTAATATGTCCTCTAATGTATAACCATCCTCACCAATGGTTACTGCTTTGAGGTGCAAATTTTCATCCATTATCAGTCCTTTATCGTTGTTGGCACCAAAAATCATTTTTTCACCATGGCGAAGAATGATGGTTCTGTCGGCCTTGTATTTTTTGTCTGTTATAGCTTCATGGGTTTTGTCATTATAAATCACGCAGTTTTGTAGTACCTCTACAATAGAAGTTCCTTTGTGTTTAGCCGATTCTTCCATGATTTCCACCGAAAGGTTTATCTCCTTGTCGATGGTGCGTGCAAAAAACTGGCTACCTGCGCCCAATGCTAATTGTCCTGGTTTAAAAGGATCTTCAATGGTACCAAAGGGAGAAGTTTTAGATATAAATCCTCGTTTGGAAGTTGGGGAATATTGCCCCTTGGTTAATCCATAGATCTGGTTATTAAAGAGGATCACATTAATGTCAATGTTTCTTCGGATAAGATGGATGAAGTGGTTTCCGCCAATGGCTAAAGCATCGCCATCTCCGGTTATTTGCCAAACCTGTAAATGCGGATTAGCTATTTTTACCCCTGAAGCAATGGCTGAGGCGCGCCCGTGAATGGTATGAAAACCATAGGTATTCATATAATAGGGAAAGCGCGATGAACAGCCAATACCTGAGATAACAGCCACATTATGCGGTTCAACCTTTAGTTTGGCCATGGCTTTTTGAACAGAATTAAGAATGGCATGGTCACCACATCCGGGACACCATCTAACCTCTAAATCACTCTTATAGTCGGTATATTTGAATTCGCAATTTTCATTCATTGTATTAGTCCTCCAGTAATGCTTTAATTTTATCTTTTAACTCAACCACAGTAAATGGTAAACCCTGTACTTTATTAAACTGGGTCATCTTCACATCAGGGAAGTTCATGCGCAGGTAGTTTACAAACTGCCCCAGATTTAATTCACAGACCAATATCTTTTTATACCGTTTTAATATATCGTAGGTGTTTTTGGGCAGTGGATTAATATAGTTAAAGTGTGCAAGTGCTACACCGATACCTTCGTTCTCGAGTTCTTCTATGGCCGTGAACAGATGACCAAAGGTTCCTCCCCAGCCAACAACCAAAACATCGCTATCGGGATTTCCTAAAATATCCTGATCCGGAATTTTGTTCTCGATAAATTTTATTTTGGCAGCACGTGTTTCTATCATTTTTTGGTGGTTTTCTGCGTCGTATGACACGCCACCTGATGTTTCATCTTTTTCCAATCCGCCAATACGATGCATTAATTTAGGGGTACCTGGTTTTGCCCAGTTACGAACCAGCGTTTCAGGATCACGCATGTAAGGCATCCATTGTTCAGGATCAGTTGTTACTCTTGATGCTTTGATCTCAGGATAATTGTTTAGGTCAGGAATACGCCAGGGTTGTGTACCATTGGCCAGGAATCCGTCAGTGAGTAAGATTACCGGAGTCATGTGTTCTACGGCTATTTTGGCGGCATAGAAAGCATATTCAAAACAGTTGATAGGAGAGGAGGCCGCCATTACAACGCAAGGACTTTCCCCATTACGACCATACAGAGCCTGCATAAGATCTGATTGTTCTGTTTTAGTAGGTAAACCAGTAGATGGTCCGCCTCGCTGTACGTTAACAATTACCAATGGAAGTTCTGCAATCACAGCCAGACCAATGGCTTCTCCTTTCAGGGCTAAACCAGGGCCCGAAGTAGAGGTTACTGCCAGATCTCCGGCAAAACTGGCTCCAATAGCTGTACAGATACCGGCTATTTCATCTTCAGCCTGAAAGACTTTTACTCCAAGGTCTTTTCGGGCCGATAATTCCTGTAATATTTCGGTAGCGGGAGTAATGGGATAGGAGCCCAGGAAGAGTTCAAGACCTGCTTTCTGTGCGGCTGCTATTAAGCCCCAGGCAACTGCTATATTCCCATTTAAGTTGCGGTATTTACCTTTTTCAATGGAAGCTGGGTTGATATGATATGAAGGAGTTACAGCCTGTATGATTAATCCATAGTTATAGCCTTCTCTAAGTACTTTCAGGTTGGCTTCTACAACTAATGGTTTTTTGGCAAACTTCTTTTGTATAAAGTGCTCAGTATGTGTTAAAGGCCTATCGAATAACCAATAAACTAAACCTAATGCATACATATTCTTGCTTCGAAGGATGCTCTTGTTATCAAGCCCCATGTCCTTTAAACTCTCTTTGGTAAGGGTGGTTATAGGAGCTTTGATAATGTTAAAATCGCCCAGTTTATCTTCTGTAATAGGGTCGTTGGTTGAGTAACCGGCCTTTTTCATATGGCGTTCATCAAAGCTGTCCACATCTATAATGATGGTGCCTCCTGCTTTTACCCACTGGGCATTGGCTTTTAATGCTGCCGGATTCATGGCCACCAGAACATCGGCAAAGTCGCCAGGTGTGTAAACTTCGGTGTGCCCAAAATGTACCTGAAATCCCGATACTCCTCCAATAGTTCCTTGCGGAGCCCTAATTTCTGCCGGATAATCGGGGAATGTAGAAATGTCGTTACCTAAAATAGCTGAGGTGTTTGAAAACAAGGTCCCTGTTAATTGCATGCCGTCTCCTGAATCACCTGAAAACCGAACAACTACCTCGTCGCGTTCGATTACTTTTGAACTTCTGCCCATAACAAATTTAAACTTTAAGATCTGGATTTTTATGTTGCCTTAAGCTCATCTCCATGTTAAAGCTACATTAACATGGAGGCATTTTTAAAGCGTTATTTACATTTAATTTGAGAGTAAAGGTATATAGTTTGTTAAAACAAAGGCTATTTAGAGCACTTTTTTTAAGGTGCTTAAGAGCATGGTGCAGGAGGATTTTAAGATGAGAAATAGACACATAGAGGATTATTATCTATTTGTTTATTAATGGGTATATTTTAAAAAAGGGTGTTTTACATGAAAGATATCATTTTTATTAAATAAACCTTTGGCTAGGCAATGTATGTTCGGGTTTTTTAAAATAAGAAATTACGCTAAAAAGATTATTTTTGTGGTAAATTAAATTGATTTATCATGGCTTTAATTAAAGAAGTAAGAGGATTTACCCCAAAATTTGGTGAGAATGTGTTTTTAGCTGAAAATGCTACGGTGGTTGGTGATGTTGTAATGGGGAATGATTGTAGTATTTGGTTTAATGCCGTTTTACGCGGTGATGTTAATTCTATTCGCATTGGGAACAAGGTAAATATACAGGATGGTTCGGTATTGCATACCTTGTACCAGAAGTCAACCATTGAAATTGGGGATAATGTATCCATTGGTCATAATGTAACTATTCATGGAGCAACCATTAAAAATGATGTATTGGTAGGAATGGGTGCCACTATTCTTGATCATGCTGTTATTGGTGAGAATTCAATTATTGCGGCCAATTCATTAATATTAAGTAATACACAAGTGGAACCTAATAGTGTATATGCTGGAGTTCCTGCCAAAAAAGTTAAGGATATTGAACCCCATCAAACAAAGGAAATGATTAACAAAATTGCCGATAACTACCTGATGTACTCAAGTTGGTATAAGTAGTTGTGTTTTATCACATGTTAGCGTGGTTATTTGGTGGTTGGCAGGTTGCATTTCTATTCTGTATCGAATGAGTCGTTTTGCAGGTCCTGCCATCAGCTGATAACCACAGTCAAACGGTATAATTATAAGTGAATGTGTTTGACTTCAATTTCCTTGTTCAAAAAGTAACCAGCAGTTTGCTTAAACTTATCCACATTTTCGGTGGTGTAAAAATGAGTTACACCATCTTTACTGCATCGCTCATCCATCTCAGGATGTCTATTTAAGTAGTTCTGTAAGCTTTGTGCAACAATATTACCCTGAGAGATGACTTGACAGGAAGAAGGCAGATATTGCTTTATTTTTGGCATCAATAGCGGATAATGAGTGCAGCCTAAAATAATGGTATCTATATCTTTATTTTGTTTAAACAGATTATTAAGATTTTTTTGAATAAAATAGTCTGCTCCAGGACTATCTCCCTCCCCGTTTTCAACTAGTGGTACCCACATTGGGCATGCTTCCTGGAATACCTCAATATCTTTGGATTGTTTTTTGATTTCGATGGGATACGAGAGGGATTGTACGGTACCTACCGTTCCAAGCAAACCCACCTTTTTTGATTTGGAATAGCTAACTACCGATTCGGCGCTGGGACGGATGACACCCAATACTCTTCTGTTAGGGTCTATCCTGGGTAAATCATTTTGTTGGATGGTACGTAACGCTTTAGCTGAAGCAGTATTACAAGCCAGAATAATGAGATGAGCTCCCATGTCAAATAACTTTTTAACAGCCTGCAGCGTATATTCATAAACTACTTCGTACGAGCGTGTCCCGTAGGGAGTGCGGGCATTATCGCCCAGGTATAAAAAGTCATATTGGGGCATCTGCTCCATTAATTTCTCCAGAACGGTTAAACCTCCATAACCGGAGTCGAAAACAGCAATAGGACCTTTAGTTGTATTCATCGTAATACGGGTAAAATATATTCCTCTGTAAGTTATGCAGAGGGCAAAAAAAAGGATGATTAACTCAATAATCATCCTTCAAATATAATAAGATTGTAATGATTACTTAGCAAGCAATTTTGCTTTAACTAATTCTTCTACATCAGTACTTTGTTCAGAATGATAGATAACTACACGAGAACTAACATCAAAAATGTAAATAAAACCATTTTCTGCACCTACTTCGTCAATGGCTTTTTGCACCGATTCAACAATAGGCTGTAGTAATTGCTGTTCTTGTTTTTGTAAATCCTGAGACGCCATAGTTTTAAAGTTTTGCAGACGATTACTGATTTCAGTAATTTCTTTTTCTTTGGTAGCTCTGATTAACTCAGGTAAGGAATCTCTTTTTTCCATGTAGTCAGAATATTTTGCATCAAGCTCTTCAGACATTACCCTTAGGTTGTCTTCAAGTTTTTTAGATGCATCCTGTAATTTTTGGTCAGCTTGTAATTTTGCGGGTAATTCAGCTACCAACTTTTGGATGTTTACATGGCCAAATTTTAAGTCCTGAGCAACAGCGCTTGAGCAAATTAAAACTGTAGCTACAACAAATAATAATTTTATTGCTTTCATATTTTCTTTAATTATAATTCCGGTTTATTGTATTCCTAATTTTGCTTTTACTAATGGAGCAACATCAACGCTTTTTTCTGATTTATATAGTGTTAATCCGCCTACTTCCTCAAAAATATATAAAAAGCCGTTTTCTTCACCTACTTCTTGTATGGCATTACTTACCTTTATGAATATAGGGCTTTTTAATTCCTGTTCCTTTCTTTGCAACGATTGTTGCGAATTTTGATAGAAAGCCTGTACTTTCTGATCCCCTTGCTGAATTTGAGTTTCTAAATTGTTTCTTTCTTCAGGGCTTAATTGATTAGCCTGTAGTTTTGTTAGATAATCTGTCTGCAATGTTTTTAATGCTTCTTGCATATCAGTGAGTTGTTTTTCTAGCGTACTGTATTCGGCTTGCAACTGCTCATCAACGGTCTTTAACTCGGGCATTACACTAAAAATAGCTTGTGTATTTATATGTCCAAATTTAAAGCTGGATTGTGCCGAAGTAAAGGTGGTTACCATTAGAGCCAATCCAATAAATAGCTGTTTTATCATCTTCATAATAATAATTGTCAAAAAAAAGTAAGTATCTATAAGACCATTGAGGAATGATATTTACGTACTCATTAGTTATTTAGTTTTTGTATCCCAGTTTTTCTAATATATCATCACTTCTGTCATACTTGGAGTCGGAAAATAATAATACTCCACCTGAGGCTTTATCGAAAATAGCAGCATAGCTTTCTTCTTCAGCAAGCTCTCGTATTGCATTATAAATATCGTCCTGAATGGGTTTAATAAGAGCCTCTCTTTTTTTGCCAAGTTCGCCTTCAGCACCAAAGTAGCGGGTTTGTAAATCACGCGCTTGTTTTTCTTTGGCAACAATCTCTTCTTCCTTTTTTATTTTCATCTCGTTTGATAAAAATACACTCTCGGTTTGATAGTTCTGATATAAGGTTTCAACCTCTGCATAGATGGCTTCAATTTCTTTCTGCCATTTCAATGAAGCCTGATTTAATTGTTCATTGGCAGCTTCGTAAGCAGGTATGTTTTTTAAGATATATTCGGTATCAACAAAAGCATATTTTTGAGCACTGGCCATCACTCCAATGGCAATGAATAGGGCAAATAAAACTGTCTTTTTCATGTTTTTACATTTTTAATGGCAAATTACATTTTTAACTGATACGTACATGTGCAGCAAAAATCAAACCATATTAAAATTGCTGTCCAATTACAAAGTGGAATTGACTTCCTCCTGCACCTGATTGATAGTCTACCTCATCAAATCCATATCCCCAGTCAATACCCATTAATCCGAATATAGGTAAGAATATTCTTACACCAACACCGGCAGATCTTTTTAAATCATAAGGGCTGAATTCTTCAAATTCGGACCAGCAATTACCTGCTTCCATAAAGGCCAGAGCGTATACCTGAGCCGATGGTTGCAGGGTTAATGGATATCTCATTTCGAAGGTAAGCTTGCTGTAGATATTACCATCTAAACTTCCTGTTGAAGAGTAAGGGGTAAGAGAAGAGTTTTCATATCCTCTTAATCCAATGGTTTGGCTACCGTACATACTGTAACCCGACATACCGTCACCACCAACTACGAACTTCTCAAATGGTGAACGAACCCATTTGTTGTAATATCCAAGAAATCCCATTTCGTATTTACCCATAAAGATTAATTTCTCAGCCTTATCTAATGGTGAATACATGGTTCCCTGGGTTGTCCATTTGTGGAACTCTATCAGTTCATATAAATCTTCCTGAGCATCATCCTGGTTATCCGAACTCGAATCGATAGACTCTTCATACAAATCTTCCCAGCTTTTATCTCTAAACAAGGAGTATGGAGGGGTGATTTGTAAGCCTAGAGAGAAGTTAGATCCTCTTCTTGGATATAATGGATTATTTATTGAGTTACGTGAAAATATGAACTTAAAGTTTAAGTTTTCAGAATAACCATCCTGCATGATAAAATAGTTCCAGTCACTTAAGTGATAATGCTGATAGCTCACTTCAGAGTAGAATGAGAAGAAGTCATCAGGCCAGGATAATCTTTTTCCAAATCCAACAGAGGCTCCTAATATTTTCATGAATTGCTCTGTATTAGAACTGGAATAATTGTATCCATAACTTCCGTATCCACTACTGTATGGGTTGTATCCATAGCTACTAGATACACCTGTTTGAACCGATCGGTAAAGTGAAAAGGTAAATGAATTAGGTTTTTTACCGCCTAACCATGGTTCGGTGAATGATAAGCTATATGATTGGTAGTATTTACCATTGGCTTGTGCTCTTAACGATAATGTTTGTCCATCACCTGTAGGTAAAGGACGCCATGCTTCTTTATTGAAGATATTACGAACCGAAAAGTTAGTAAATTTCAGACCCAGAGAACCTACAAACATTCCTGCTCCCCAACCACCGGAAAGCTCAATCTGGTCATTAGCCTTTTCTGTTAGGTTATAAACCAGGTCAACGGTTCCGTCTTCGGGGTTAGGATTTACATCCGGAGTAATGGTTTCCGGATCGAAGTGACCCAGTTGCGAAAGCTCCCTGATGGTACGTACCAACTCAGAACGGTCAAATAATTGGCCTGGCTTTGTTCTTATCTCACGTCGAACTACGTGTTCGTGTGTTTTTGTATTTCCTTTGATGATAATGTTGTTGATTGTGGCTTGCTTACCCTCGTAAACACGCATTTCCAGATCAATGGTATCTGCATTGATGTTGATTTCGACAGGGGTAATGTTGGAGAATAAATATCCTTTATTTAAATAGCAAATATTCTGTACCGCATCTTCCTCGGTCATTAAGCGGTCGTCCAATAATTTTTGATTAAATACATCGCCTTTTTTGATTCTTAAAATGGCGTTGAGGTATTCCGAGGGATAAATACTGTTACCGATCCAGGTGATATTTCCAAAGTAATACTTTTGTCCTTCGTCAATTTTAATTTTAATATTTACCGTATTGTCATCGTTTTTAGAGATAGAATCGTAATCAATGACCATATCCCGATAACCTTTCTCGTTATATTTATCTATTAAGGATACTAAATCTTCCTGGTAAGTTTCGTCGATAAATTTTTTGGTGCGGAAAAAGTTTCTGACTTCACCCTTGGCGTTGGTTTTTTTCATAATACTGTTTACTCTGTTGTCAGAGAATACTGTATTGCCTTCTATATCAAGGGATTTAACCTTAACTTTCTCTTTTTTGTCTACTGTAATATCAAGGTAAACATGATTAATTTTTGTAGTATCATCTTTTTGTACTACACGTACCTCGGTATTATAGAATCCCTTTTCAACAAAATAATCGGTTATATATTTTTCTGCGCGGGAAATAAAGTAAGGTGTTACCTGACTTCCTTTCATCATGGCTACTTTTTCGGCTACAGTTTCTATTTCTGATTTTTTCAAACCATAATAGTTGATGTCAGAAAGCCTGGGGCGCTCAAGTAATTCAATGGTAAGCCATACTTTACCTTTTTCAATTTTAGAGGCTTTAATTTTAACATCAGAAAAAAGACCGTGTTCCCAATATTTTCGGATGGCTTCTGATATTTCTTCTCCGGGAATATTAAGTTTCTGCCCTACCTTTAGTCCGGATAAATTCACCAATATTTTGGGATCGTAATTTTGTATACCAACCACATTTATTTCTGCAATCTCGTAGCTTTTTGGGCTTCCGGAGTAGCTGATGTTTGGAATAGTTGCCTCTTGAGCAAAAATATAGGAAGGAATAAGGGTAAGGATAATATATAAAACGGTAATTTTCTTAAGCATGTTATATTAAATATATATTGTTCTATTTTTTTATTTGTTCACTCGTTTTTCCAAATCTTCGTTCTCTGTTCTGATAGTCAAAAAGGGCATTGTAAAAATCTTCTTTGCTAAAATCAGGCCAAAGGGTATCACAAAAATATAGTTCGGCGTATGCAATCTGCCAAAGCAGGAAATTACTAATACGCAATTCTCCGCTTGTTCTGATCATCAGTTCGGGATCAGGGATGCCAAAGGTTGTCAGGTGATGAGAAATTAACTCCGGTTTTATGTCTTCAGGTTCAAGATCCTTGTTCTGAATAGCCTTTGCAATTTGACGAACTGCTTCGGTAATTTCCCATCGCGAGCTATAACTTAAAGCAAGATTTAATATTAAACCGGTGTTTTGAGAAGTCTTATTCATGCAATCCATCAGCTTTCTTCTCACATCACCAGGTAAGGTGTCTATACTGCCTATCACCCCGAGTTTAACATTGTTTTTCATTAATGTTTTGGTTTCGGAACTGATTGTAGAAACCAATAATGACATTAAGGCATCCACCTCAAGTTTAGGGCGATTCCAGTTTTCAGTTGAAAAGGCATACAAGGTTAAATACCCAATGCCCAGTTCAGCAGCAGCTTCTGTGACCGACCTTACTGCTGTAACACCGTTTTTATGTCCAAAAACTCTCGAATTTCCACGTTTTTTAGCCCAACGTCCGTTTCCATCCATAATAATGGCCACGTGTTGCGGTAACCGCTCTTTTATCAGTTTTTCTTTTACTGACATATTATTTTTGTCTTTGCCTTTTTTAATATCCACTATTACATTCGGTTTTTCTTTTAAACATATTAAAAGTAACCATCACTCCTGCAAAGGAATACCAGTCGTTATTGTGGATTTTCCAGCCTGTATTAAATCCGTAAGGATCATCAGCATTAATTGTTAAGTTATTGCCTACATAATCCAGGTCATCCACAAAGGTTTTCCTGAAATTCCACTCGGCACCTACTCTTATCCATTTGTTTATTTTATACTTAAAACCGACACCGATGGGCAAAGATAATATAAAAACTGTTTGTTCAGAGTTATTTTCACTTTCTGTGGAAAATCTTTTATAAATTGTTGTTCCTAAGCCAAATGAAATATAAGGTGTATAATTGGTTGTGCTAATATATGGGTGATCGTAGGATATGAAATTAAATTCAACCTGCATTGTCCCATCTGCCATTCCTCTGTTAAAAGAGTAATTTACATCGCCCTCGGGGAATAAAACACCGTTATCAGGATAATCACCCTTAATGCGTACAATAGAGGCTGTTCCTTTTAGTGCAAATCGATCACTCAATACATATCGGGCTATTCCTCCATAGGAAAGACTGGGTTTGTAAAATTGTTTTTGAGGATTTAAATCTCCAAGATAATAGCTTGTACCCAGCATGACACCTATTTCCAATTTATCCTGCGCATGTATGTAGCCTGTTGAATAAATCAGCAGAATTAAAACCAATATTTTTTTATAGATAAAAAATTTAGTTGTATGTAAATTAAACTTTGTTATCATTCGTTTATGCCCGTTTAATTGTTTACATTAAAATAAGGGGCAGGCACAAAAGTAATATTTATCTGCAAAAAGAAATAGTTTAACTACTTAATGTACCTTGGGCGCCGTAAATATAACATTGAATATATTATTTTATTGCCATTGTTTAGTTAAAATACAGTTAAAGTTAAACCTTTACAAAATCATTTTTTTTAACGTAAAGGCTTTTTACATTTGAATAAACTATAATTGAGACGTTATGTACGGAGATTTTAAAGCACACTTAACTACAGCGCTCGAGGAAATTAAGGAATCGGGATTATATAAGGATGAGCGTATTATTACTACTGCACAAGGGGCAGAGATAAAGGTTGGTACAGGAGAAAAGGTACTAAATTTTTGTGCCAATAATTATTTGGGTCTTTCCTCACATCCGCGCGTGGTAAAGGCTGCACAGGATATTATGGATTCGCATGGTTATGGAATGTCGTCGGTGCGTTTTATCTGTGGGACTCAGGATATCCATAAAAATTTAGAGCGTAAAATTGCAGATTTTCTGGGTATGGAGGATACTATATTGTATGCTGCCTGTTTCGATGCTAACGGAGGCGTATTTGAGCCGCTCTTTTCGGCAGAGGATGCCATTATCTCTGATGAGTTAAATCACGCATCTATTATAGATGGAGTTCGCTTATGCAAGGCATTTCGTTATCGTTATAAGCATGCGGATATGGCCGATCTGGAAGAGCAACTCATTCAATCGCAAAAACAACGATATCGTATTATTGTTACGGATGGTGTGTTTTCAATGGATGGTGATATTGCTAAATTGAATGAGATATGTGATTTGGCTGAGAAATATAATGCACTGGTAATGGTAGACGATAGCCATGCTTCAGGTTTTATTGGTAAAACGGGGCGAGGAACACACGAGTACCATCATGTGATGAATAGGGTAGATATCATTACCAGCACTCTGGGTAAGGCACTGGGTGGTGCTTTAGGTGGTTTTACCAGTGGGAAAAAGGAAATTATTGATATGCTTCGCCAGCGTTCTCGTCCGTATTTGTTCTCTAATTCTTTAGCACCTGCTATTGTGGGCGCCGCTAGTGAGGTGTTCGATATGCTAAGCAGTTCAACAGCTTACAGAGATAAGGTAATTGAAAATGCCAGTTATTTTAAAGACAAAATTATACAGGCGGGCTTTGATATTAAGCCAACCAACTCAGCCATTATAGCACTGATGCTATATGATGCAAAATTATCGCAGGAGTTTGCCAATAGGTTACTTCAGGAAGGGGTTTATGTTATAGGATTTTATTACCCCGTTGTTCCTAAGGGGCAGGCCCGAATTAGAATTCAGATTTCAGCAGCGCATGAACAGCAACACCTTGATAAGGCCATTGAAGCCTTTGTGAAGATAGGTAAGGAATTGAATGTAATTAAATAAAAAAAAGCAGTTTCCCTATACTGGTGAAACTGCTTTTTTGTATTGTCTACTCAAAAATATTCTTCATACGGTTGAAGAAGCTTTTTTCCTGAGTACTGGGTTTGGGCTCAAAACTGGATGATTCTGCCATTTTTTCCATGGCTTTCTTTTCGTCCTTTGTCAGATCCTGAGGTATCCAAACATTTATTTTAACCAAGAGGTCTCCTCGTCCATAGTTGTTGACTTCGGGCAGGCCTTTCCCCCGAAGGCGCAATACTTTACCAGGTTGGGTACCCGGTTCTATCTTCACCTTCACGCGTCCCTCTAAGGTTGGTATCTCTACAGGAGAACCTAATGTTGCCTGTGGTATACTTACAAAGAGGTTGTAAAGAAGGTCACGACCGTCGCGAACCAATTCCTCATGTTTTTCTTCGTGTATTAATATCAGCAAATCGCCATTGATTCCTCCGCGGCGTGCTGCATTTCCTTTACCGGAAACAGAAAGCTGCATGCCTTCTTCAACTCCGGCAGGTATATTGATGGAAATAACCTCCTCGTCGCGCACAATACCTTCTCCGGCACAGTGTTTACATTTGTTGGTTATTATTTTTCCTTCTCCACCACAAGTAGGACAGGTTGAGGCCGTTTGCATTTGTCCTAAAATGGTGTTTGATATGCGGGTAACTTGTCCACTACCATTACAGGTTGAGCAAGTGCTGTGCGAAGCACCTCCATCAGCACCCGAGCCACTACAGTGAGAGCAAGGCACGTATTTTTTAACGCGTATTTTTTTCTCTACACCATTAAGTATTTCACTTAGTGTTAGTGAAACTTTTACTCTTAGGTTTGAGCCTTTGTTAACGCGCTGACGGCTTCCGCCACCGCCAAAACCACCAAAGCCGCTGAAGCCACCAAAGCCTCCGCCACCAAAGATATCGCCAAAGTGTGAGAAGATATCATCCATTGACATACCTCCGCCGCCATAACCACCACTGGAGGAACCTCCAACGCCTGCATGTCCAAATTGATCATAACGAGAACGTTTGTTTTGGTCGCTTAATACCTCATAGGCCTCGGCTGCTTCCTTGAATTTTTCTTCCGCTGCTTTGTTGTCCGGATTTTTATCAGGGTGATATTGGATGGCTTTTTTTCGATAAGCCTTCTTAATCTCCTCTGGTGTAGCGTTTTTTGAAACTTCTAATATTTCGTAATAATCTCTTTTCGACATAATTTAATGTACTTTATTATTCGCCAACAACAACTTTTGAAAAACGCATTACTTTGTCGTTTAGCATATAGCCCTTCTCAACACAATCCATCACTTTTCCTTTCATATCCTCTGTGGGAGCGGGGATTTTAGTAATTGCCTCATGGAGGTCAGTGTCAAAAGCCTTTTCTTTTGCTTCTATTTCACTCACTCCATTTTGTTTCAGGTACTCCTGAAATTTATTGTAAATTAAATGAATACCCTCTTTAACGGCATCGAGGTCTGAAGCTTCACTCAGATGGGCAACTGCCCTGTCAAAATCGTCAACTACAGGCAATAGTCCTTTTAAAAGTCCTTCTCCAGCGCTTTTGATGAGCTCCATTCTTTCTTTCAGCGTTCTTTTTCTGTAATTATCGTATTCGGCTGACAGACGAAGATACCTATCGTTTAGTTCAGATACCTGAGCTGTTAATTCATTTATCTTCTTTTCTTCTGGACTAATTTCTGGACCTGCTTCCTGTTCTTCATTGTTTGATTCAGCAGTAACTTCTTCAGGATTTTCTTCAGTGCTTTCTTGAGCTGTTACTTGCTCTTCAGCCACTTCCTCCTTTGTCTCTTTTTTCGAAGCTTTCTTTGTCATTATTTTAAATTCTATAAATTACAGGTAAATTTGTTTTGCGGTAACAATTATTTTGCCAAGTGTTAAAAGAGGGACAAATTGACAGCGTTTTAAATGAAAACAGGTTATTCCTGTCATCATCAACAAAACAATGGCAGCTCACTTATCAAGTGCTGCCATTGAACTTTGTACCCTTTTAATTGTGCAAAGACCTTTGTTCGGTTTGGGCTTTTATGTTTTGGTGAGGACTACCTACGCGCTCCGGGCATTGGTAAAAAGGTAGACAGTTTGACTGTATTACCTTACTTCAGGAATTGTTCGAGTGTTATATCCAGGTTTGTTCCTCTAAGGCGTTTGGCAACAATTATCCCATCACCGTTAATTAAAAAATTATCGGGAATGCCTCTGATGCCATATTTTTGGGCAGCTAAGGATTGCCATCCCTTCAGGTCGCTTACATGATAGGGCCATTCCAGCTTATCGTATTCAATAGCTTGTACCCATTTATCTTTGTTTTTATCCAGAGAAACGCTGAAAATAGTAAAGCCTTTTCCTTGTTTGAACTTCTTGTTTTTATATTCTTGGTAGGCGTGTACCACATTCGGGTTTTCACGTCGGCAAGGACCGCACCAGGAAGCCCAAAAATCAATTAATACCATTTGACCTTTGAGCGAGGATAAGGATATGAGTTCTCCGTCAGGAGAAAGAAATTGCAGCTCGGGTGCTTTGTTACCTATTTCCAGTCCTGTTTTTATTTCTTCTTGAGCCTTTAGCTGCAACGATGCAAACAATAGTGTTACAGTGATAAATACAACAGAGTTAATTTTCATATTTTATTTTTTTAGAAACAAACATAACCTCTATTATTCATCAAATTTAAAAATAATGAATAATAGAGGTTTGATTTTCAAAAGCAAACATACTAATTTGCAATAGAAAATATAGAGTAATTAAATACTTTTTAAGAAAATAAAATGGGGAAAATTAATTTCTGAGGAGGTATTCAAGTGAGTTAGTCACTTTGTTAATACTTTTACTGCGGGCTACTAAACGGCCTTCTCCATCAATTAAAAAATTGGTTGGTTCAGTAATATTGTAGGCTTTTGCGATAGACGATTCTGCTCCTTTAAAGTCGCAGATGTGCAGGGCGTTGACAAGTCCATCTTCCTGAATAGCCTTAGCTAATGGTGATTTAAATCTGTCGAGGGAAACAGAAACAATAATAAAACCCTCACCTTTGTA
>JBFHEL010000024.1:0-21309 GCA_041584155.1 Saccharicrinis sp.
GAACAGTTAAAGATGGTGAAATCATGATTCAAGGGGATTTTAGAGATAAAGTACTTGATCTTTTGGTAAAAGCTGGCTATAAGGCAAAAAAAGCAGGCGGATAGCTTTTTTACAACACCCAAAAGCTGTAGTCAAACTCAGAGTCAGAAAATAGCCTAAAAAGACTATCTATGTCTCAAAATCACATTATTCTATAAACCTAGTACACCCTACTTTTACCTATTCACTTAACTATTTCTCCCCTTACTATTCCTTTTGATTATTTTAATTATACAAAACCCCAATTATTGGGGATTGGATAATCATGCGTAAAGAACCATTTTTGCATACAAGAAAATGAAAAGGAACGATAAAATATTATCAATTGGATTTTTAGTCATCGTACTATTCTTAAACATTGGGTTAACCATTGGTTTAGGATATAATGTACATGCACATATCCTTGGAGATAATCAAATATTAGTTCACTATCATCATTCAGAAGGAGGACACCATGCACAAGGTCATGGAGGAGCAAACACATGTAATATTCAGTTTGCCTCATATATCTCCTATATTGACAATGCACAAGCTGTAGAGGTAAAATCATCCTGTATACTTTTGTACAATGAAAAATCAGTTTTAGTTAACTATTTTTCATATCGATCACATTACCACACATCCCCTTTACGCGCTCCACCATTTATTTATTTTGCTTCATAAATATTGCGTCGAATTGTTTATATACAATTGATTATCAATCAATATAAACAACAAAGCACAGCATTCTATTCTGTCGCAATAGGCAACAAATCGTAAAATTTACACTTAATCTGTGGACTGGAAAGATGTTTCCTATTAGGAATATTCTATCCAATCCAAAGCATAAACTATGCAATTTTATTTTACAAAACAGGCCTAAATAGGACCCTAAAAAAATCAATACAGAATTTATATAATTAATAATTAACATAAAAATGAAAATTTCAAACATCCTATTATTTTTATTGATAATGCTTTCGGCAACAACATTTGCTGAATCAAGTAAGCCACCTATTCAGGGAGAAATTACCGATGGCAAGGAGCCCATTGCTTTTGCTACAGTTCAGGTTAAATCAACAACTACAGGTTCAGCATCTGATATTAGTGGAAAGTACAGCCTTACTGATGTACCAGAGGGAGAACATACATTAGTTATTAAGGCTCTGGGCTATAAATCAAAAGAAATGAAAGTGAATATTTCTTATGAACAGCCCATTACACTAAACATTACCCTTGAAGAAGATGTATTAGGTCTGGAGCAAATAGTAGTAACTGCTGATAAAAAGAAAAAAACAAGAATAGAAGCTTCTGCTATTGTTAACACAATGACTCCTAAATCATTAAACCAAACACAATCGATTACCTTAAGTGAAGGACTCAACTACACTCCCGGCCTAAGAACAGAGACCAACTGTCAGAACTGTGGTGCCGGAGCTGTTCGGATGAATGGTATGGATGGTTCATACTCGCAGGTATTGATTAATGGCCGTCCTATATTTAGTGGTTTAGCCAGTGTTTATGGTTTAGAAATAATACCAGCCAATATGATTCAGCAGCTTGAGATAGTAAAAGGGGGTGGCTCTGCATTATATGGAGGCAACGCAATTGCCGGTACCATTAATTTAATTACCAAAGAACCTATCAGTAATAACTTTCAGGCGAGTATACAGGAAGGTATTATCGGATTGGATGCAGATCCAGTAAATGATCTGAATATTAACGCCAACACCTCTGTTGTGTCAGAAGACAAAAACTCTGGATTATCTCTTTATGCTACACACAGAGATCGTGAAGGTTATGATGCCAATGGTGATGGTTTTACAGAGTTGGCGGAATTAGACAACACTACCTTTGGTGTTAACATTTTCCACAGAATAGGCTATAGAAACAAATTAACAATCGACTACTTTAATATAAACGAAGAACGCAGAGGTGGAGATATGCTTGATGAAATAGAACATGAAGCCAATATAGCAGAATCTGTTAAGCACAAGATAAATACTGCTTCACTTAATTTTTCGCGTTTTGTTGGAGATAATGGTCAGTTGTCTGCATACATTGCAGGTCAGTATATAGATCGATGGACCTACTACGGTGCAAGATCCTATGATGATGATTATGTTTTTGATAAAGATATGGATGATCCTGACCAACTTTCAGATGGCACCCCCGACTATAGTAGCTATGGATCAACCAATGAATTATCGTACTCATACGGAATGGATTACAAAGCAGGTGTAGGTAGAAGCAGTTATATTTTTGGAATAGAAAATAACGGTGCTGATTTGTTAGATGAAAAACTAGCTTATACCGATGAAGATGGCAACTACAACCAGAGGACTACTGTATCGGACCAGTCGACAAATACCATTGGTATTTTTGGACAGTACGACTACGAATTCAACAAAATAACCCTGTCAGCCGGAGCACGTCTCGACCATTATAAAATTACCGATAATGTAGCAGATAGCGATATTTCAAAATCAGTCTTCAGTCCGCGTTTCAATATACTATATAAGCCATCAGGCAAAATGCAGCTGAGAGCAAGTTATTCAAGTGGATATCGTGCCCCTCAGATATTTGATGAAGATTTACATATTGAAACATCAGGAAGCAGGACCGTTACTTACGAAAACGATGAAGATTTAACACAAGAAACAAGTCATAGCCTGATGGCTTCATTTGATTTCCAAACTAAAATTGGGTCAGCTGATTTTGAAATTATGACAGAAGGTTTTTATACCATACTACAAGATGCCTTTGCTTATGAAATGACAGATGGAGATGAAGATGGTGAGGTAGTTTATACCAGATACAACTCCAACGAAGCATATGTGCAAGGGATTAATATCGAATCAAGATATTATCCTTCGGCAAACTGGAACATCGACTTAGGGTTCACCATTCAATCAAGTAAATATAGCGATACACAGGAGTATGGTGATGGAAACTTCACTAAAGATTTTTTAAAAACCCCTCAAAGCTACGGGTACTTTACTTTCAATACCGATCCTATTAAAAATCTGACTCTTTCTGCCAATGGTAGTTTTACTGGCCCAATGACTCTGGAGTATTATGGTACAGATTTAGAAGATCAGGATGCAGGTGAGCTAAGGACTTCTGACTCCTTTTTTGATGCAGGCTTTAAAGCAGAATATTTTATCAGAAATAACAATGGATTTGATATAAGCTTAGCTTGCGGTATAAAAAATATCTTTAACTCCTATCAGGACGACTTTGACTCAGGTATTAACCGTGATCCTGGTTATATCTATGGGCCGGCTATTCCACGAAGCGTTTATTTTACTTTAAAATTAGGTAGCCTTTTATAAACGACTGTTATCCTATAAATAAATTAAGAGCAGCTTCATAAAAGAGGCTGCTTTTTTTTATTTACGATAAGCTATATTCATCTTTACTCAACACCATCCCAAAATAAAAAAAGCCGTCTAAAACAAGACAGCTTTTTATACTTATCGGTTTATGACATCAGCCTTAAGTCCTCCAACTCCTTAACTCTATCCATTTATACTTAGGCATTATATCAAGTGCTAATATTAAAGTAAAAATGGTATTATTTGGTCACCAACAAATTAGTTCGTTTTTTTAACATATTGTGTTAAAAGAACAATCTGTTGTCCATTAACTCTTCCCTCAATCTGTTCTGGATTATCATGTACCAGACTAATTCCTCGAACAGCAGTACCTCTTTTGGCAGTAAAGCCACCACCTTTTACATTTAAATCCTTTATTAATACCACGGTATCACCAGCAGATAACCTTACTCCATTACTATCAATATGTTTAACTACATCCTCATCTTCTTCACCATCCCCATTAGCCTTAGCCCAGGCTAACACTTCTTCTTCTAAATAAAGCATATCTAATAAATCCTGTGTCCAACCTTCAGCCTTTAGCCTTGATAACATTCTCCAGGCCATTACCTGAACAGCGGGTTCCTGACTCCACATACTATCATTTAAGCAACGCCAGTGATTAGCATCCACAGCATCCGGATTTTCAATTTGTTCTTTACAAGTAGCACACAAATGCACACAGGCCTCTACTCCTTCTTTCGGAGACGAAGGAACTTCATATACTGTTAAATCATCTGTTGCCCCACACAACTCACAAACCGAATTGCTGCGTTTTGCTATTTCTTTTTCAATGCTCATTATATTGTTTGTATTAAATTAAGTGTGCAAAGATATTGGTCATAGTTCAATCGTACAATAGGCTTATTAAAATAATTAGTAAACATAAAGCTAACCCTGTAATAGATAATATACTTTTATTTCTAAAATTGTCTACTTCTTAGCTGTTTTATTTCTTCTGGTTCGTTTGGTTTTCTTTTTTTCTACAGCATAGCCAAACTTACCAATATGCTTCCCTACTTCGTAGTAATTTCCATGCGAATAACAGATAGGATTAGCCTTGTTTAATACAAAAGCCCCCGTATTTTGATTGATATAGGCTTCATCTGCCTTTACATTAACCACCTCAGCCATAAACATATCATGAGTACCTAATTCCAACACTTGAGTTACCTTACATTCTATATTCACAGGCGATTCCTCAATTATTGGAGCACGCACAACAGAGGCTTTTCCGGGAGTGAGATTCATCTCCTTAAATTTATCATACTGCCTGCCCGAACGCACGCCACACCAATCCGTTGCATAAGCCAAATCTTTGGTAGTCAAGTTTAATACAAACTCATTTGTTTCCTTTAGTATTTTATACGAATGACGTCCTTTCCGAACCGATATATAACACATTGGAGGGTCTGAACAGATGGTACCAGTCCATGCTATGGTAATTATATTATAATTTTCGGGTGAATTGCCCACGCTTACCATAACTGCAGGAAGAGGATAGAGCATATTACCCGGTTTCCAATCAACTTTTGACATGATGTAAAAACTATTAAAGTAAAATTAAATGTTCTTTGGTAGTAATCTTTTCGCAATAATGACATCTCAACGCTATTTCTCCTGATACTAAAGGAGTAAATTTAGTAACGATTGCCTCATTATTGGTGATACACTTAGGATTAAAACACTTCACAATCCCCACAATTTCATCGGGGATGCTTACCTCATTTTTTTCAACCACATCATAATCTCTGATGATATTAAATCTGGCTTCGGGAGCCACTAAGGCAATTTTATCCAGATCTTTTTCATTAAAAAACTTATCAGCAACTTTAATAATCGCTTTTTTCCCAAAACGTTTACTTCCCAAATTCGTTCCGAAGGTGATCAGATTATTACATTTATCCAACCCTAGGATACTAATAACCTTAAATAATTTGTCTGCGGGAATATGATCAATTACTGTACCTTCTTTGATGGCACTTACGCTTAATTCTTTTTTCTTAATCATCGTTTCTTACATTATTTAACCAATCCTAATATAGAAGCTATAATAGCCATTCTTGCGTACACCCCATTTTCTGCCTGTTCAAAATAATAGGCCTTAGGATTTTCATCTACATCAGTACTAATCTCATTAACTCTGGGCAGAGGATGCAGGATACGAAGATTATCTTTAGTGTGATCTAACATCGCGTTTTTAAGAATATACACATTCTTTACTTTTTCGTATTCTATAGAATCGGCAAACCTTTCCTGCTGTACTCTGGTCATATATAAAATATCGGCTCGGGAAATGATATCGGTAAACTCGGTATGTTCGTAAAAAGGAATTCCCTTGGAATCAAGCCATAGCTTATATTCGTCTGGCATACGTAACTCATTGGGTGAAATAAAATTAAAAACAGGGTTAAAGTGACTCATCGCCTGAAGTAAACTATGCACAGTACGACCATATTTTAAATCACCCACCATAAATATATTGAGGTTTTCTAGTGTCCCCTGCGTTTTCTTAATCGAATATAAATCGAGTAAGGTCTGAGTAGGATGTTGATTAGCACCATCACCTGCATTAATAATAGGTACAGAAGCTTCTTCGGAAGCATAACGGGCACTTCCTTCCAGAGGGTGACGCATTACTATTAAATCAGCATAATTACTTACCATTCTGATGGTATCTTTTAATGTTTCTCCTTTTGTTGTAGAAGAAGATGACGCATCAGAAAAACCAACGATTCTTCCACCCAAACGGCTTATTGCCGTTTCAAAACTTAGTCTTGTGCGGGTAGATGGTTCAAAAAACAAACAGGCTATTACCTTATTTTTTAATAAATCCTGATTAGGATTTTCTTCAAACGAAGATGCTAAATCGACAATTTGAAGTATCTCCTCTTTGGAGAAATCATTAATGGAGACTAAACTTCGGTTCTTCATCTATTACGTATTAGTACCCTTGCATCATATGCCTATGAGCATTACACAAAGGATTGATATTATATGAATGGATTATTTTTTCTCGGGGAACCAATTGCATACCTTCATACTTTTCTGTATCAAAATAGCTGGTTATAAGGCAAAAAAAAGACCTATTAAAATAGGTCAGTAGCAAATGATAATTAAATAATAAGAAAGAGAAAAAGGCACGAACATCATTATAAAAATAACAAGATGCACCTGCAGGTTTTCTGTATCTGGATATAAAAAATACTGTAATCATACCAGAGCTTAAAGTTAATATAAAAATCATAATTGCTTCAATTTTTTTTTACAACTTTTAAAATTAATATCTACTTAATAAAACTATTTTTGTGACCTGTTTATACTGAATATTTAATCTAAGAATAAAGCATTGAAAAGATCATATACAAACAGCCTGGCTTTAATGCACTTTATTGTGCTTATTTATGGCTTTACAGCCATTTTAGGCAAATTAATTGAGATGAATGCCATACAAATGGTATGGTATAGAATGCTTTTTGCCATTATTGGGTTGTTTATTTTTATAAAGACAAGAAAAACCAGCATAAGGATACCTGTTAAAGACATACTGAAGTTACTTGGTATTGGTTTGGTGGTTGCTTCACATTGGATTGCTTTTTTTGGAGCCATCAAAATATCAAACATCTCAGTTACACTAGGGGTATTAGCTTCCGGAACCCTGTTTGCCAGTATCCTCGAACCTATTTTTTTCAAACAAAAAGTAAACTGGATAGAGTTTCTTATAGGAATACTTATTGTTGTTGGTTTGTATATGATTTTCAGTTACGAAATCAACTATGTGGAAGGCATTATCGTGGCATTATTAGCTGCATTACTGGCAACTATCTTTACTATTTTAAATAAATCCTATACCACAAAACTAATTCCTTCAGTCATTAGCTTTTACGAAATGATTGGCGGTTTTTTAGGCATCACGCTCTATTTAATTATAGGGCAACAATTCAATAAGGAGCTACTCTCTCCCAGTATTTCTGATATTATTTATATGATGTTATTAGGTATAGTGTGTACCGCTTTTGCCTTTGCTGTAAGCGTAGATGTTATGAAAGAATTAAGCGCCTACACTGTTATATTAGCGGTAAATATGGAGCCTATATACGGCATTATAATGGCTTACTTTATTTTCGGAGACTCTGAACTCATGAGTACAGGCTTTTATCTGGGAACAGTAGTTATTTTACTTTCTGTATTTCTTTATCCCTGGTTAAAAGCACGTATTAAAAAACGAGCCCGATTTATAAATTAAAAGCTCAATGCAAAAATTAATTTAGTGGCCATAGACATGGGCAGCCCTTTGTCTGAGACAAAGATACCCGGGCAAAAGGCTGCCTGCTGATGACTCAATTAACGTACCTGATTCAGGAAATAATTACGCACCTTAAGTATTCTCTCCATACCCTGCTGAATAATAGCTTTAGGCGATCCAATATTTAAACGTAAAAAACCTGCACCCTCCTGACCAAAAGACAAACCATCGTTCAACCCTACTTTACCAATCTCAATCATAGCTTTCTTAAGCTCGGCATGAGGAATATCCCATTTTCTAAAGTCAAGCCACAACAAGTAAGTTGCTTCGGGCAGCACAAAACCCACCTCAGGCATTTCCTTTTGAATATAGTCCTGCACCAACAAGGCATTACATTCGAGGTATTTCTTCATCTCCGCCAGCCACTCTGCTCCATGATTATAAGCCGCTGTCAGGGCAATCCCTCCAAATAAATTCCCCATATGCATCTGATAGGCATTCAGACGTTTTTCAAAACGTAATCTGATATTTCTATCCGATATAACAGCATAGGCAGTAGACAATCCTGCAATATTAAAAGTTTTACTTGGAGCCATACTCGTAATAATTCTATCACTTAACTCAGGAAACAAGTCGGCTAATACCAGATGCTTATGGCCAAATAAACATAAATCGCTATGAATTTCATCAGAAACAATCATTAAGTTATGCTTAATACAAATCTCTGCAATACGTTTCAACTCATCGTATTTCCAGGCTCTCCCAACGGGGTTATGAGGATTTGAAAAGAAAAACAGTTTGGTTTTAGGATCCTTTGCCTGCTCCTCCAACAAGTCAAAATCTATGGTATAATATCCCTTTGTTTCTAATAGCACATTCTGAACCAGCTCCCTGTTATTATCTTTTACGATGGAATGAAAGGGAGGATAAACAGGTGTTTGTATAATCACCTTATCCCCTTCATCGGTAAATTCATTAATCCCTACCACTAATGCTGTCAATACTCCGGGAATAAACTTAATCCATTCCTCCTTGGTACTCCATTGATGTTGGGTTTCTAACCAATGCATTATAGCTCCAGAAAATTTACTATCACGAATAGTATACCCATAAATTTCATGAGCAGCTCTATTCTGAATAGCTTTAATCACAGCCTGTGGAGCCTTGAAATCCATATCTGCTACCCAAAGCGGTAAAACATCATTTGTCCCAAAAAACAATTCTCTCAGCTCTAGTTTATAGGCATCTGTATCTTCACGTTTTATTAATTCATCAAAATTAAATGGCATACTTTTAAAATCTCTTGATTAGAAAATTATTTTAATAAAAAAAACCCGATGTAAAACACCGGGTTTGTAATATAATTATCATTATTATTAATTACCAATGTTCACATCAATTGTTTCTGTCTCCACATTACCGGCAGCATCAGAACAAGTAATAGTCAGTGTATATACCCCGGTATATACATCCGAAGGGATTCCACTTGGATCGGTATCAAAAATAGCTTGATCAACCATATACTCGGTACCACTAAGCACTATAGTATCATTATCTGGTTCCCAAGGTTCATCATCAATACCATTAGTACTGGTAGTGCCTGAAGATGATTGATCTTCCAATGAAAAAATAACTTGTTTTAATTCAACATTATCCGAAAAAGTGCCTTCGTAATAAAAAAGACCGCCAATGGCAAAATTTTCATCATCAGCAGGAACTATTGTAGAAATAGTCGGACTTGTTGTGTCCTTTGAGGATTCCTCATCTGAATCATCATCACTCCCACAGGCAGAAAACAATAATGCACCCATGATAAAAAAATAACTCATTTTTGGAAAGGATATTTTCATTGTAAGCGGTTTTAATTAAATTAGATTAACAAATATATTAATTTTTCTAACCTTAACAAGCCTTCTAAAGTACATATTGCTTAAATACCTGAGCAATACCTTCTTTCAAATCTGTTTGGGCTTTCCACCCCAACTGGTTTAATTTTGAAACATTTAATAATTTCTGAAAGGTCCCATCGGGCTTAGTGGTATCCCATTTTAATTCGCCTGAAAATCCAACAACCTCTTTAACTAGCTCAGCTAATTCTTTAATGGACTGATCTACCCCAACTCCAATATTAATATGTGTATTTCGTATTTCTTTTTCTTCAGTTATCAGATCCGTAAAATTAACTTTTTGCATAATATATACACAAGCATCTGCCATATCATCAGAGTGCAGAAATTCACGCCGAGGCTTCCCTGTCCCCCATAATTGAACATACACCTCAGGTTCTGAAGTATCATGATTTAAAACCTGAATACCGTATTTAGCCAGTACAGTTAATATTTTTTCTTTGGTAGAATCTCCTGAAACCCCTTCAATTGCTTTTTTATCCAGGTCGCTTTTAATGGCTTTCCAATCCTTATTTTTCAGACATTTACCTAAATACATCTTTCGTATTAAAGCAGGAAGGACATGTGACTTTTCTAAATCATAATTATCATTAGGTCCGTATAAATTAGTAGGCATCACCGATATAAAATTAGTACCATACTGTAAATTGTACGACTCGCACATTTTTATACCTGCAATTTTAGCTATAGCATATGGCTCATTGGTAAATTCAAGTATATCAGTAAGTAAATAATCTTCCTGAATAGGTTGTGGACAAGCTTTGGGATAAATACACGAACTACCCAGAAATAATAATTTTTTCACTCCAGCTTTATAAGCCTGATGAATAACATTATTTTGAATTTGAATATTTTCATAAATAAAATCGGCTCTATACGTATTATTGGCAACAATACCTCCCACTTTAGCAGCAGCTAAAAAAACGTAATCCGGTTTTTCTGATTGAAAAAAGCCTTCCACAGCTGCACTGTCTTTTAAATCCAATTCATTTCTGGTTCTAACAAGAATATTATTAAAACCTTTCTGTTGTAGATTTCTTACTATAGCTGAGCCAACCAATCCCCGGTGACCTGCTACAAAAATCTTACTATCTAATTCCATAATTTGTTGTTTTATGCTGAATTTCAAACATTAAGTTCTTTATTTCATACTAAATTAATTTAGCATGAAATAAAGATATTTGAAATCACTTACTCAAAATAATTCATGGTTTGGTAACCACCATCCTGCAAATACTTTTCTTTACGCATACCTTTAATATCATTTTCCATCATATCATCAATCAAGGTATTCAGATCGTATTTAGGTTTCCAATTTAATTTCTCTTGAGCCTTGGTTGGATCACCAATCAACAACTCTACTTCTGTAGGTCTGAAATATCGTGGATCAACTTCCACCACGCAGGTTCCTTCCTGAATTTGAAATTCTGTATTATCGCATGAAACAACATATCCTTTTTCTTCTTCTCCCTGCCCTTTATACTCAATGGTAACCCCTACATTTTTAAAGGCCATTCGAACAAACTCACGTACCTCGGTAGTGATGCCTGTAGCTACCACATAATCCTCAGCTTCATCCTGCTGAAGCATCAAATACATTGCTTTAATGTAATCTTTGGCATGGCCCCAGTCACGTCGGGCCGACAAATTACCCAAATACAATTTATCCTGTAAGCCTAAAGCGATACGAGCTACAGCACGGGTTATCTTACGTGTAACAAATGTTTCACCACGAATAGGTGACTCATGATTAAACAATATACCATTACAAGCATAAATACCATAAGCCTCACGGTAGTTGACAGTAATCCAATAACCGTACATTTTTGCCACAGCATACGGCGAACGGGGATAAAATGGAGTTTTTTCACTCTGAGGAACCTGCTGAACCAGACCGTATAATTCTGAGGTAGAAGCCTGGTAAAACTTTGTCTTCTTACTCAACTCCAACAAACGTATTGCTTCTAAAATACGCAATGTTCCTATTCCATCGGCATTTGCTGTATATTCCGGCGTATCAAAACTCACGGCTACATGAGACATGGCTGCCAGATTATATATTTCATCCGGTTGAGTTTCCTGAATAATCCGAATCAGGTTAGTAGAATCTGTTAAATCACCATAATGCAGGAAGAAATTTTTATTATCCATATGAGGATCCTGGTACAAATGGTCTATTCTGTCTGTATTAAACAATGACGATCGACGCTTAATACCATGCACAATATATCCCTTTTTTAACAAAAATTCGGATAAATAGGCCCCATCCTGACCTGTGACACCTGTAATTAAGGCTACTTTTCTCATAGTAAATTATTTATGTTAGTTTATTAATGCCTAAAGTAAATTTTCTTAACCCTGTTTTGCAAAGCACTTACAAATAATTCCAGTACCAATCTATTGCTTCTTTTAATCCGAGCTTTACACTGTATTGAGGATCATACCCCAGCAAATCCTTTGCCTTATCAATACACGCCAAAGAATGAGGTACATCACCTAATCTTTCGGGACCATAATGAATAGTAACGTTATTAATCGAGGAATCGTATAGAGATAAAAATTCTTTCAGGTAATCTATCAGCTCATTTAAGGAGGTACGTTCGCCAAATGCCACATTATATACTGTGTTAATGGCATTCGGATTATCCGTAACAGCGGCAAGCTGGTTGGCCTGAATTACATTTTCGATATAGGTAAAATCTCTGGAAAATGACCCATCTCCATTAATGGTAGGGGACTCTTTTTTTACCAATGCTTTTACAAATTTAGGTATAACTGCTGCATAAGCACCATCAGGATCCTGTCGACGACCAAATACATTAAAATATCTGAGACCTATGATTTCCAGGTCATACAATCGAGCAAAAACATCTGCATAGAGTTCATTTACATATTTTGTAACTGCATATGGCGATAATGGTTTACCAATAACATCTTCCACTTTAGGTAATGATTCACTATCACCATAGGTAGATGAACTGGCAGCATAAACAATTCTTTTAATTCCAGCATCACGAGCAGCCAGCACTACATTTACAAAACCACTTATATTCACATCATTAGATGTTTTAGGATCATGAATAGAACGAGGAACAGAGCCCAATGCAGCCTGATGCAGAACAACATCACAATCTTTCACTGCTTGATCGCAATCTTCTCTGTTTCTTATATCACCCTCAATAAAATTAAAGGATGAATTACTTAGAAATGGTTCGATATTTTGATACTTACCTGTCGACAAATTATCAAGGCAAATCACCTTATTGTTTTGTTTTAGTAATCTTTCAACAAGATTGGAACCAATAAAACCAGCTCCACCTGTTACTAATACTTTTTTACCCTGAAGAATTGCTTTCATGATTTAATATCAAAATAAATTAAAAAAAGAGGTTAATAAATAAACTCCCAAATGTAGGGACATTATATACTAACCTCTAGGTATTTTGATGAATAACTGATTATTTGGCGTAATTGATTGCTCTGGTTTCGCGAATAACAGTTATTTTAACCTGACCTGGATAAGTCATTTCTGTTTGAATTTTCTTAGCAATATCATATGATAAAGTTTCAGCATCTTTATCACTTACTTTTTCACTACCCACAATCACACGCAATTCTCTACCAGCCTGGATAGCATAAGTTTTTAATACCCCTGGATAATTTAATGCTAAATTTTCAAGATCTTTTAAACGTTTAATATAAGAATCCACCACTTCTCTACGAGCTCCAGGACGGGCTCCTGAAATGGCATCACACACCTGAACTATAGGAGCAATCATTGTTGTCATTTCTATTTCATCGTGGTGAGCACCTATGGCATTACAAATATCTGGTTTTTCCTTATATTTCTCAGCCAGCTTCATACCAAGAATAGCATGTGGTAATTCCGGCTCCTCATCAGAGACCTTACCAATATCGTGTAATAAACCGGCACGCTTGGCTTTTTTAGGATTCAAGCCAACTTCACTGGCCATCACAGCACAAAGATTTGCTGTTTCTCGAGAGTGCTGTAACAGGTTTTGTCCGTATGAGGAACGGTATTTCATTTTACCCACTAACTTAATCAATTCAGGATGTAAACCATGGATCCCCAAGTCAATGGTTGTTCTTTTTCCTGTTTCAATAATTTCTTCTTCCACCTGCTTACGAACCTTATTCACCACTTCCTCAATACGAGCCGGATGAATACGTCCATCAGTTACCAGTTGGTGAAGAGCTAAACGTGCAATCTCTCTACGCATAGGATCAAAAGCACTTAAAACAATAGCTTCAGGCGTATCGTCAACAATAATTTCCACACCGGTAGCAGCTTCTAAAGCTCGTATATTTCTACCCTCACGACCAATGATTCTACCTTTAATTTCATCAGAATCAATATGAAAAATGGTAACTGAATTTTCAATAGCATTTTCAGTAGCCACACGTTGTATGGTTTGCAGTACTATTCTTTTTGACTCTTTAGTAGCATTAATTTTGGCTTCATCCATGATATCATTAACATAAGACATGGCTTCTGTTTTAGCCTCATTTTTCAACGATTCAATCAATTGTCTTTTAGCCTCTTCAGCTGTTAAACCCGAAATAGCCTCCAACTGCTCTACCTGTTGTTTATGCGCACGCTCTAATTCAGCCGATTTTTTCTCAACCAACTCCAATTGAGCTTCCAAATTTTCTCTGATAACATCAGTTTCTTTGCGCTTACGTGTTAATTCTTCCTGTTTTTGCAAAAACACTACCTCGCGCTGTTTTAATTTGTTTTCAGCACTAAGTATCTTACTATTTTTTGAATTGATTTCCTTTTCATGATCGGATTTCAACTGCAAAAATTTTTCTTTTGCCTGTAGGATTTTATCTTTTTTTATGACTTCAGCCTCATTCTCAGCCTCACGAATTATTTTGTGTGTCTGAGATTTCAGGATCTTACCATATACTATCCATGTACCCAAAACTCCAATGACCAGGGCAACAATTCCAATTGTTATCTCCATTTCATACTTTATTAAATAAAACAAAACCGCAGTCGCTAATACAATTCAGACAAGTAATCTCCTGAATGTAAAAACAATGCGGATATTATTGATATATATAGATTAATTATTCTCTTTCAAGAATTTCACCCAATTGCTGATCAAGCTCTCTGGCCATTTCTACTATTGGTGAATCATCTTGCTTCTCTTCTAACTCAAGAAGTTTAATTACAAACTGCAAAGCAGCCATTCCCAAAAAATCCTGATGATCTTTATCAGAATAGTGTTGTTTATATTGTAATATTTTTTCATTGATCATTTTAGCTGCCTTACGAATCCGTTCTTCCTCAGAGCGTTCAATCCTTAAAGGATAGTACCTGTCGGCTACATTAATACGTATCGAAAGTTTATTATCCATCAGCTGCTAAATTATTATCTGTTTAAAAGAGCAATGCATTTATCAATTTCCCGCACAATCTGATTAATTTTAATTTTAGCAAAATGAACGTCTCCACTACTTGCTTCAATCGTTTTAGAAAATTTCAATGTATTGTATTTTTCGGATAAATCAGCCATTTCACGGGCAGATTCTTCCAACTTTGAAGTTAATTGATCGTTTTGAGCTTTCAAAAAATCATAATCTGATTTAACACTACGATATCGATCAACCAACCGCATTATTTTATCTTGTAAATTATTGACTATTTCTCTATTTTCGCTGCTCATAGTTTACAAAAATGCCTTACAAAGTTAATATTGCAATTATAAAATAAAAACAAACCTAAACATTCTTTTTATAATTAGTTTAAGTAAAAACAGTGAGGCATTAAAAATAAAGACCTTACATTATCAAAAAAAATAAAAATCATTCAATTTTAACAACATTTAGCAGTAAAATTTGTTTTAAGTTATAACAAAAAAGTCAAAATGAACAAAAAAATATTTATATTTTCAATATTATCGTTTTTAACGTTATCCATCTCTTCTCAGCAGTCGCCCGATATATCTTTTCTTTTTCCTCTGGATATCTCTCCTAGTGTAAGTGGCACATTTGCAGAGTTAAGAACAAATCATTTTCATTCTGGATTGGATTTAAGTACCATTGGAAAAACAGGGCTTCCTGTTAAAAGCACAGAAAAAGGATTTGTGTCACGCATCAAAGTTTCTCCGGTAGGCTATGGAAATGCAATATATGTTACACATCCCAATGGTTACACAACCGTTTACGGACATTTAAGTAGATATGCTCCTAAAATTGACTCGATTATTACCCGGGAGCAATACAAGAATGAATCATTTGCCATTGATTATTTCCCATCAAAAGAAATAAGTATTAACAAAGGTGAGATAATTGGATATTCGGGAAATTCAGGAAGCAGTGGTGGCCCTCATTTACATTACGAGGTGCGCGATACTAAAACAGAAGAGCCCATCAACCCTTACTTTTTTCAGTCTATCATTAAAGATGATATTCGACCTAAAATGTTAACCATTCGTTTATATCCTTTAAATGCAAAAAGTACCATTGATGGACAAACTGAAGCTAAAAACATTCCCATTGTATTTTATGACGGTAAATATCATTTAAAAGGTAATCCTAAAATTTACGCCACGGGTGAAGTAGGTATTGGCATTGAAATGTTGGATTATTTAAGTGGATCATGGAAAAAATGTGGTGTCAATGAATGTCAAATGAGCGTAAATAATCAAAAATGGTTTGGGTGGGAACTAAATCGTTTTTCATTTTCTGAATCCAGATATATCAATAGTCACATAGATTATGCCTACAAAATGAGGTATGGGAAGCGTTTTCAAAGATGTTTCAGACTCCCTAACAATAAATTAAGGATTTATAAAAATGTGCAGAATGAAGGTATTATTATTATGGATAGCATTAAAAATATCTCAATACTGGCTATGGATGTTTCCGGAAACAAAGCTGAATTGGATTTTAAGCTTTTCAAGGGAAACACCCCAACTGCAGATTTATTTGCCCGCAAAGACAGCACACATTTATTAGCTTATAACAAAGAATATAAGTTAGTATACGAAGATATAACGTGTACCATACCCAAAGGATCATTCTATGAGGATACAGAATTTATTATTAAGAAAGAGAAAAATATAAATAACAAAACAATTTACAGTATTGGAGATGAAAGTATTCCTTTGCAATCCAATGTCTCTATTAAAATTCCCATTCCCCAATCTCTAACACCATATGGCGATAAAGTAACATTAGCCCATGTCAATAGTCTACATAAATTCTCTTATGCAGGAGGTGAGATCGATAATAATAAAATAGCTCTAAATACCAGGTCGTTAGGTAAATTTACTTTTTATATTGATAGCATCCCACCGTCCATTCAACCCATTAATTTTATCAAAAACAAAACTTATTACCACAACTCTCATATAACTTTTAAAATAAGTGATGATTTTTCAGATATAAAATCTTATCAGGCCTATATCAATAATCAATGGGTTTTATTTGAGTATGATGCAAAATCGAATACTTTGTCTTGTCCCCTCAATAAATTACCCAATAGTATTAAAGGATCATGTAATTTAAAAATGGTTATTATAGATAATTGTAATAACAAAACCCTTTATCAAACTAACTTTTTTTTAAAGTAACTTTAATACAAACGATAAAAAATAGATCATTCGCTTACTATTGTAATAAAAAAAACATTTCTTTGCAGGTTTGTAGCAAAAGGTTACAAAAGCAATGCCAATAAGAATCAGCTTACATTACTTACTTATTTAAGCTATTCTTAAACAATACAATAAGTAATTATAAGAGATAATATCAACATTAATTATTAAATAGTTAATTTTAATTTCAATACTGATTTACTATTAAATAAATGAGAAACACCTATTTTGATCTAATTGAGCAGAGTTACTACTTTCCACAGGAAGGTTTTGATCTTAGAGATAATTTTTTAACCTTTCATGGAGTTTCTCTGAAGCACCTGATAGAAAAATATGGTACCCCTTTTAGATTTATTTATTTACCCAAAATTGGTGATCAAATAAAAAAGACTCGTAACCTTTTTAACCGCGCCATCAAAAACAATGCCTATAAAGGTCAATACCATTTTTGTTATTGCACTAAATGTAATCACTTTTATCATGTGATTAAGGAAGCGCTAAAACACAATGTTAACCTGGAGACTTCTTCATCATTTGATATTGATTTGATTTTAAATCTTCATAGAAAAAAGAAAATTAACAAATCAAGAATTATTATTCATAATGGATATAAAACTGATGGCTATCTGGAAAAAATTGTTCGTTTACAGGAGATGGGCTTTGAAAATTCCATTGTTATTTTAGACAGTGTAAACGAGTTAAGAAGGCTACTCAAAATTAACACTAAGGAAAAAATAAAGATTGGTATCAGGATGGCGATCAGCGAAGAGGCTCAATCGGCTTACCACACTTCTCGCCTGGGTATTCCTCCGAATGAAATTATCAATTTTTTCAAAAAACAAATCAAAGGCAACGATCGTGTAGAATTGAAAATGCTTCACTTTTTTGTTGATTCCGGCATTAAAGACACACTTTATTACTGGGGTGAATTTCAGAAAGCATTGAAACTATATATTGAACTCAAAAAAGAGAGTAAAAACCTGAATTCGTTTAATTTAGGGGGCGGATTTCCAATACGCAACCACCTGGGGTTTGAATATAATTATGAATATATGATTAATGAAATCATAGCCAATGTGAAAGATGCCTGCGATAAAGAAAAAATTCCTGACCCAGATATTTATACTGAGTTTGGAAAATATACAGTAGGCGAATCCGGTGCTATTATTTTTGAAGTATTGGAACAAAAACAACAAAACGATACCGAAACCTGGTATTTGATCAACAATAGCCTGATGAATACCATCCCTGATGCCTGGTCGATACATGAGAAATTTATTTTATTACCGATTAATAAATGGAATAATGAATATGGCCGCGCTAATATTGGTGGAATAAGTTGTGACCACTCCGATTACTATAATTCAGAAGACTTAAATCAGGAGATTCTTTTACCCAAATATGATTACGAGGAGGAGAAAAAGGAACCTTTATATCTTGGTTTTTTTCATACAGGTGCTTATCAGGATGCAATCAGCGGGTACGGAGGTATCAAACATTGTCTTATCCCAGCTCCTAAGCATGTAATCATTGACCGAGATGAACGTGGCAACATTATCGACTATGTATATCGTGAGGAACAATCGGTAGGTGAAATGTTTCATATTTTAGGGTACAATAAAGAATAGGACCAAAGGTAATTGGTTTAATGGATATTTGCGATTAAACAAACGAGTTAAAAAAAACTGATATAACCATAACAGAAACTCCTGAATAAGGATAACTGTTATGGTTTTTTTTGCCTCAAAAATTAACAACCCTATTCCCCAAAAAATAGAGTCAAAGACTTTATAAAATCTCCTTGCTTAACTTTTTTACTAGCATTGAGTAAAATGCCCAGTAATACCATTTTGATAATAAAGTGAGCACATCGTAATTAACGACAGCGTTTATGCGAAGTATATTTAATGCTCGGGTCGTTAACCAATCGGTATAATAATCAATAATACAAAGGAGTAGGCAAACTTAGTGCTAAAATTTAAACTATCGGTTACATTGCGACTTTTACTACTATTCAACTCTACTTCTAACTTTTGAACTATACGTAAGACGCATCCATTTTCACCATCTATCCTCTTTAATTTAGGTGTTTAAAGTAGTAAAAGCCATTTTTTGTCCTAGGTATCTGACAAAAAAGACTATTTTTGTGATTTGCACAGTATTGTTCAATCAACAAAATTTTTAATGAATATGTACAGAACTAAATTAGCTATTGTTCTTTTTACAAGCCTTGCTTTTCTTTCCCCAAGCGTTTCGAAGGCTTGCACCAACTTTTTAATCACCAAAAATGCCTCTGCTGACAATTCAACTATGATATCTTATGCAGCCGATTCTCATGATCTTTTTGGTGAATTATATTACTGGCCCGGACAGGTATGGCCCGATGATGCGATGTTGGATGTTTATGAATGGGATACAGGAAAATATCTTGGACAGATTAAACAAGCCAAAAAAACATATACTGTTATTGGTAATATGAATGAAAATCAGGTTGCTATTGGAGAAACAACCTTTGGTGGGCGTAGTGAGTTAAAAGACTCCACTGGAATTATTGATTATGGCAGTTTGATTTATATCGCCCTTCAAAGATCAAGAACAGCCAGAGAAGCAATCAAAATAATGACTGATCTTGTTGAAGAATATGGTTACTACAGTTCCGGTGAATCTTTTTCTATAGCCGACAAGGATGAAGTATGGATTATGGAAATGATAGGGAAAGGAGTTGGTAACAAAGGTGCTGTATGGGTAGCTCGTAAAATTCCTGATGGAATGGTTTCGGGTCATGCCAATCAGGCGCGTATCACCAATTTCCCATTAAAGGATGAAGAAAATTGCCTTTACTCGAAAGATGTGATTTCCTTTGCTCATGAAAAAGGTTATTTCAATGGAAAAAATAAAGATTTTAGCTTTGCCGACACCTATGCTCCTTTGGATTATGGTGCCCTGCGGTTTTGCGAGGCCCGTGTTTGGTCGGGTTTCCGTCTGATGAATTCTGAAATGGGTAAATATGAGAGCTATGTAAAAGGAGAAACTTCAGAAAGACTGCCACTTTGGATTAAGCCCTCAAAAAAGATATCGTACCGGGATTTACAAAACATTATGCGCGACCATTTCGAAGGAACATCCTTGGATATGACTAAAGATCCGGGTGCAGGTACATTTAAGCGTCCTTATCGTTTTCGCCCATTAACCTGGAAAGTAGACGGAGAAGAGTATTTTAACGAGAGGGCCATTGCTACGCAACAAACCGGTTTTTCATTTGTAGCGCAAATGCGTAACTGGTTACCCAACGAAATTGGAGGTATTCTTTGGTTTGGAGTTGATGATGCAGCTACCACAGTATATGTTCCTATTTATTGTGGTATCAATCAAATTCCTGAAGAATTTGCTGTTGGAAATGGTAACCTATTGGAATTTTCATGGACCTCTGCTTTTTGGGTATTTAATTGGGTATCTAATCAGGCCTATTCGCGTTATAACTTTATGATAACTGATATTAGAAAGCTACAATTGCAATTAGAAGATAAATTTGCTGATAATATGCAAGCCATAGAGCAAGCTGCACGTAGTTTATATGATGTAAATCCTGCTAAAGCAAAGTCGTTTCTTACAGAATATTCCTTGACTCAGTCAGCTGTAACGGTTAAAAGCTGGAAGAAACTAGGTGAATTTTTAATGATAAAGTATTTGGATGGTAATTTACATAAAGAAGAGAATGGAAAGTTCCTGAAAAATCCATATGGTCATCCTTATCCTGCTGAATTTCCTGGCTATAACGAAGACTTTTATAAAAAAATAGTTACAGAAACCGGAGATCAGTTAAAAATGAAAAAGCTTCCTGGTGAAGAAAATACAGGACACTAATTAAAAAATAACCCTGGAGGTGCTTTTCAAATCCTCCAGGGCATTATCACTAAATTATACATCTACTGATTTTATTCAGGCTACCAACTCTTTATTTTTATTATCTGTAGCCTCTGACTTTTTTATTTTATTCTTTGCTATAGTTTTTTTACTATCTGTAAGTTTAAAGAATTTCAAGGATTCGGTTAAGCTATCTGATAGCTCTTGAAGTTGAAATGCAGTAGAAGCCATTCCTTCTGATCGTGAAGCATTTTTACGGGCCACGCTATTTA
>JBFHEL010000025.1:0-21277 GCA_041584155.1 Saccharicrinis sp.
ACCCAAAATCATGAGATTAAAACAATAAAAATAAACTCTGACCTTATTGAAGGAGAACTTGTTGGAAATTATAACCTTCAATCTCTACCCAATGAAATTTACAATAAATTCAGCATTTACCTGCCCAGTATATTCACTACGCATAAAAAAAACAACTCAGAACCTTGTAATCTCACCTTTAATATTCATACAAAAAAGTTAGCTTCTTTAATTAATATTATAGACCCTGATATTATTATCTCCGACAATAGTTTTATCAGGGGGAATATGGATAGTCAAAACAATATCCTAACCATATCAGGTGAACTGGACGAATTAAAATATAAAGCATTTCATGGCAACGATGTTTCCCTGAATCTGAATACCCATAACCAAAGTTTAAATGCAGAGATAAGGAGTGAAAAAGTAATTATGGGGGGTATTTTACCCTTGTACAACTTTACCCTTTCGGAACAAGCCAGAAATGACTCCATGAAAGTTAATATGTTTTGGAATAACTGGGATGAGATAACCAATAGCGGAGCTATTTATACCGAAACAAAATTCAATAAAGGACTTGATAACAGACTGTTTACAAACATAAATCTATTACCATCATCCATTATTATGAATGACTCCACCTGGCATATTCAAAATTCACACATTTCTATTAACCGAGAAGGAATGAGCGTAAAAGCTTTTAGAATTTCGCATCTAAATCAGGAAATAAACATTAATGGATCAATATATAATGATAATGACAATAATCTATCTGCCTACTTTCAAAATATTAACTTAAAAGAGGCCAGCAACTTCCTCAATATAAACCGCCTATCAATAGACGGCTTACTGAATGGGAACATTAATTTCGAGCAAAGCACCAAAAACCCCGTTATAACCAGCAATATACTCATTAACGATTTGAGAATAAACGAAGAAAAACTTGGCAACCTGGCTCTTGAATCAACCTGGAATCAGGAGAAAAAAGCGATAGAATTGAGTGCCTCCTCCAAAAGAGACAGTATCAACACCATACTTGGAAACGGATATTTTATACCCCAGAGCAGGGATTATAATTTTGATATGCAATTAGATAGCCTCCCCGTCGGTTTTTTAAACCTTTATTTAAGTAATATTGCTCAAAACTTTAAAGGTTCAGCATCAGGTAAGGCCAATATAAAAAACAGAAATGACAAATTCTATTTAAATGCTGACCTCAATATAAATAAAACTAAATTTGATATTGATTTATTAAAATCTTCCTACTTTCTGGAAGATAGTATTCGATTGACTTCCGACTCCCTGATATTCAAAAACATGACACTTACCGACACCCATGGTAAAAAGGGAACATTCAGCGGAAACATACTACATGATAACTTCACCGACATGAGCTATGACTTATATGTTATGGCAAATAATATGGAGTTGTTACATACTAAAGAACAGGACAATCCTTTATATTATGGTCTGGTATACGGCACTGGAGACTTGTCGGTTACAGGCATATCAAATGACCTTTTTATTGACATCAATGTAAAAACAGAAGCAAACACAAAGTTTTACATTCCTATTTCTGACAAGCAAGAATCTCTTGATTATAACTTTATTCAGTTTATTAATCCATCAGACACCATTTTCGAGGTAGATAATACTACGCACAACAATGAATATAACATTAATTTACCCAGTTTTAAATTAAATATGGGAGTTGAGATTACCCCTGATGCCCAGGTTCAGGTCATTTTTGACCCAACAGTAGGCGATATATTAAAAACTACCGGACATGGAAACCTTCAAATACAAATTGACAAGGAAGGAGATGTTAGTTTCTATGGTAATTATACTGCAGAAAAAGGAGATTATTTATTCACCCTCGAAAAAGTGGTAAACAAAAGATTTGATATTAATAGAGGTGGTACAGTTGTTTGGGAAGGCAACCCCTATGATGCACAAATAGATCTTACCGCTACCTATAAATTAAAAACATCCATCCAACCTTTAGTTGGGGAACTAAGTGATGAATCAAGTGAATCAACGGATGTGTACCGAAGAATTCCTATTTATTGCGATCTGATTTTAAGTGGTAATCTGTCGCAACCTACCATAGAGTTCGACATCTCGGCTCCTACCATGGAAGAATCAACACAAAACCTAATTGAAGACGCCATTAGTTCAGAAGAAGAATTAAACAGGCAGGTATTGTCGCTTCTAATATTAAATAAATTTTATACCACAGAATATAGCTCAAGTAGCAGTTCAACCAGCAGTAACCAAATGAACAATGCAGCTTTAACTACTACCTCTGAAATGCTATCCAGAACTCTAAGTAACTGGCTTTCGAAAATGAGTAACGATTTGGACGTGGATCTCAGCTACATTCCTGAGGATGAAATCACTAGCGAACAAATAGATGTAGCACTTTCTACACAAATATTTAACAATCGGGTAACATTAAACGGCAATGTAGAATATGGCGGTTACAGTAGCACCTCCACATCCAGTAATACCAATAATATTGTAGGAGATTTTGATTTGGCAGTTAAATTAAACCGATCAGGCAGCCTAAGAGCAAAAGTTTACACCCACAGTAATGATGATTACAGCTACACCGATTCCCCCACCACGCAGGGCGTTGGTATTTCGTACCAGGAGGAATTTAATACCGTTGGCGAACTGGTAAGAAAATATTGGAATTGGATTACCGGAAAAGCAAAAAGAGAAAAAGAAATTTCTATCGAAGATGATAAAAGAACTGTCAATAACCGGCAATAAATACTCACTGGTGAGCTATTGCAACATAGCAACATCCTCCCCAAATAAAATTAATTGCTGCAGAAAGATAGCGAGCAGAAAACTAAGGATGACTTTAAAATCGTAACAGAAAATTGGAAACAGAAGACTAAAAATAAAAACTACCAACTATTTTATACTTTTATCGTACCCTAAACGTTTTTCATTCATAAACTATTTATATTTTTACACTTAAAATTTTAATACCTCATATTCATGAACCCGTTTTTATTAATACAAACAAGTACCGAAACTGCAGAAGTGGCTGCAGAGATGGCTGAAAAACAGATGAATTATATTGATATGGCCATTAAAGGTGGATGGATTATGATTCCTCTGGTTCTTTTATCATTTGTGGCCGTCTACATCTTCTTTGAAAGATATTTTGCCATTCATAAAGCTGCGACAGAAGATTTAAGCTTTATGAATAAAATAAAAGAATATATCCATGATGGAAAAATAGACTCAGCCTATTCATTATGCCAGCAAGTAGATAATCCCGTAAGCCGGATGATTGAAAAAGGAATAAGTCGAATTGGTCGTCCGTTACAGGATGTAAATACAGCCATCGAAAATGTGGGTAACCTCGAAATTAGTCGTCTGGAAAAAGGTCTTCCTACATTAGCTACTGTTTCAGGTGGTGCACCTATGATTGGGTTTTTAGGTACAGTTATAGGTATGATTAAAGCTTTTTTTGATATGGCTAATGCTGGAAACAATATAGATGTTGGTCTGCTTTCATCAGGAATTTATACCGCTATGGTGACTACTGTTACCGGATTGGTAGTAGGTATCATTGCTTATTTCGCCTATAACTTTTTGGTAGCCAGAGTAGAAAAGGTTGTATTCAAATTAGAAGCACGCACTATGGAGTTTATGGATTTATTAAATGAACCTGCAGCTTAAACTAGTTATAGGTAAAAAGGTTGAAAGTTTTAAATGTAAAAAAAGAAACAGATTAACTTAAACATTCAACTTTATAAACTTTATTACTTTACAAACATTAAACTCATTTCATGGCCTTAAAAAAAAGATCCAAAGTAAGTGCAAGTTTTAACATGTCGAGCATGACCGACATTGTTTTTCTGTTGCTTATTTTCTTTATGATAACCTCAACCATGGTTCATCCCAATGCCATAAAACTACTCATCCCTAAGCAAGCCACCCAAAAGGTAATAATAGAAAATTTCATTAATGCCAGGGTGAGTTCTGATGGAAATTTTTATGTAGGTAATAAAAGGATATCTGAAGATGCTTTAGAGCGTGAATTATTAAAAGCATTTAAAAGTTCAGACCGGACATTTATCAAATTAAGTACAGATACAAAGGCGCCAACCGGTCAGGTAGCCAAACTACTGGATATTGCAGAATCGCATGGCATTAAAGTTGTATTAATATAAATAACGGCGTTAAATTATAAAGCAGCAAGATACCTAACTGAAGCTTTATACATTTTATAAACTTTCAAACCATATAAAATGGGCTTAAAAAAAAGAAGCAAAGTTGATTCAGGATTTAGTATGTCGAGCATGACCGACATCGTGTTTCTGTTATTGATATTTTTTATGATTACATCAACATTAGTGACCCCTGTTGCCAACAATGAACTCACGCTGCCCAAAAGTGACCATCAGGTATCCGCCAAGCCCAACACTACCATTTCAGTAACCAAAGACCTAAAATACTATATTGAAGGAGATGAGATTTCATTCTGGAAAATAGAATCCCGCCTAAAGGAGATTATGAACGCAGAGCCAGAAACCTATATCGCATTACATGTTGATGAATCTGTTCCTTTTTCTATTGTAAAGAAGATAAGAGATATTGCTATTCGCAATAAATATAAACTAATATTGGCCACGCAACCCAAGTAAGTAAAACAGCAAAGCTCAATTTATTATGCAAAAAAAATATAATAAACAAGGTGTAGTCGGATCAGTTATATTTCATATACTGGTATTGGTTTTGCTTGTATTTTTCGGATTAAAAACTCTCCCTCAAGAGGAAGAAGGCATATTAGTTAACCTTGGTAATGTAAGCACCGGTTTAGGAGAAATAGAACCTCCCAAATCAGCTGCTACACCTCCTGTTGAAACACAGACACCACCTCCTGCATCCAAACCCAAGGAAAACACGGCTCCTAAAGCTGAAGAATCGGTAAAGACACAGGATTTTGATGAGGCACCAGAGATAAAAAGTGCCGAGCAAAAAAAGAAAGAGAAAGAAGATAAATTAAAAAAACAACAGGAAGCGGCTGAAAAAAAGATTCTGGAAGAAAAAGAACGTAAAGAAAAAGAGGAGGCTGAACGAGTAGCTAAGGCAGAGGCTGAAGCAAAACGCCAGGCTGAACTGGAAAAACAACGTAAAGCCGAAGAAGAACGCAAAAAACGTGAAGAACAGCAACGCATAGCCGATGAGGCTCGTAATAAGGTAGGTAGTGCCTTTGGTAAAACAAACAACAACAGCTCTTCAGAGGGTGAAGCAGGAGGATCTGGCAATCAAGGATATGTAACCGGTGACCCTAACAGTAAAAACCGTTCAGGAAGCGGATTGGGCAATTCAGGTTCCGGCTTTGACTTAACAGGACGATCCCTGGTAGGTTCATTTCCAAATCCAAGCTACAGCATTCAGGAAGAAGGTATTGTTGTGGTACAGATAACTGTGGATAAATACGGTCAGGTAGTGAGTGCCGAATACCAGCTTAAGGGATCAACTACACAAAATTCTACCCTAAAAAAAGCAGCTATTGATGCAGCCAAAAAAGCAAAATTTAACTCCGACCCCAATGCTGCAGCTTTTCAAAAAGGTACAATTACTTACCATTTTGAGTTGAATTAGAATAAACCAATAACTCATTCGTAGAATATAAACATAAAGTGAATATTCTACGAATAAACAAACTAAGCCACTTTACGATATCGGTTTACTGCAAAGCTTATCATACCAAGCGAATACAAAGTAAGAATCCCCAGATCTTTACTGACATCCATAAAACCCGATCCTTTTAACATGATCATCCTTATTATTCGAATAAAATAAGCTACCGGATTCACTAAATTCAACTTCTGCCCCCATTGAGGCATGCTTTCAACGGGGGTAAATAAACCACACATCATAATAAATATAACCATCAAAAACCAGGCAATAAACATTGCTTGCTGTTGTGTTTCTGTTTGTGTGGAAATAAGAAGTCCCATACCCAAAATAGTTAAGAGGTAAACAAACGCAACCAGATAAATTAAAAATACTGAACCCAAAAGAGGAATTTTAAATACGAAAGCAGCCAATAGCAGGCCAACCCCTAATTCAAAGAAACCTATCACCAAAAAAGGAATTAATTTGCCAATTAAAAATTGATATTTTTTTATTGGTGTAACATTAATTTGTTCAATAGTACCAATTTCTTTTTCGCGGACCACATTCATTGCCGATAAGAATAAGCCTATTACAGTAACTAATAAAACTAATATTCCCGGAAGCATATAAGGGATGTATTCCATCTGCGGATTAAACAAATGCGAATAAGTACTCTGAATTTCGAGGCTAGTACCTGATTGATCGCTATTTTTTGTTTCCAATAGGATATTCGAATTATAATCCTCTACAACCCCACGAATATAAACATCATATAAACTGGCTGCACTGGCATCTATAGCACTAACTAATATTTGAACCGAAGTCGGCTGATGATTGTCTATGGCCTTTCCAAAACCATTGTCAAAAACAACAATCGCATCAGCACGATCCTTATACAACTCTTTTTCTGCCTCCTTTAGCGAAAAACCGACGTTTTTCACAGAAAAAAACGGGGAGCTGTTAAATTTGCTTACAATTTGCCGTGAATGATTTGATAAGTCACGATCCACAACAAACAAATTAGTATTCTTCATTTCGTAGGTTGCCGAAAAAACAAGGATACAAAGCTGAATAATAGGCAATACTAAAATAATGGGCAACATGCTCTTATTTCTGAATATTTGCAAAAACTCTTTTTGTAAAATATATTTTATGATTCGCATATTTTCCCTATTAGCATTTTAAATTGATGTTAGGAATTATAGTATTGTACTACAACCGTGTTAGTAACAAAACCAAACCCCTATTATCCTCATCAGTATCAACAAATGACCAGCTCTACAATTCTTTATTCTAATCTAATCTTAAACCTCTTCACACTTAATCCAATAAAAAAAGCGGTCATCCCAAAAATGACCATAGTTTCTTTCCATATAAATTCAAGGCCTACTCCTTTCAACATAATGTTTTTAAGAATTACAATAAACCAGCGGGATGGAATAATATTACACAGTAATTGTAATGGCAACGGCATATTACGGATAGGAAAAATAAAACCTGATAACAATATTGTAGGCAGCATTAAGGCAAACATGGAGATCATCATGGCCACCTGCTGACTGTTTGAGACGGTTGAGATAAAAATACCAAGCGACAAGGCCATAAAAATAAATAAGATGGTTTCGAGCATTAACAAAATAAAACTTCCTAATACCGGAACTCCAAAAACAAAATATCCCATCCCAATTATTACCAGTGCATTAATAATAGACAAAGCCAGATAAGGTGCTACTTTGCCTAAAATAATCTGCAAGGGTTGAAGAGGAGACACCAATAATATCTCCATTGTCCCCAATTCCTTTTCTCGTGCTATAGAAATAGAGGTCATCATCGCTGATACCAGCATCAGGATAGTTGCCATAATACCCGGAACAAACATAAAAACACTCCTCAAGCCGGGATTAAAATACATTCTGGTTTGTGACTGAATGAGGTATGGAATTTGATTAGCCAAATTTATTTCGATTTGATAGTTTTTAAGAATCCCCTGTAAATAATTTACTTCCAGATTAGCCACATTAGGGTCAGAAGCATCTGTTAAAATCTGCACCGAGCCACTAGCTTCTTTAATAAGCTTTTTACCGAAATCCGGCTCAAAAATCAATACCGCTTTAATCTGCCCCTTTCTAAATTCTTCATCTACCTGTGCTATCCTATCAAGATTTTTCACCAGGTTAAAATAGCCCGAGGAGGTTATTTTATTTATAATTTCAGTAGAAAAATCATCTTTCGCATGATCCAGTACAGCGATATTTACGTTTGTTAACTCATTGGTAATAACATAACCAAATAGCAACACCTGAACAATAGGCATTCCAAATAAAATCAACATAGATCTTTTATCACGAAATATGTGATAGAATTCTTTTTTCACAAATCCAAAAAATCGTTTCATATACTCTACAATTTGTCGCTAAGTTGTCATATAGCCTGCCCAGCATTTTTTCGGGAAAACGCACTGGGATAATCACCCTCTTCCCGCTTAGGCGGTATAGATTGTGAGAGAAGAAGTTCTCATGGTCATTTCAATCTGTTTAAAATTCATATAAAACACAAAGTTGAAGAACCTATAAATACTTACTGTTATTCTGTATAATTACTTTTACGGGCCAAATACAGAAATACGGTATTCATATCTGTTGCTTCATACCTTTTTTTTAGCCCATCAGGCGTATCCAGTGCCTCAATATGGCCGTCTACCATTATTGAAATACGATCACAATACTCAGCCTCATCCATATAATGTGTTGTGACAAATATGGTTAATCCATTACGCGAAGCCTCGTAGATTAAATCCCAAAATTGCCTGCGGGTAACAGGGTCAACCCCTCCTGTTGGCTCATCTAAAAAAACAATATCCGGGTCATGAATTATAGCCACTGAAAAAGCCAGTTTCTGTTTCCACCCCAACGGAAGTTCACCAATACGTTTATTTCTTACATGCAGTAAATCTAGTTTCTTCAATAACTCATCCGACTTATGATCAATTGCTGATTTTGACAATCCATAAATACCCCCATAAAAGCGTATGTTTTCGTATACCGTAAGATCTTCATAGAGAGAAAATTTCTGGCTCATATAGCCAATACTTCGCTTTAGTTCTTCTCTCTTAGTATACACATCCAAACCGGCCACATTTATTTCTCCCGAGGTAGGATATGAAAGACCGCATAGAATTTTCATTGCAGTAGTTTTTCCTGCTCCATTGGCACCTAAAAATCCAAATATCTCCCCCTTATAAACATCAAAAGTCAGCTTATCATTTGCAATAAAATCACCGAACTTTTTGACCATATTTTTTACCGAAATTACTTTCTCTTTCATCCTCTGCTAATTTTACTCACTTAAAGCCATAAAACAATCCTCAATTCCCGGTTCAATTTTATTGATCACAATTCCCTTCTGTCCTTTACCTTTCAAATAATCTTCCAGTTCAGCTATAGAAAAACCATCCCGATCATCAGTATAATGAACGGTTTGTCCGAAAGGAAATACCGAATGGGCATGCGTATAAGATCTCAGATCCAATAACAATTGATAACTATCATCTCCTTTGAGTGCATATAAATCTTTAGTAAAATCATCAACAATTCCCTGAGGCGTATCCACTTTTAGCACGTGTCCATTTTGCATCAAGGCCACTCTTTCGCACAATACCGCTTCATCCATATAAGGGGTAGCCACAATAATTGTGATTCCTTTTTTCTTTAAACCCCTCAACATCTGCCAAAATTCATTTCGAGAAACGGCATCCACACCTGTTGTGGGTTCGTCGAGTAACAAAATTTTGGGCTGATGGATCAAAGCACAGCACAAGGCCAGTTTCTGTTTCATACCCCCGGATAACTTCCCTGCCAACCTATTTTTAAATGGCTCAATCTGTAGCCAGATATCCTGTATCATATCCATATTATCCTCAATCCGGGTATTGAAGACAGTCGCAAAGAAATTTAAGTTTTCAATAACACTTAAATCCTGATAAAGAGAAAACCTACCCGGCATATATCCCAATATATTTCGAATTTGCTTGTACTCATTCACCACATCAAATCCGCACATTGAAACGCTGCCTGATTTAGGAATTAGGAGAGTGGTTAGGATACGAAAAAGTGTGGTTTTACCTGCCCCATCCGGTCCGATCAATCCAAACAATTCACCTTCCTCAATTTCCAGATTAACGAACTTAACAGCCTCTACATCACCATAATTCTTCGAAAGGTTTTTTATTATAACTTTAGCATCCATAAGCTACCTGATTCTGATTTCACCGGGCATACCAATCTTTAACCGACCATCATTTTTCACCCTTACCTTAACGGCATAAACCAGTTTAACGCGTTCCTCCTTGGTCTGAACTATTTTAGGGGTAAATTCTGATTGTGATGAAATCCATATAACATCTCCTTCTAACAACTGATTATCCTTTGCACTATCATCAATAAACACATCTACTTTTTGTCCTGTTTTAATTTGATGTAACTGAGTTCCATCAACATATACACGTAAATCAAGGGAACTCATATCTGCTAACTTAAACAATGGAGTACCTACCGTCACCATTTCATACGCTTCTCTATATTTTTCCAATACGGTAGCCGGTTCAGGAATAAAGATGACACTTTTTTGTATCAAATCATTCAAGGCCTTTATCTGATAATCCATGCTCTCTAATTCGGCTAAAACCTGCATATTTTCTGTTTTTACAGCCTGAATTTGTTTCTGTATCACCAGGACATTTCCATCAACATCATCTACCTCTTTTTGTGTAGCAGCCCCATCCTTATACATTTTATGAATCCTTGCTTTATCTTTATACAATAAAGATTGTTGTTCCTCATAAACAGCTATTCTGGAAAGGATATTATTGATTCCCGAAGCTATTGATTTTCTTTTTGAACGCAGTTGTTCTCTTTGAAGAAAAAGCTGAGTGGTATCAATCACACCTACTCTGGTTATCGTATCAAATACCTCACCTTCCTCCAGATCTAAAAATACCAGCTTGCCACTATTTTCTGCAGCAATGACATAATCAACGGCCTCAAAATTTCCATATGCATCTGATTCTTGCTTACCTCCACTACAAGCACCAAACAAAATCAATACACATGCTGATATACCTATTACTTTTTTTATATTCATTTCTGCACTATTTTATTTAAATTCCTTTTATTCGTTTATACTCAGCTAATGATTGTTGTAACTGAATAAAATGATATTGTTTATTTAGTTTCGCCTGAATTTCTTTATTCAGATCATTCAAATAATCGCTTGATGTAATTACCCCATTATCCAGTTGTGAAGCTGAATTTCCCGTTATAAATTGTTGCAATTCAATGATTGCATCATCTTTTTGGAGCTGTAATTTTACTTTTTTAATATCACTAAGTGCATTACGCAACTCAATGTTCTGATTTTTTATAAAGCTCATCTCATGGGTTTGCACTAAATCTTTTTGCAAGCTAATTTCTTTTCTCTTCCTGGCATTCTGTCTCCAGTCAAAGATATTCCATGACACTTTAAAACCGAGCATATAATAAGTATCAAATTCATCAGTCATCTGGTTATAACCCGGATTGCCATACCCCATTTGTCCAAATCCGGTAACCAGAGGATACCTTTCTTTTTTCACTAACTGACTTTGTTCATCCAACACTTGCTTTTGGCTGGCATACCAAGCATACTCCGGTCGTTTATTATCACTACTTTGCTGAGAAAGAAATTCTTCTTCCACTGAAAATTCCCGTAATTGAACTGACTGATCCAGCTCCCTGCCCATCAACTCCGACAAAACACTTAAAACAGATTCTTCTGCCGCATTTAATTCATCCTGCTCCTGTTCTATGAGCAATAACTCCGCCTCTAATATTTTCTGATTAGCGAGCAACATCATTCCATTTTCAACAGAAGACCTTATCTGTTTTAGTCGCGATTGCACCACATTCTTTTTCTCCACAAGCACAAGCCTGCTTTTTCGTAAAAGGAGTATGTTAAAATAGGCAGTATTAACCCTTTCGTTCATTTGATACATCTGTATATCAACACCTTGAATCTCCACTTCTGAAGCAAGCGTTTCGAGTTTTACTCTGTTTTGTGTTTTCCCTCCATCGTAGATTAACTGTTCAACATCCACATTTAAAGCATACTGATCTTTAGGTGCCTGGGCACTTACCAGACCCGGTATTGAAACGCCTGTTGCATCTGATTGGTAACTCATCTTACCATTAACAAAAAGTTTTGGCAAATACAATACTCTCAAGTTCTCTACATTAAGCTGTGAAGTCTGTCTCAGTATCTCCTTGCCTTTTATCAAGGGATAATTTTTACGAACCTCCTCTTGACATTGATCCAGACTTAACTCTTCATCCTGGCCATACCCATAAACAGACACAGAAAGAAGGACGAACAGAAACATCAACTCTCCATACTTTATCAGTATATTTCTCATTACTTAAAAATTATATTCTTATCGATTCAATAATAAAATCAGCAACCTTATCGGAACGGTTCTTCAACACTTGGTCAACATCCACATTCTTATATAATATATTTGAGGCAATAGGTTTACTCAAAAAAGGAAAAACACACAAACACATTATATTCCATATCAGCTCATTAGGGTCAATGTCTCGTATTTCTCCCCGCTTAATACATTGATCGATCTGTTTTACAGTAGTTTCTTTTCCTTCTGACAAACCTACTGATTGTATCATTGTCATTAAGCGATCAGGATCAACACTTAGCTCATTGATTACAAAATTGGGAATAAACGGAAATTCAGACAGGACTGAATAATAATGATGACATAACTTTCTTATTTTTTGAAATAAAGCCGAATCGTCGGCTAAAAAAACGCCTATAGGCCTGATTAACTTCTGAACAGCTTCTTCAAATACCTGCTCAAACAGCTTTTCTTTACTTCTATAATAATAATGCAACAATGCCTTATTAATTCCTGCTTCATCTGCAATCTCTTGCATGCGCGCCCCTGCATAACCCTTCTGTGCAAAAACAGATTTTGCCACCTTTAAAATAAGCGCTTGCGTTTCTACTGATTTGTTTTTCATTTTGCTGTTTTTAACCAAATGGTTAACATTAGTACATAAATTAACCAAATGGTTTAACCATATGGTTAACGTAAATGTATACTTTTATTCTATAGAAAAAAAATAATTTTTTCTATTTGATCACATTTTTAGATAATCGATCTAAACAAGAACCACAAAGTGCAATAGTTAAAAAGACTTTCAAACCTATCGGGAAAGCTTAATCTTATAGGTAACAAGAGGTTTATTTTTATAATAAATAGTCAGATAATCAGATTTACGGCTACCATATGGAATGTCAAGCCATAACATTTTATCCTGGACGGAAGGAATAATTTTATCGCTATCCTCACCGCTGAAGAATGAATATGAAAAACCAGTATAATCTATATCATTTTCCACATACAGAGCAATCCGTATTTTATGATCCAACACACTCCTTATCTCACCCTGCTCAGGAGCAATAAGTTTAAAACCGGAACCAATATCATCCGAATAGAAAAGAGGCTGAAGAGCGAAATCCTCTTTTGTTCTATCAATAAACAACCACTCTGTTTTAGCTGGATAATGGTTTAAGAAAAAGTTTTCTGGAGAGGCTAAAAACCACATTTCATTATAAGCCTGTTCGAATCTTTTACTTTTATCATTTATACGGCCAGCTCCATAAACTACATCAACCAGATGCCATGCTCCACTAATTTTTACCGCATTCCAATAATGATTAACACTACCAGACTTTCGTCCGATATATTTAAAATTTGATTTATACGTACCCGGTATTACCTCGCAAGCTATTCCTGCATTATTGCATATTTTTTTAAACAAACTAGCAAACCCCTTAGAAGAGCCTTTCTTTTTCCTAAATGTTGAAGCGACAAGCTTATTGTCAGCTTTCTGTATTTTATATTTCTTCTCCTCCTGAGTTTTATACTTAAAATGATAAGCGTATTTTTTCTTTTTAGAGTAATAACTTTTTATATCGTATTTGATGTTGTTTGCAATCCAATAATAAATTGCACCCACTTTATCCAAATCATCACTAAAATCCTTATTTATTCTGGCAGCCAACAATCCCACCTTATCAATTTCATTCTGATAAGAATCAACCGTTTCCTTTACTTCTGGTTTAATTTGAGCCCAAAAAACCATAGGTAATAAGAATAGCATAATCAATAAAGAAAAGTATTTTATTTGCATTTCAAGAGGAAGTAGTGTTTAAATTATGCCAAAAATAAACATATTCCCTGTTTTTGAAACTATACACATACTAAAATTAGGATTTTTCCTTTCTAACCCCCTCCGAATTATTGTTTTCTTACAAAAGCAAACATATCATCCCTAAAACCCCAGTCCAATAGAGCAAATACTTCAGGCCATTATCCCTTACCTCTATCAACTAAATAAAACACAATACACTACCACACCGCCTACAACCTTGAATCTTTTTAGAGCAGAACTACAAACCGATTCTACTAACTAACCCAATAATTCAAATATATGTGCGATCAATTTAAAACCCAATAGCTTAAGTTTAGTATTTATTATACTCCAAATACCTCCTTAAACTAAACACTACCAACAATGTCTTTACTATCAATAATATCACCAGGATAATATTCTCTTTCGCCCACACTAATAACCTTGGCATGCCAAATATCTTTATGTATAAGCTCTTTACCCCTGATATTTGTTTTTGTTAGTTTATCCAACCAATTCATCATTTCACTAAAGAAACGCTCATCTTTAATTAATTCTTCCAACCTTTGTTCTAATTTAATTTCCAGATCTTCCTGGTTAAACTGATGTTTTGTTTCGGGTATTTCTTCAATAAACCTTGGGCGAAGCCAATGCCAAAATCTATTGAGCATCTCATCTTCTTTCTTTTCCATCTTCTTACGCTGTATTATACATCTTAATATATAACTAAGCGACATTTTTAAAAATTCATTCATGCTAATTGCTTTCATGACCTTCTTTTTTTAAAATCTCACCACTTATTAAGTTAAGCCATTAAACCTGTAAGACTCATTCATACAACCATCAGGAATTAAAACCTGCACTCTATTGCAGAATGTTTTTCATTGCCGTTATTTAACGCTCTTTGTCAAATATAAACAAGACATTAAATAAGTATCAAGTTACTCAAATACCATCAAATTGTCAAGCAAAAGCCCACTTTAGAAGAAGAACTAATTCAATATAAATCAGGAAATTTATAGCAGTTAATAAGTAAAATAGAAACAACTACATTTATTAAAGTAATAAACAAAACGTATATTAATCATGATTACATCAGAAACAAAAAAGCCCGATAACTAATTACCGGGCTTTTGTATATATCTTTTCGTTAGCACTATTTAATTCCGTGCATCATTTTCTTTAACCAAGGGGTCAATGTTAATAGTATTGCAGCTGCAATAAACGACTGAATAGCAATAAACCAAAAAACAGGGATACTGGTATCTAATGCTGCTTCTAACTTCATTGAAATTGCTTTCATTTGTGATGCCACAAAGTTACCTGCAGCAAAACTACCCATCCAAACACCCATCATAGTAGAAACCAACTTTGCTGGAGATAACTTGGTTACCATTGATAACCCGATAGGCGATAAGCAAAGCTCACCAAAAGTATGAACCATAAATACCATTACTAACCACAGCGGACTCACTAATTGATGCTCTGAGCGTTCTGAGCCAAAGGCCATAATTACAAAACCCAAACCTAACAACACCATCCCCCAAACAAATTTCATAGGCGTGTTGGGGTTTAGTTTTACCTTATCCAGCTTAGCCCAAAGTACAGTAAAAATAGGTGCAAACAGTACAATAAATACTGCATTAATACTCTGAAACCAACTTGCCGGTATTTCAAAACCCCCGATCATTCTATCGGTATTATCTCTTGCAAATATACTGAAGGTAGTACCTGCTTGTTCAAACCCTGCCCAAAAGAAGATATTAAACAAAGCCAACACCAGAATAACACCTACTCTGCTCCACTCTGTCTTACCATTAGTACCCTTAAAAATACTAAATCCAAGATAAATCAGTCCTCCAATAGCCGCCAGTCCTATCAATGTATTAGAAACAGTCTCAGACAATAAACTCCAGCCAAAAATAAAGCCCAGTACTATTAAAACAATAGATACAGAATAGGCCATTATACTCACCCAGTCTTTAGCAATCAACCTTTTTCTTTCTAATTTTACAGCTGGAGGCATACCTATTGTACCCAATGTATGGCTACGCATAAAAAACCAAAAAGTACCTATAATCATACCAACTCCTGCTGCCATAAACCCATATTCCCAGGCCACCTGCTCACCTAATTTTCCTGCGATTAGGGGAGAGATACCAGCTCCGATGTTAATTCCCATATAAAAGATAGTAAAACCGCCATCTTTTCTTGGATCAGTATTATCATATAGCTCTCCTACCATGGTAGAAATATTGGGTTTAAAGAAACCATTACCTAAAATCAGTACTCCCAACCCAATAAAAAAGATCATTTGACGATGCTCCAGACCTGCAGAAACAGACATTGCTGAATACGAAAGTAGTAATTGGCCTAAAGCCATGGTCAGTCCTCCAATATAGATAGCTTTACGCTGACCTAATATTTTATCAGCCAGCACCCCTCCAATAATGGGAGTTACATAAACTAATCCGGTAAAAATACCATATATAGTAAAGGCATCCAACTCTTCCATTCCGAATCCCCCACCAATCAGGGTATCTGTTAAGAAATACACTAAAAGTGCCCTCATCCCATAATAACTAAACCGCTCCCACATTTCAGTGGCAAAAAGAGAGGACAATCCCATTGGATGTCCAAAAAATGCTTTATCCTGATTACTCATCCTATAATAAATATTTAAGTTTTTAAAATATTACGCTTTAAGAACAATTGTTACTTATATTTGTAATTAATGTACAAAAATAAAAAAAATGAGCTGCCAATATAGTGCTTTTTCTCATGTTAATAATCATTTTGTGTTTTTTTAGGATGTTAACTTAATTTTTTATAACCAGTGAAGATATTAACCCCAGAGCAAATAAGGGAGGTTGATTTATTTACCATAAATAATGAACCTATACCCTCCATTGATTTAATGGAACGAGCTTCACGAAAAGTTTGCCATTGGATACAACAACAATTCCCCGATGGCCCCTACTGCATTTTCTGTGGTCCGGGCAATAATGGAGGGGACGGCTTGGCTATAGCTCGTTTGTTAAATCAGAAACAAAGGCAGGTTACTGTTTATATTCCTGCACTTAGCAGCAAGCGTTCTGCTGATGCCCAAACCTACCTGGATAGATTAAAGGGAATCAAACCGGAGATTGTACATGAGATAGAGCATGTTGAACAAATCCCTTTTGACAGTATTCATCCAGATACCATTGTAATAGATGCTATTCTCGGTTCCGGCTTAAACAGAAAAACAGAAGGACTTGCCCGCCAGGTCATCTCAAAAATAAACCAGCTACCCAACATCGTCATTTCCATTGATATCCCTTCCGGATTGTTTGCTAATTACGATACCATCAGCAAAAACAGAGAAGGTATTATCAAAGCTGATTACACCTTGACCTTTCAACTGCCCAGGTTATCTTTTCTTTTACCTGAAAATGCTTCTTTTGTAGGAGAATGGCAAATTATAGATATCCAATTAATGCAGGAAGGTATTGACCAACAATCAACCAATTACAATCTGATTGATTATTCACATATTGTTGAAGTACGCAAAAAAAGAAAAAAATTCAGTAATAAGGGTAATTACGGCCATGCGCTTTTAATTGCAGGAAGCTATGGTAAAATGGGTGCCGCCATATTAGCTTCTAAAGCCTGCCTTAAATCTGGAGTAGGGCTTTTAACTACGCATATTCCTCATTTCGGATATCAAATTATGCAAAGCACCGTTCCTGAGGCCATGACCAGTATAGACAGATCTGAAATTATTTTCACTGAATTTCCAGAACTATCAACATATAAAGCCATAGGCATAGGTCCAGGTTTAGACACCAAAAAAAACAGTGCCAAAGCTTTTGAAGATCTGCTGGATAAAATAAGCGATCAAAAATTAGTTATTGATGCTGATGGGTTAAATATTCTGAGTCAGAATAAGTTTCTAATGATAAAACTGGCTAAAAATACTATCCTCACACCCCATCCTAAAGAATTTGAAAGATTAGTGGGCGGGTGGCAAAACGAGATGGATAGATTGACGATTTTACAGCAATTTTGTCAACATTATGATGTTATTACTGTTTTAAAAGGGGCCCATACCGTCATTGCCTTACCTGATGGCAATTGTTACTTTAACGCCACCGGAAATCCAGGAATGGCTACAGCAGGGAGTGGTGATGTATTAACGGGTATTATCCTCGGCTTACTGGCTCAGGGATACAATGAAAAAGATGCTGCTATTCTAGGTGTTTATATTCATGGTATGGCTGGTGATCTGGCGCTAAGTAATGAATCTGAGGAATCATTAATTGCCTCCGATATAATAAGTCGGCTTGGAACTGCGTTCAATAAAATAAACACAAAACAAATCAAACAACAATAAAAATGCATTTATTAAAAAAATTAACATTCGCGCTTATTGCATTCTTTTTACTCGTATCTTCTGCACAGGCTCAAAAAAAAGCCCTTAGTGATATTGAAGTTAAAAAAACCAGTGAACTGAACGATGCTACATCACAAAACCTCACCTATACCTTACCAAAAACGGTTGTTAAAATAGAAATTGAGACTGAAAAAGTCATTAAAAAGGCCGGTCCTTATTATCGCTATTCACAACGCTTTTTAAATCTGAACAACGTGATAACCGAAGATAGTGAAGAGTGGATACTTAAAGGAGTAAAAATGACTACCACCGGTACTCCGGATGAAGAAAACAGATATAGTATTTTCTCAAGTGGAAATAACTCTGCATCTATGATTAACCTTACTCCCGAAGGTATATTGGCAGGAATAAATAACACAAACAGCTATCATCCCACATCGCCTTCAAAAGACAAAAAAGAAGGCTATATCCCTACCATAGAAGATATTGATTTTGATAAAATCCCTCTTCACGAAGATTTATTATTAAAAACATCAACCGCAGCTATGGCGCAGGAAGCTGCCAATATGATTTATAAAATCAGAAATAATAGAACGGACCTACTTTCGGGCGAGTTGGAAAATTTACCACCCGATGGTGAAGCATATAAAACAGTCCTTGATGAATTAAACAAGCTGGAACAAGACTTTATCTCTCTATTTACGGGTAAAACGAAGACCATTACCCAAAAAGAAACTATTGAAATTACTCCTGATCCATTAAGCAGCTATAATAACTATGTTCTTTGCCGTTTCTCTAAACAAAAAGGACTGATTGATGCCATGGACATTACTGGAACACCCATTTATTTCAAACTGGATATCCTGAACAATCCTGCTTTAACAAACAAAAATACAGAGCCTGTGAAAAATTCAATGAAAAATGGTCTTTTTTATTGCATTCCATCCTCAGTAAAAATAACTATTATCGACAAAAATCAGGAGATAGCTTCCAAGAAGATTGATCTGGCTCAATATGGGCACACCATATCTATGCCTGCCTCCATTCTTGAAAAAGAAGGTGTCACAATGCAGTTTTGTCCAGCAACAGGAGCTTTAATTTCAATTGGTCATCAGTAATTTTTAAACAGCGTAGCATAATTAGCCAACAGCAATTTATAGTTTAATAAGTTGAGCGTAATCCATAGGCATTGGTATTATGTATTAACCCCAAAATATCAGCAGCTACATTCACACTGATGTAAATCTAATTATCAATAATACTGGATAAATTTTAGATGAAAAAAGCCTGTTTGCAGTTTATAAACCAAAGAACAAAAACATAAGATATACCATTATAAAAAACAATATATGAATAACGAGATAGTAAAACTACAACCCATTTCATTATGGGAAAATTTTTATGCTTTAACGCAAATACCTCGCCCCAGTAAAAAGGAACAAAAAGCAGCTAAATTTGTAGAAGAGTTTGGCAAGAAGCACGGTCTGGAAACCATAGTTGACAAGGTAGGGAACATATTAATAAAAAAACCAGCTACGGCAGGGATGGAGAACCGAAAGACAGTGGTTTTACAGGGTCACATAGATATGGTTCCACAAAAGAACAGCGATAAACAACACGATTTTGAAAAAGATCCTATTGAAACTCATATCGAAGAGGGATGGGTAAAAGCCAATGGTACTACTTTGGGTGCTGATAACGGTATTGGTGTTGCTGCAGCCATGGCTATTTTGCAATCTACAAATATCCCCCATGGTCCTATTGAAGCGTTATTTACCATCGATGAAGAAACCGGCATGACAGGCGCTTTTGGTTTAGAATCAGGCATCTCCGATGCTGATATTCTGATTAACCTGGACTCAGAGGACGAAGGTGAACTATATGTAGGATGTGCTGGGGGTTCAAATGCCAACCTAACATTTAACTATAAAGGAGTGACCCCTGAAGCTAATCATGTTGCCTTTAAGATATTGCTAACCGGATTAAAAGGTGGACATTCAGGAATAGATATTATTTTAGGTAGAGGCAATGCAAATAAATTGATATTCCGTCTGCTTAAAGAAGTTATTGCAGCCTACGGTGTTCGGTTAGCTTCAATAGAAGGAGGCAGCCTGAGAAACGCTATTCCACGCGAAGCTTTTGCCGTAGTTACTGTTCCTTCGAATAATGTAATTGAATTTACTGAAACAGTAGAAGAGTTTGCTTCTATATACAAGACTGAACTATCAGCCGTTGAACCGGGATTAAAATTGATTGCAGAAAAATGCGATATGCCTGCATCACTGATGGATCAAATGGCTCAGGATGATTTAGTAAACGCCATTCAGGCATGTCCTAACGGAGTAATTCGCATGAGCGATAGCATGGCCGGCTTAGTAGAGACATCACTCAATCTGGCTATTGTAAAATCGGAAGCCGGAAAAGCGAAAGTCATGTGCCTTATCCGCAGCTCTGTTGACTCAGCCAAGGAAGATGTAGAATCTACCCTAGAAAGCATATTCAGACTAGCTGGTGCCGAAGTAGAATTCAACGGACAATACCCGGGTTGGAAACCTAATCCTGATTCGGAGATACTTCAGGTTATGAAAGATATTTACAGTAAGGAATTTGGCAGAACACCTGAGATAAAAGGAATCCATGCCGGATTGGAATGTGGTATTTTGGGCGCCGCATATCCTAATTGGGATATGATTTCATTTGGACCAACCATACGATTCCCTCATTCTCCTGACGAGAAGGTGAATATTGAAACTGTAGAAAAATTCTGGAAATTTCTGGTTGAAACACTCAAGAATATACCTGCAAAATAAAAAAAAGGAGCCTTTCGCTCCTTTTTTTATTATTTATTGTACACTAATTAACCTTATTAAGATCCGCTATCTCACACATTATGTAATAGCTGTTTTATAAGACTATACCACCTACAAAAAATCAAATCTTCACTATTAAAACAGCAGCCTTTTGATTTTCGATAATCTTACGGACATAAAGATTTTTAGTCACCTGGCGGGCCATATTTTCCAAATCAACCTCT
>JBFHEL010000026.1:0-20944 GCA_041584155.1 Saccharicrinis sp.
AAGCAGATCATTAAAGTCCGGCCTGTGTTTTAAACCATTGCAAATTTTGCGATTTGGGTCTTTCTATAGGCAATCCATATAACCTATCCCAGATAAGCTGAGTTAATACACCTAAGGATCTGGAAACGCCAAATAACACAGTATAAATAGGGAATTCTGTTATTCCGTAACTAGTCAGCAACGAACCAGATATAGCATCAACATTAGGCCAAGGATTTTTAACCTTGCCTGTAGCGGCCAATACATCAGGCACTACATTATAAATTTTATTTACCAACTTTATATAGGGAGCATCAGGAATATATTTATTAGCGAAATCAAGTTGTACCTGAAAGCGAGGGTCTGTCCTTCTTAAAACGGCGTGACCATACCCGGGAATAACCCTTCCTTTTTCTATAGTATCCTGAGCGTACTGTTTAATTTGTTGCTCTGATGGATCATCCGAACCTATTTCCCTTTTCATCTTATTAAGCCAATGCATAACATCCTGATTCGCCATCCCATGCAAAGGTCCGGCTAAACCATTCATTCCTGCAGAAAAACTGTAATAGGGATTTGAAAGAGCAGATCCCACCAGGTGAGTGGCATGGGCAGAAACATTACCCCCTTCGTGATCGGAATGAATAAGCATATATAAGCGCATCAAACGTTTTACCTCTTCACTATCATGTCCCATCATATGAGCCAGGTTACCAGCCCAATCTAAACTTGGATCCGGAGCAATATGATCACCCTGGTGAAATACTCTGCGATAAATATAAGCTGCAATAATAGGTAAACGAGAAATTAAATCCATCACCCCTTCATAGGTTGGATCCCAATAATCCTTTTTATCCATCCCTACTAGATATGCCTTTCTGAACTGCGATTCGGTAGACATAGCCAGTATGGCAGTGTTAAACTGAATCATTGGGTGAGCATCTTTAGGCAAAGCCTCAATTACATCATAAACATGAGCTGGAATTCCCTGAGCTCTCTGAGCCCATTGCTCACTAATATAACGTACATCTTCCTCCGTTGGTAATTCTCCGGTAAGCATTAAATAGAAGATACCTTCAGGTAATGGTTCTCCTTCATCATGAATTTTAGGTAAAACCTCTTTAAGCTCAGGAATAGAATACCCTCTGAAGCGAATTCCTTCCTCAGGATCCAGTTTAGAGGTACAAGTCATCAGGCTAACGACGCCTTTCATACCAGTCAACACCTGAGCCATAGAAACATCCTGCACTTTAACATCACCATGTTCCTTTACCAGTTTTTTAACCATTGCGGCCTTAGGGGCTGCTATTTCAACGAGTTTTTTCTTTATATAATCCATGATTTTCGATTTGATACCTTTAAATATACAAAGCAAACATCAATTAATAAAATTTGTTCACAAAATAAACCTTATCAATAAACACAATCATCTCAAAGACAAAATCATTAGCCCGTGACAATCGGCACTTTGAATCCTAAAAAAATACCAAAAAAGTAAAATAAGCTGACCAAAAAGTGACGTATAAACATAAAAAAAGGGTACTCAAAGAGTACCCTTCCTAATTTATATGGTAAGCTATAATTATGCTTTTTTCACTTTAGAATAACCATAAATAGCGCTTGCACCTAACTCTTCTTCAATACGAAGCAATTGGTTATATTTAGCCATACGATCAGAACGGCTCAAAGAACCAGTCTTAATTTGACCACTATTGGTAGCCACGGCAATATCAGCAATTGTAGAATCTTCAGTTTCACCTGAACGGTGAGAAGTAACTGAGGTATAGCCAGCTCTATGAGCCATTTCAATGGCATTTAATGTTTCAGTTAAAGTACCAATTTGGTTTACTTTAATCAAAATTGAGTTAGCAGCTCCTAATTCAATACCTTTTTTAAGGTAATCAACATTAGTAACAAATAAGTCATCACCAACTAACTGGCAAGTATCACCAATTTTATTATTTAGAGCAACCCAACCATTCCAGTCATTTTCATCCATACCATCTTCGATAGAATCGATAGGGTATTTAGCAACAAGATCTGCAAGGTAAGCGGCCTGTTCTTCAGAAGTACGTTTTACACCATTAGGCTCAAATTTACTATAATCGTATACTCCATCCACAAAGAACTCAGAAGAAGCACAGTCCATAGCAATAGAAACATCACCACCATCTTCTGCACGTCCGGGCTTATAACCGGCATTTTTAATAGCAGTAAGGATGCAGTCAATAGCTTCCTCAGTACCACCTAACATAGGAGCAAAACCACCTTCGTCACCTACAGCAGTAGAAAGACCTTTACCTTTAAGTACTTTAGCAAGCGCATGAAACACCTCAGCACCCATTCTTAAACCTTCTTTGAAAGTTGGAGCACCGATAGGGCGAATCATAAATTCTTGGAAAGCAATAGTTGCATCTGAGTGAGATCCACCATTAATGATGTTCATCATAGGAACAGGTAAAGTACAAGCATTTGTACCACCAATATAACGATAAAGAGGCATACCTAGGTATTCTGCAGCAGCTCTGGCAGTGGCCAAAGAAACACCTAAAATAGCATTAGCGCCTAATTTACTTTTTGTTTTTGTTCCATCAAGTTCCAGCATTTTTGTATCAACACCAACCTGATCTAAAACGCTATAACCCACTAATTCAGGAGCAATAACATCGTTAACATTAGCAACGGCTTTTTGTACACCTTTACCTAAATAACGACCTTTATCACCGTCTCTTAATTCAAGAGCTTCGTGCTCACCAGTAGATGCTCCCGAAGGAACTGCAGCACGACCAACAAAACCACTTTCTAGTGTTACTTCTACTTCAATAGTAGGATTTCCCCGAGAGTCAAGAATCTCACGAGCGTGAACATTTGAAATTTGTCCCATAATTTGACTTATTTAAAAATTGAGTTTACAATTTTACAAAAAAAGGATAACAGCACGAGGCAATTATCCTTTATATTTTAAGAAAGTAAATAAATACAACTATCTATTATACTATTCTTTAGACTCATCTTCAGAAGTTATATCTGTTGATTTCTCATCTTTTTTAGTATCAGCAGCTACCTCAGTAGACTTTTCCACTGCATCTTTAGGTGCAGCTTCAGCGCTAACCTCAGCAGTAGATTTTTTACGACGTGTACGACGTGTTTTCTTTTCTGCTTGTGGTTTACTGGCTGATAACATATTCTCGTTATAATCAACTAGCTCGATATAACACATTTCTGCATTATCACCCAAACGGTTACCCAACTTTAAAATACGGGTATAACCACCTGGTCTGTCGCCAACTTTTCCTGCTACTTCTCTGAATAGCTCTGAAACGGCGTATTTATCATTAAGGTGAGCAAAAACAACTCTTCGCTGTGCAGTAGTGTCGTCCTTAGCTTTAGTGATAAGAGGCTCTACGTAAATACGCAATGCTTTAGCTTTAGCCAATGTGGTTTTAATTCTCTTATGCATAATAAGAGAAGAAGCCATATTGGCAAGCATTGCCTTACGGTGAGAGCTCTTTCTTCCTAAATGATTGAATTTTTTATTATGTCTCATCGCAAATTATTCCTTGTCTAATTTATACTTAGCAATATCCATCCCAAATGTAAGGTTCATCACCTGTAACAAGTCATCAAGCTCTGTCAATGATTTTTTACCAAAGTTACGGAACTTCAATAAATCGTTACGGTTAAACTGTACAAGCTCACCCAATGTTTCCACATCAGCTGCTTTAAGGCAGTTTAGTGCACGTACAGAAAGGTCAAGATCAACCAATTTAGTTTTAAGAAGCTGACGCATATGTAAAACTTCTTCATCAAACTCTTCGTTGCCAAATTTCTCTCCTGAATCTAAAGTGATTCTTTCATCAGAGAACAACATAAAGTGATAAATCAGAATATTAGCGGCTTCTTTCAATGCATCTTTTGGATGGATAGAACCGTCTGTTTCTATTTCAATAATTAATTTCTCGTAGTCAGTTTTTTGCTCAACACGATAATTTTCCACCGCATATTTTACATTTCTGACGGGAGTATATATAGAGTCTATCGCAATAACACCGAACTCAGTATCTACTGAACGATTTTCTTCTGATGGTACATAACCCCTACCCTTATTAATGGTAATTTCCATTTTAAGGTTAACGTCGGGGTTCATTAAACAGATAGTATGATCAGGATTTAAAACTTCAAAACCGGTCATGAAATTATTCAATTCACCTGCTTTTAATTCTTCCTTACCCGACACATTGATAGTAACTTTCTCACTATCTACCTCCTCAACAATTTGTTTAAATCTAATTTGCTTAAGATTAAGAATTATGTCGGTTGTATCGTTAATTACTCCAGGAATAGTTGAAAATTCATGATCAACTCCTTCAATCTTAACAGATGTAATTGCGAAACCTTCTAACGAGGATAACAAAATTCTTCTTAAGGCATTTCCTACTGTTATACCATATCCTGGCTCTAACGGACGAAATTCGAAGCGACCGAATTTCTTGTCCGCTTCAAGCATGATTACTTTATCAGGTTTCTGGAATGCTAATATTGCCATAAGAATTAATTATTTAGAATACAATTCAACAATCAATTGTTCTTTAATGTTTTCAGGAATATCTTCTCTTGACGGAACGTTCAAAAATTTACCGGTAAGTGAATTTTTGTCAAACTCGATCCACGAGAAGTTATGCACTGATGATGCTGCCAAAGAATTAGTAATTGATTCAAGAGATTTTGATTTCTCACGAACACCAATAATTTGATCCGCTTTAACTGTATAAGAAGGAATGTTAACTAACGCTCCATCCACAGTAATATGCTTATGAGACACAAGCTGACGTGCTGCTGCTCTTGTTGGAGCAATACCCATACGATAAACAACGTTATCTAAACGGCACTCTAACAAACCTAGTAAAACCTCACCGGTAATACCTTTAGCACGTGATGCTTTTTTAAATAGGTTACTAAATTGCTTTTCTAATACACCATAAGTGTATTTAGCTTTTTGCTTTTCCTTAAGCTGAACACCATATTCTGATGTTTTCTTTCTACGATTGTTCCCGTGTTGTCCGGGAGGATAGTTTTTTCTTTCGAAATTTTTATCCGAACCATATATTGCCTCACCAAATTTACGGGCAATTCTAGTTTTTGGTCCAATGTATCTAGCCATTCTTCTAAATTTTTGTTTTTAAATTTTTGTTTTCAAATTATGAATATGAAGGCCGCGAGATTATAGAGAGGAGGTTCTATTATAATCATCCATAATTCAAAATCCAAAAACTCAATTTATGGTTAATAACTAGTAATAATTATACTCTTCGTCTTTTTGGAGGACGACATCCATTGTGAGGCATTGGAGTAATATCCATAATCTCAGTCACTTCAATTCCTGAAGAATGAAGAGAACGAATTGCAGACTCACGACCATTACCAGGTCCTTTCACAAACACTTTCACTTTTCTTAAACCCAGGTCAAAAGCAACTTTTGCACAGTCACTAGCCGCTGTTTGGGCAGCATATGGAGTATTCTTTTTAGAACCTCTAAAGCCCATTTTTCCAGCACTAGACCAAGATATTACCTGACCATTTTTTGTAGTCAAAGAAATAATAATATTATTGAAAGATGAGTGAATATGTGCTTCTCCCTGAGCCTCAACTTTTACGACTCTTTTCTTCTGACTAGCTGTCTTCTTTGCCATATCTCAATTATTATTTAGTCGCTTTTTTCTTGTTAGCAACAGTTTTCTTCTTTCCTTTACGTGTACGAGCGTTATTCTTCGTTTTTTGACCACGTAATGGTAAACCAATACGATGACGAATTCCACGGTAACAACCGATATCCATCATACGTTTAATATTTAACTGAATTTCAGAACGAAGCTCACCTTCGACTTTGAATTGTTCAGAAATTATCTCACGAACTTTAGAAATCTGTTCGTCTGTCCATTCGCTAACTTTTAAGTCAGCGTCAACCCCTGCTTCGCCAAGGATTTTTTGAGCTGCACTGCGCCCGATTCCGTAAATATAAGTTAACGATACCTCACCTCTTTTGTTGGTAGGAATATCAACTCCAGCAATTCTAGCCATAATTAATTATCTTTATCCTTGACGTTGTTTAAACTTGGGATTCTTCTTGTTAATCACGTATAAGCGTCCTTTGCGTTTTACAATCTTGCAATCGGCGCTTCTCTTCTTAACAGATGCTCTAACCTTCATTTTATTATAGAATTAATTTTTGTATCTATAAGAAATTCTACCTTTAGTCAGGTCATAGGGAGACATCTCCACTTTTACCTTATCTCCTGGTAAAATTTTAATATAGTGCATTCTCATTTTTCCTGAGATATGCGCAGTAATGACATGCCCATTTTCCAACTCTACGCGAAACATAGCATTAGAAAGGGCTTCTATTATCGTTCCATCTTGTTCTATAGAGGCTTGTTTAGCCATAACTTTATTACCTTTTTAATTTTCAGACTGCAAAGTTAACACTTCTTCTACAAATTTAAAACTAGAAAGTACATCTGCTTCATTTTTTTGTACTGCTATAGTATGTTCAAAATGAGCAGAAACCTTTTTATCAATGGTACGGATGGTCCATCCGTCTTTTTCCTGAACGATATTCCGTTTACCTAAATTAATCATAGGTTCGATGGCAATGACCATTCCTGCTTTAAGAACAGTACCATTTCCTCTTCTTCCATAATTAGGCACTTCGGGGGATTCGTGCAGATTTCTGCCAACCCCATGTCCAACCATTTCTCGAACGACGCTATATCCTCTTTCCTCGTTGTATTGTTGGATAGCATAACCTATATCGCCTAAACGATTACCAGCCACTGCTTTTTCAATGCCTTTATATAATGATTCTTTGGTAGATTGAAGCAAATCTTTCACTTCCTTACTTACTTCACCAACAGCGAAGGTATAAGCAGAATCTCCATAAAAACCATTTTTAAGTACACCACAATCCACTGAAACAACAGAACCTTCTTTTAAAGGCGTTTTATTTGGAATACCGTGAACCACCTGTTCGTTAACAGAAGTACAGAGAGTATTGGGGAAACCCTGGTAATTTAAAAAACCAGGAATTCCTCCATTATCTCGTATATATTCTTCAGCAATTTTATCTAGCTCTAATGTTGTAACACCAGGCTTTATTGCTTTTGCAACTTCACCAAGTGTTTTTGCTACAAGCATGTTGCTTATCCGAAGCAATTCAATCTCTTCGTCTGTTTTAAGATAGATCATTATCTAAACGACTTCTCTTTAATAAACTGCAGCACCACCACCAGTTCTACCTTTGATCCTACCCGACTTCATTAATCCGTCGTAGTGTCTCATCAGCAGATGACTTTCGATTTGTTGTAAGGTATCCAAAACAACACCCACAAGAATCAAAAGAGAGGTTCCACCATAAAACTGCGCAAACATTCTATCCACACCTGCCATAGAGGCAAAGGCTGGTAAAATAGCTACAATGGCAAGAAATACGGATCCAGGTAATGTAATTTTCGACATAATTGAATCCAGAAACTCAACAGTTTTTTTACCGGGCTTCACACCAGGTATAAATCCACCATTACGTTTCATATCCTCAGCCATTTGCGTAGGATTAATAGTGATAGCAGTATAAAAATAAGTAAAAGCAATAATTAAAAATGCAAATACCATATTATACCCCCATCCGGTGTAGTCAGAAAACATGGTTGTAAACCAGCTACTACCACTGTCACCACCAACGTAACCTGCTAAAGTAAGCGGCACAAACATAATTGCCTGAGCAAAGATGATAGGCATTACACCGGCTGCATTTACCTTTAAAGGTATATATTGACGAACTCCTCCATATTGCTTATTCCCTACAATACGCTTGGCATACTGTACTGGAATACGGCGAGTACCCTGTACCAACAAAATTGTACCTGCAAATACAAAAAACAGAACCACGATCTCAATCAACAACATCACTAAACCACCACCTTCTTCAAAACGTGATACAAATTCAGCCACCACAGCAAAAGGAAGTCGGGCGATGATACCGATCATAATAATCAGTGATATACCATTACCTATACCTTTCTCGGTAATTCTTTCACCCAGCCACATCACAAACATTGTTCCCGCAGTTAAAATGATAATGGATGTTATTTTAAACATCAAACCAGGTGCAGAAATAGCTGCTTCAGGTAAATTAGCTAAATATGCAGGCGATTGAAACAATAAGATGATAACAGTAAGATATCTGGTGATTTGGTTAATCTTGCGTCTACCACTCTCTCCTTCTCGCTGTAATCTTTGAAAATAAGGAACAGCAATTCCGAGAAGTTGAATAACAATAGAGGCAGATATATAAGGCATAATACCTAACCCAAATACAGATGCATTAGAAAATGCACCTCCTGAAAACATATCTAACAGTCCCATGACTCCATGAGCAGTCTGGTCTTTTAGTTCTGTTAATTTAGTAGGATCAATCCCTGGCAAAACAATATACGAACCTAAGCGGTAAACTAGTACCAGTCCGATAGTTGTAAGTATACGAGACTTTAAATCCTCAATCTTAAAAATGTTGCGAATTGTTTCGATCAGTTTCATTGATTTACAGTTTTACAGCGGTTCCTTGAGCCGCTTCAATGGCGCTCACCGCTGATTTAGAAAAGGCATGAGCTTTTACTTCAATTTTGGCAGTAATGTTTCCATTGCCAAGAATTTTTACCCGGTCATTCTTATTGATAAAACCAGCTTCTATAAGTGTTTCCACATCAATTACAGAAATATTCTTTTTTTCAGAAAGCGCTTGTAACGCATCAAGATTAATCGCCTTGTACTCAACACGATTAATATTTTTAAATCCGAATTTAGGAACACGTCTCTGTAAAGGCATTTGACCACCTTCGAAACCAATTTTTCTAGAATAACCAGATCTGGACTTGGCCCCTTTATGACCACGGGTAGATGTACCTCCATAGCCAGAACCCTGTCCACGACCAATTCGTTTTCTTGATTTGGTCGAACCTTCAGCAGGTTTTAAATTACTTAAGTCCATATCTAAGTTTTCTTAAATCGTTAAAAATTATTTTTCTACACTAACAAGGTGTTTCACCTTTTCAACCATACCCAGAATTTGAGGAGTTGCCTCAAATTCTTTGGTTGCATTAATTTTTGTTAGTCCAAGAGCTATCAAAGTTCTCTTTTGACGCTCAGGAGAGCCTATCTTGCTCTTTATTTGTGTTACTTTAATCTTAGCCATTTCTGTTCTTCTTAACCGTTAAATACTTTGTCTAACGTAACACCTCTTTGTTGAGCTATTGTATTTGCATCTCTTAATTCTTTAAGCGCATTAATAGTAGCTTTTACAAGGTTGTGAGGGTTAGATGAACCTTTAGATTTTGCCAAAACATCAGTTACACCAACACTCTCAAGTACAGCACGCATCGCACCACCAGCTTTTACCCCGGTACCATGAGAAGCAGGTTTCATAAAAACACTCGCTCCACCAAATTTGCAATATTGCTCATGAGGAATTGTTCCGTTAAGCACGGGAACTTTTACAAGATTCTTCTTAGCTGCCTCAACTCCTTTGGCAATTGCAGTTGTTACTTCGTTAGCTTTACCTAATCCCCAACCTACAATACCATTCTCGTTACCTACAACAACTATAGCAGAAAAACTAAAAGTTCTACCACCCTTAGTAACCTTAGTTACTCTGTTAATGGCAACTAACCTATCCTTTAAATCAAGGTCGTTATTACTTCTTACTTTTTGATTATCTCCAGCCATAGTTATTAAAATTTAAGACCCGCTTCACGAGCAGCGTCAGCTAATTGTTTAACTCTCCCGTGGTATAAAAATCCATTACGATCGAATACCACAGTTTCTATTCCGGCACTTTTTGCTTTTTCAGCGATCAATGCGCCTACTTTACCAGCTTGTTCAGTTTTAGTAACCTTATTAGCTGCAATTTCTTTTTCCAAAGAAGATGCAGATAAAATGGTTTTTCCGTTTACATCATCAACTAATTGAACAGAAATTTGCTTGTTGCTTTTAAAAACCGACATTCTGGGCTTTTCTGGAGTACCCGAAATCTTACCTCGGATACTTCTTTTTATTTTAAGTCGTCTTTCTACTTTAGAAAAAGCCATAATTTTAATTTTTAATCAGATTAAACTATTTTTTAGCAGACTTACCAGCCTTACGTCTGATTTGCTCTCCGACAAACTTAACACCCTTACCTTTATAAGGTTCCGGCTTACGTAGCGAACGGATTTTAGCGCAAATCTGGCCAAGCAATTGCTTATCTGCAGATTCTAATGAAATAATCGGATTACTCTTTCTGTCGGTCACAGCTTCAACTTTAACTTCTGCTGGTATCTGGAAATGAATTAGGTGAGAGTAACCTAAAGCTAATTCAAGAACTTGTCCCTGGTTGGTAGCTCTAAAACCTACACCAACGAGTTCCAATTTCTTTTGAAAGCCTTTTGAGACTCCTTCAACCATATTGTTGATCAGTGAACGATATAAACCGTGCTGAGAACGGTGTTCTTTTGACTCCGAAGCTCTTTTCACCTCAATAATCCCATCGTTCACCTCTACTGTTATTGCAGGATTTACTTCTTGCAGAAGTTCTCCTTTAGCCCCTTTTACGGTAACAAGGTTATCTTTAACTGTTACAGTAACTCCGGCTGGTATTGCGATGGATTGTTTTCCTATCCTTGACATAATACTTCCTCCTTAATTAACATACGTAACATAAAACCTCACCACCTAATTGAGCTCTTTTCGCTTCTTTATCGGTCATTACACCTCTAGAAGTAGAAAGGATAGCAACTCCTAATCCATTTAAAACTCTAGGCATTTCTTTATAACCGGTATACTTACGTAAACCTGGTGTACTCACTCTTTTAAGTTCTTTGATAGCTGGAGTTTTTGTTTCCGCATCATACTTAAGAGCGATTTTGATAATTCCTTGTTTGTTGTCATCAATAAACTTGAAATTAAGAATATAACCCTTGTCATATAAGACGCGGGTCATTTCTTTTTTCAGATTTGATGCAGGAATTTCAACAACTTTGTGTTTTGCCATAATGGCGTTTCTGATTCTAGTCAGAAAATCTGCTATTGGATCTGTCATTTTAAAAAAAGTTTAAATTAATCTCTCAAAAGAGACAATATTTATACTTGAAACCTATTTTCTACCAACTGGCTTTTTTTACTCCAGGTATTAACCCTGCAGAAGCCATTTCACGGAACTGAATCCTGGATAGACCAAATTGTCTCATATATCCTTTTGGACGACCGGTAATTTTGCAACGATTGTGCATACGTACCGGAGAAGCATTTTTAGGCAATTTCTGCAATGCTTCATAATCACCAGCTTCTTTCAGTGCCGCTCTTTTTTCAGCGTATTTGGCAACAAGCTTGGCTCGTTTCACTTCTCGAGCCTTCATTGATTCCTTGGCCATATTAACTCTTTTTTGTATTTTTAAATGGTAAACCAAAAGCCTTTAACAAAGCAAAAGCTTCTTCATCGGTATTTCCAGAGGTCACAAAGGTAATATTCATACCCAAAATCTTACTAACATTGTCAATATTTATTTCAGGAAATATGATTTGCTCTTCGATACCTAAGGTATAGTTGCCGCGTCCATCCATTTTGCTGTTGATTCCTTTAAAGTCACGAATCCTTGGTAAGGACACACGAATTAATCTTTCAAGGAACTCATACATCTTATCTTTTCTAAGGGTAACTCTCACTCCAATTGGCATTTTCTTACGCAATTTAAAGTTCGAAACATCCTTTTTAGACAGACAAGGAACAGCTTTTTGTCCGGTAATAGCGGTAAGCTCGTTAATTGCAATCTCAACCATTTTTTTATCAGCCACAGCCTGACCGATACCTTGGTTAATAACAATTTTCTCTAATTTAGGAACCTGCATTACAGATTTGTAATCAAATTCTTTCATCAATGAAGGAACAACTTGTTCCTTATACATTGTTTTTAAACTAGGTGTATAGCTCATTACTTGATCTCCTCCCCTGATTTTTTAGCAAACCTCACTAATTTTCCATCATCATTAGCACGTCTACCAATACGGGTAGCCTCACCTGTTGAAGGATCTTTAAGGTTTAAGTTAGAGATGTGGATAGGTGCTTCTTGCTTAACGATACCCCCCTGAGGGTTATCAGCGTTTGGCTTAGCATGTTTTGAAACCATGTTAATTCCTTCCACGATAGCTCTCTTCTTACTAACAAGGACTTCAAGTACCTTACCTTCTTGTCCTTTATATTCACCGGCGTTCACGATTACGGTATCGCCTTTCTTAATATGTAATTTTCCCATTGCTATCTTTTATTAATAATTATAGCACCTCAGGAGCCAATGAAACGATTTTCATAAAACCGTCGCGTAATTCTCTGGCTACAGGGCCAAAGATACGTGTTCCGCGCATTTCTCCTGCCTGATTTAAAAGCACGCATGCGTTCTCATCAAAACGGATATAAGAACCGTCGGCTCTTCTGATCTCTTTTTTTGTACGAACAACCACTGCCTTTGTAACAGTACCTTTCTTCATCTCTGTTGAAGGGTTAGCACTTTTCACTGTTACAACGATACGGTCTCCAATAGAAGCGTATCTTCTCTTAGTACCTCCAAGTACTCTGATGCAGAGTACTTCTTTGGCACCACTATTATCGGCAACCGCCAATCTGGATTCTTGTTGTATCATGATTACTTAGCTCTATCGATAATTTCTACTAATCGCCAACGTTTTGTTTTACTCAACGGGCGAGTTTCCATAATTTTAACTGTATCCCCAGCATTGCAGTCGTTTTTTTCATCATGAGCGTGAAATTTCTTTGTCTTTTTCACGAACTTCCCATAAATAGGGTGTTTCTCACGAATCTCAACAGCAACTACGATAGACTTATCCATTTTGTTGCTTGCAACGATACCGATACGTTCTTTTCTTAAGTTTCTATTTTCCATCACTAAACTATTTTTCGGTTAATTGCTTTTGACGCAAAATAGTTTGCAGTCTAGCAATATTTTTGCGTAAGCCTCTTATCTGCAATGGATTTTCCAAAGGAGATATACTATGATTGAGTTCTAAACGGATAAGTTCGGCACGCTCGGTCTCAATCCTTTCGATGATCTCACTGATCGCCATTTCGTTAATTTCCGAAGTCTTCATTCTTAAGCGTTTTTAGTTTCAACATAGTCGCGTCTTACCACGAATTTAGTAGTAACAGGCAATTTTTGGGCTGCTAAACGCAAAGCCTCTTTTGCTGTTTCGTATGGTACTCCATCACATTCTATAATGATTCTTCCCGGAGTAACAGGAGCTACAAATCCTTCTGGGCTACCCTTACCTTTACCCATACGTACCTCTGCAGGTTTTTTGGTAATTGGTTTATCAGGAAATACTCTAATCCAGATTTGTCCTTGACGTTGCATGTAACGGGTTACCGCAATACGAGCCGCCTCAATTTGGCGTCCGGTAAGCCATTTCATTTGTAAGGCTTTAATACCAAAAGATCCGAATGCTAGTTGAGCGCCACGTTGAGCCTCCCCTTTCATTCTACCTTTCTGCCTTCTTCTGTATTTTACTTTCTTTGGTTGTAACATCTTTCTAACTCATTTACATTAGCTGATGACTACTTTCTTCTCTTCTTATAATTCCCACCTTTACGGCCTCTTTCTTCAGTAGTAAAGTTTGGTGAAAGATCTGGTTTACCATAAATTTCTCCTTTACAGATCCAAACTTTAATACCTAACAAACCTGTTTTGGTAAGAGCTTCAGCTTGAGCGTAATCAATATTTGCACGGAAAGTGTGAAGAGGAGTTCTTCCTTCTTTATACATTTCCGATCTGGCCATTTCTGCGCCGTTTAAACGACCTGAAATTTGAATTTTGATACCTTCAGCACCAATTCTCATGGTTGAAGCGATAGCCATTTTTACAGCACGACGGAAAGCGATACGGCCTTCTAACTGACGAGCGATATTATTGGCTACGATAATAGCATCTAATTCAGGTCTTTTCACCTCAAAGATGTTGATTTGAACCTCCTTATCGGTGATTTTTTTCAACTCTTCTTTCAGTTTATCAACTTCCTGGCCACCTTTACCTATAATGATTCCCGGACGAGCGGTTTGAACAGTAATCGTGATCAGTTTAAGTGTACGTTCAATAATAATTCGCGAAATACTAGCCTTTGCTAAACGAGCGTTTAAGTATTTACGGATTTTCGTATCTTCTAAAATCTTATCACCGTAATTCTTTCCGCCAAACCAGTTAGAATCCCATCCTCTGATAATTCCTAACCTGTTACTTATTGGATTTACTTTTTGTCCCATTTAACTAACTTTTTATTTCTTGCTTGTTATCAACGTTGCTATCAACATAAATGGTTACATGGTTCGATCTTTTTCTGATGCGGTGAGCACGTCCTTGAGGAGCGGGTCTCAACCTTTTCAATATTCTTGCTGAATCCACATTGATAGATTTAACATACAGATTTGCATCTTCCATGCGTACCCCTTCATTCTTCTCCTTCCAGTTGGCAATTGCAGATAAAAGAAGTTTTTCAACCCTACGAGAAGCTTCCTTTGAAGAAAACTTCAACATATCTAAGGCTAAATTCACCTCTTTACCTCTGATCATATCGACAACCAGGCGCATTTTACGTGGAGAAGTAGGCACATTGCGAAGTGAAGCAAAGCTTACTTGCTTCTTTGCTTCCTTATTTTTTTCTGCTCTGAGTCTTTTTCTTGCACCCATTTTTTAATTCTCTTTATTAAAAATTACTTTAAGTCAGGTTACCTTTTTTTGTTACCTCCGTGCCCTCTAAAGGTACGTGTTGGAGAGAACTCACCTAACTTGTGACCTACCATATTTTCGGTCACATAAACAGGAATAAATTTATTTCCGTTGTGCACTGCGATAGTATGTCCTACAAAATCAGGAGATATCATCGATGCTCTTGCCCAGGTTTTAATCACAGATTTTTTACCTGAATCGTTCATAGTTAGAACTTTTCTTTCAAGCTTGTAATCTATAAATGGGCCTTTTTTTAGTGATCTGCTCATAATTTCTTCTGATTACACGTTATTTTTTACGTCTTTCAATAATGTACTTACTTGAAGCTTTTTTCTTATCACGAGTTTTAAAGCCTTTCGCTAATACACCAGTACGTGATCTTGGATGACCTCCAGACTGACGTCCTTCACCACCACCCATTGGGTGATCAACTGGGTTCATGGCCACACCACGAACTCTTGGACGACGTCCTAACCAACGAGAACGACCAGCTTTTCCTGATCTTTCCAAAGCATGGTCAGAATTACCTACCGCACCAATAGTAGCACGACAAGTAGTTAGGATCATTCTAGTTTCACCTGACGGTAACTTAATAACTGCGAATTTATCTTCACGAGCAGCCAACTGAGCAAATGTTCCCGCACTACGGGCCATAATTCCACCCTGTCCTGGGCGCAACTCAATGTTGTGGATGATCGTTCCTAATGGGATCTCTTTCAGGGTTAAAGTGTTTCCAAGGTCTGGGCTTACACCTTGACCTGATTGCACTGTTTGACCGACTTCTAATCCGTTAGGAGCGAGAATATAACGTTTTTCGCCATCAGCATACACTAATAATGCGATACGCGCGCTACGGTTTGGGTCATATTGAATAGACTCAACTGTAGCAGCAACACCGTCTTTATTTCTCTTGAAATCGATTACCCTATAACGTCTCTTATGTCCCCCTCCCATGTTTCGCATGGTCATTTTTCCGGTGTTATTTCTACCTCCGGATTTTTTGATGGGCTCCAGTAAGGACTTCTCTGGTGTACTTGAGGTAATCGTATCAAATGCACCAATAACTTTGTGTCTCTGCCCCGGTGTAGTGGGCTTTAGCTTTCTTACTGCCATTTTAATTAAATATTGCTATAAAAATCAATCTTATCTCCTTCTACCAAAGTAACAATTGCTTTTTTGTAAGCAGCAGTTTTACCTACTTGAACACCACTTTTAGTATAACGGCTTTTTACTTTACCGGCATAATTCATGGTGTTTACACTTTCAACAGTTACATTGTACATTTCCTCAACCGCTTTTTTAATTTGTAGTTTATTAGCGTTTTTCACTACTACAAATCCTACGCAATTTAGTTTCTCGCCTTGCTCGTTGAGTTTTTCAGTAACTATTGGCTTAATTAATATTTGCATTTTAAAATCTCCTTAAGCTTTAAATTAAAGATTACCTAATCCTTCAACTGAACTTTCAACTAGAACTAATGCTCCGGCTTTCATAATACTATAAGTATTCAATTCAGCTAATGTTACTACTTCCGATTTTGGAATATTTCTTGAAGCCAGGTAAACATTCTTATCTGCCTCGTTTAACACGATTAAAGAACGTTTTCCTTCTACTTTCAGACTTTTACGAATTTGTGCAAACTCTTTTGTTTTTGGAGAATCCATTTTGAAATCTTCCACAACAATGATACCACCTGTTTTTGCTTTATACGATAAAGCAGACTTACGGGCAATCTCTTTAAGTTTACGGTTTAATTTAAATCCGTAATTACGAGGACGAGGACCAAAAAAACGACCACCACCACGGAAAACACCAGACTTGATGCTTCCTGCACGTGCAGTACCAGTACCTTTTTGTTTTTTGATCTTACGTGTACTCCCTGCGATTTCAGCTTTTTCCTTTGACTTATGGGTTCCCTGACGTTGATTTGCTAGGAACTGTTTTACATCAAGATAGATAGCATGATCGTTGGGTTCAATACCGAAAACAGAATCTGCTAACTCAACAGTCTTTCCGGTCTCTTCTCCTGTTATGCTTAATACTTTTAGTTCCATTACATTTCAACAATTACATATGAACCTTTTGCTCCCGGAACAGAACCTTTTACAATAATAAGATTGTTCTCAGGAATTACTTTTAAAACTCTAAGGCTTTCAACCATTACGCGATCTCCTCCGGTACGACCAGCCATACGCATACCTTTAAAAACACGAGCAGGATACGATGCAGCACCTACAGAACCGGGGGCTCTTAAACGGTTATGCTGACCGTGAGTAGTACCACCAACACCACCAAAACCGTGACGTTTAACTACCCCTTGAAAACCTTTACCTTTAGATGTACCTGTTACGTCAACAAAAATATCTTCCTGGAAGATATCCACAGTTACAGTATCACCTAAATTAAATTCTTGTTCGAACCCTTTGAATTCAACAACACTTCTTCGTGGAGCAACACCAGCCTTTTTAAAGTGGCCAAGCTCTGGTTTAGTAGTGTGTTTTTCCTTCTTTTCGTCGAACGCCAGCTGAACAGCCTCATATCCGTCAGTTTCCACAGTTTTTATCTGTGTAACTACGCATGGGCCAGCCTCGATAACAGTGCATGGAATATTTTTTCCATCGGCACTGAAAACGGAAGTCATTCCGATTTTTTTTCCTATTAATCCTGGCATTGTTACAAAAATTAAATATTAAATAATCGATTCAAACAACCCGAGTTTCGACAAACGGGTTGTTTGAACTTATTTGTTCCTATCATACTTTGATTTCAACTTCAACTCCACTAGGAAGCTCTAACTTCATTAAAGCATCGATAGTTTTAGCTGTTGAGCTATAGATATCAATTAAACGCTTATAAGAAGAAAGTTGAAATTGCTCTCTTGATTTTTTATTTACGAATGTTGAACGCAACACTGTAAATACTCTTTTGTGTGTAGGAAGAGGAATTGGACCGCTAACTACAGCTCCAGTTGTTTTTACAGTCTTAACAATCTTCTCAGCTGATTTATCAACTAAGTTATGATCGTAAGATTTTAATTTGATTCTTATTTTCTGACTCATCTTGAGATCTAATTATAATAATTCAACTTTACCTTCAGCTTCTTTTACTACATCCATGGCAATTGCTTTAGAAACTCCTTCGAAGTGAGAGAACACCATAGAAGAAGTAGCACGACCAGATGAAATAGTACGTAAAACTGTTACATATCCAAACATTTCGGCAAGAGGTACTTTAGCCTTCACTACACGAGCACCGGCTTTACTTTCCATTCCTTCCACTTGACCACGACGTTTGTTCAAGTCACCAATAATATCACCCATATACTCCTCAGGAGTAACGACTTCTACTTTCATAATTGGCTCTAAAAGAATTGGCTTAGCTTTAGCACTTGCTGCTTTGAAAGCCTGACGACCTGCGATCTCAAAAGATAACTGGTCAGAATCCACAGGGTGGAAAGAACCATCTAAAAGCTCAACCTTAAGACTATCTACGGCGAAACCGGCCAATACACCATTTAACATGGCTTCTTTAATACCTTTTTCTACAGAAGGAATAAATTCTTTAGGGATGTTACCACCCTTTACAGAATTGATAAACTCAAGTCCTTCTTTACCATTATCTCCAGGTCCTACATTCAGAACCACATCAGCAAATTTACCACGACCACCAGACTGTTTTTTAAACACTTCACGATGGTTTACAGTTTGTGTAATAGCCTCTTTGTAAGTTACCTGAGGACGTCCTTGATTACACTCTACTTTAAACTCACGTTTCATACGGTCAATGATAATTTCAAGGTGAAGCTCACCCATACCACTGATTACAGTTTGACCACTATCTTCGTCAGTTTGAACACGGAAAGTAGGATCTTCTTCAGCTAATTTAGCCAAAGCCACACCCATTTTATCCATATCTTTTTGTGACTTAGGCTCTACAGCCACACCAATTACCGGATCTGGGAAATCCATGGATTCCAGAACGATTGGTTGTTTTTCATCACAAAGAGTATCTCCTGTACGAATATCTTTAAATCCAACTCCTGCACAAATATCTCCGGCTTCAATAGAATCCTGAGGTAACTGCTTGTTTGATTTCATTTGGAACAAACGAGAGATACGCTCTTTTTTACCTGTACGTGTATTTAAAACATAAGAACCCGCATCTAATTTACCTGAGTAAATACGCATAAATGCCAAACGACCTACAAATGGGTCAGTAGCAATTTTAAACGCTAAAGCAGCAAAAGGAGCCTTTGCGTCATGAGGTCTTGTAGTTTCTTCTCCTGTTTGAGGATCAGTTCCTTTAATTTCAGGAACGTCACTTGGCGAAGGTAAGAAAGCAACAACAGAGTCAAGCAGACGCTGAACACCTTTGTTTTTAAAGGAAGAACCACATAACATTGGCGTAATTGTTTGTTCGATAGTTGCCTTACGAATAACTGCAATCATTTCCTCCTTAGTAATAGATTCAGGATCCTCAAAATAGCGTTCCATCAAATCTTCGTCACTTTCGGCCACAGCCTCTACTAACTTATCTCTCCACTCTTTAGCTTCTTCTTTCAAGCTCTCACGAATTTCTCTTAACTCGTAACGAGAACCCATTAGAGCGTCATCAAACCAAACGATCTCTTTATTTTCGATTAGGTCAATAACTCCTTCGAAATCATCCTCAGCTCCGATAGGAATTTGAAGAGGAATAGGATTAGCTCCTAACATTTCTCTTACCTGACGAACAACTTCTAAAAAGTTAGCACCTGAACGGTCCATCTTATTTACAAAACCAATACGAGGCACACCATACTTATCGGCTTGTCTCCATACAGTTTCAGACTGTGGTTCAACACCACTTACAGCACAGAATAAGGCAACAGTACCATCTAACACCCTTAAAGAACGCTCTACCTCAACGGTAAAGTCAACGTGACCAGGGGTATCGATAATGTTAATCTTATACGATTCATTATTATAGTTCCAATTGGTTGTTACAGCTGCTGAAGTAATAGTAATACCTCTTTCCTGCTCCTGCTCCATCCAGTCCATAGTTGCAGCACCATCGTGAACTTCACCAATCTTATGAGTAATACCAGTATAAAACAGAATACGTTCTGTTGTTGTGGTTTTACCTGCATCGATATGCGCCATGATACCGATATTTCTGGTGTATTTTAAATCTGTATTTCCCATTTTATTTATATCCTTAAAAGATTAGATGATTAGAACCTAAAATGAGCAAAAGCTCGGTTAGCTTCAGCCATCCTGTGCATATCTTCTTTTTTCTTGAAGGCACCACCTTCATTGTTATAAGCTGCAACAATTTCAGCAGATAATTTTTCTGCCATTGATTTACCACTTCTTTTTTTAGCAAAAAGAATTAGATTTTTCATTGCAATAGAGGCTTTTCTTGATGGACGGATTTCCATCGGAACCTGAAAAGTTGCACCCCCAACCCTACGGCTCTTTACCTCTACGGCAGGTGTAATGTTTTCCAACCCTTTTTTCCACATTTCTAATGCTGACTTTCCTTCTTTCTCAGCTTTGTCAGCCATGCGATCTAATGCATCATAAAAAATACCGTAAGCAGTAGATTTTTTACCATCAAGCATCAGGTTGTTAATAAATTGTGTCACCAAAGTATCATTAAACTTTGGATCAGGAAGCAATATTCGCTTCTTTGGTTTACCTTTTCTCATCTCTTCTTGTTTATTAGTTTCCTATTGGCTGTCAATCTCTGTGTCTTATGTCTTCAAAAGTGATACTCACCTTTTACTCAACCGTTTCAATTCAACTACCAATAAACAAAACTTCAAGTTAAACACTAATTAATTACTTTTTAGCTGCTTTAGGACGCTTAGTTCCATATTTAGAACGACGTTGAGTACGTCCTTCAACTCCTGATGCATCTAAAGCTCCTCTTACTAAGTGGTAACGTACCCCTGGAAGATCTTTAACCCTTCCTCCACGTACTAACACTATAGAGTGCTCCTGAAGGTTATGTCCTTCTCCCGGAATGTAGGCATTTACCTCTTTTCCATTAGTTAAGCGAACCCTGGCAACTTTTCTCATCGCCGAGTTTGGCTTCTTTGGTGTAGTAGTGTACACCCTCACACAAACACCCCTACGCTGTGGACAAGCATCTAGCGCTCTAGATTTACT
>JBFHEL010000027.1:0-20713 GCA_041584155.1 Saccharicrinis sp.
TACAAACATAAAATTGATTTAACGGCTTTGAGACAATTGCAAATATTTTTTGAGGATGGTATTAGTCCGGCTAAGTTTCATCAACTCGTTGCGGAGGGATTCCCGAATAATTGATGTTTTTTTTTGTTTGAGTTGTTACCCTGCTAATTTTTATTAGTGGGGTTTTTTATGTGTAAAAATGTTGCTCCTAAAATGAAAGTTGTTACCGCATTTGTTTAAACATTTTGTCACAAAAAAAGCGGCTACTTTCGTAACCGCCTTATTTTCAAGTAGCGAGAGGCGGGCTTGAACCGCCGACCTCATGATTATGAATCATGCGCTCTAACCAGCTGAGCTACCTCGCCATAATCTTTGCAAATCAGAAGCTTTTTTAAAGACTTTTATTTCTTTTTTGCGGATGCAAATGTATGCCTTTTCATTTGATAAACCAACACTATTTATATATTTTTTTAAAATATTTTAAACCTAAAATCATATTACTCTAATGTTCAAATCGTTAGTTTTTCATAGATTGCTTTTTTTTATTACATCGTGTAACTTACAAACTCTTTTGAGCGTCAAAACTAAAAGATGGCTAATTCGGATTTTAAAATAATTAACCTGGTTAAGCAAGGTGATATATCAGCATATGCTACTCTGGTAAACAAATATCAGCATATGGCCTATACGCTTGCATTAAGCATTACCAAAAACCGGGAAGATGCTGAAGAAGTAGCCCAGGATGCTTTTGTAAAAGCATATACAAAATTAGAAAGCTTCAAAGGCAAATCGAAATTTAGCACCTGGCTGTATCAAATTGTGTATCGAACAGCATTAAGTAAAACCCGGTTAAAAAAGCACAACACGCAATCTCTCGATGAGAAACCGGAGAACAGAGTGATGCAATTAAGCACTTCTGAAGACCATAACTTAGAAAGACGAGACAAAAAAAAGCTGTTAAAAATAGCAATAAACCAGCTTAACGAAGACGAAGGATTTTTATTAATACTTTATTACTATCAGGAACTAAGCATAGAAGAGATAGCCTTATTAACTGATCACAGCGAAAGCAATGTAAAAGTGAAACTTTTCAGAGCACGAAAAAATTTACATGATCAATTACAGAGAATAATGAATGGAGAGGCTAAAATTTTAATTCAAAATTAGAGCTCATATAGATTAAATTCAGGCATTTGTATATAGACTCAAACGTAAAAACAATGAAAAAAAAATATAATCACATACAAGAAGATGAAATAAAGACAAAGGAGTTATTCTCGTTTTTTTTACCCGAAGAGCCTTCTGCCAACTTTACTAAAAACACCATGAACGAGGTTCTTCAGGAATGGACATCGAAACCCATTATTTTAAGCTCAAGATATAGCTTAAAAAGCAAACTCTCAATTGGAGCAGGCACTTTAATAGCCATAGCCTTAATTTACCTCTTCGACATTCGTAAAACAGGCAACGCCTCAACCATCAGCAAATCGCTGAGCATAGACTCTACTGCAGAAGCATTTTCAAATTTAGGTCACTTATTTACTGCTTCTTTTTCGCAAATACCCACCTTGGTGTATATTATAATTATTGGCATATCAGTACTTTTACTTCTTGATAAAATGATCAATAAATTAACAAAAATCATGTAATCAGTCACCCCAACTACTGCTTTTCTTTTTTCATTAAGGTCATAACTAATCGGATAACATGATGAGGAATTGCTCTTTGTAAATGATTATAAATTTCCTGAAGTTGCCATCCCGGATGTTGATTCAATAATTCGGTCACCTTTTGTTTTTCATATGGTAAAACATATTGCTCAATATCAACCTGCTCTCCTTTCTCAAACAATGTAGCCAGATGCGAATACACGGTTACCACACTTAAGCCCGATTGAGCAGCTATTACCTCAGGCGATAAGCCTTGTTTATACAATCGAAAGGTTTTTACATAGGCGGGCTGAGCATTTTTTTGTTTATCTCTTAAAAAAGCCTGTATCTCGTTTACAAAAGCCTGCCCATATTGTTCCCATTTTTTATTACCCACACCCGAAATCTCCTTCATTTCCCATTCGTTGGTAGGTTGATTTGTCACCATCTCGGTCAGGGTCGCATCTGAAAATAGAATATAAGGCGGAACACCCAATTCTACAGCCATAGAGCGCCTCAACTGTCGCAAACGCTCAAACAGGCCTTTCTCCTGAGAGAAAGACGAAGCAGCCATTGGCTTTTTAACCTCAACTTTCTTCTCTCGTTTTATTTTTTGATGCAAATGATGAAGAAATACTTTCTCGCCTTCAAAAAGAACCTTATTACTTAGTGGAGTTAAGGCTAGAATAGTACCATGCTGATATTCTATTTTCAGATATCCCAGCCCCACCAGCTGATTAACAATAATATCCCAATCCGCCAGGCTCACATCCTTACCTGCTCCGAATGTTTTTACCTCATAAAATCGTCCTGCCTCAATATCAGGGGTACGATGACCTGCCATTACAGAGGGTAATAGTTCCTTAGGCAACCTGCCCTTTAACCGGGCTACTGCCGACAAGGCTTTTTGTGCCATAATAGTACCATCAAACAAAACCTGCTTTCCTTTGCAATTATCGCATGCTCCACAATCTTTAGTAGTCCATTCGCCAAAGTAATTCAGCAACAGTCGCCTTCTGCAATGATTAGATTGAGCAAAATGTAACATCCTGTTGAGTCGGGCATTTAATATTGTTTTACGCTCCGATTCCTCATTAAAAGATTCAAGAATACTATAATCCTGTTGACCATAAAACAATAATGCATGAGCCGGCAACCCATCCCTGCCACTACGGCCTATTTCCTGATAATACCCCTCAATATTTTTAGGCAAATTATGATGAATAACCCAACGCACATTCGATTTGTCAATTCCCATTCCAAAAGCAATAGTGGCACACACCACCTTAATATGATCGTTAATAAAATCATTTTGCACCCGATTACGCATATCACTATTCATTCCGGCATGATAGAAACCCGACAGCACCCCATTTTGTCGTAAATAACGCGTTAGATCTTCTGTATTTTTCTTACTCAGGCAATAAATAATTCCTGATTCATCTGCCCTCTTTTGAATAAATTCCAGAATGACCTCCTTTCGTTTATAGGCCGGTCTGGCTTCTATAAATATATTGGGCCGATTAAAAGAATCCTTAAAGACCCTGGCTTGAGTTAAATTTAACTGAACAAGAATATCGGTTTGAGTCAATGGATCAGCCGTAGCTGTCAAAGCCATAATAGGCACATTTTTGAACTGCTTTTTTAAATACCCCAATCTTTTGTAATCGGGTCTAAAATCATGCCCCCAACTCGATATACAATGAGCCTCATCAATAGCTATTAAACTAATTTTAAGCTGTAATAAGATATAAAAGAAATGTTCTGAATTCATTTTTTCCGGAGAGACATATAACAATTTAACGCTCCCTTCAATAGCTTCCTTTACAATCACAGTTTGAGCTGCTTCGGATATTGAACTATTTAAAAACTCAGCCTTTACACCATTCACCTGGAGCGATTCTACCTGATCTTTCATTAAGGCAATCAATGGCGATACAACAATGGTCACCCCTTCCTGAGCTAAAGCAGGTATTTGAAAACAAATGGATTTACCACCCCCTGTAGGCATCAAAACCAAACTATCTTCACCCTTCAACACCGAACTAATAACCTTCTCTTGCAACGGACGAAAGCTACTATAACCAAAAACATCCTTTAGAATATGCTTTGCTTTATTTAATATCATGATACAAAAGTATTCAATTCTGAACGAAGAGATTAATTTTTACTGAGCTCATGTCCTGTTTTTTTGAAAAAAAATGTAACCTCCGACTTACTATTGTTGTCTAACTCAATAGAAACATAAAATATAAAGACATGGAAGCTATTTTAGTACCTGCAATTGTTTTTGGTTCAATAACAGCAATCGTTATATCACTTGCATATTTCAAAAACAGGCGCATTGAACGCACAGCACTTATTGCATCAGGCAAAGAAGCCGGTATATTTAAGGAAGAAAATACCAAATCGACCACTCACCAGGCTTTAAAGTTTGGTATGCTACTCTTTGGATTAGGCATTGGTCTTTTATTAGGTGATTTTTTGGTTCAATTATATGGCATGAATGAAACCGTAGCGTACTTATCAATGATGTTTTTATTTGGAGGTCTAGGACTCATTATTTACTACATTCTTCAAAGAAAACTCAATAAAGAAGTCTTTATTGATGAGCAAAAATAACGACTACATCACGCAACATTTCAAAATCAAACTAGCTTAGCTTGTATGTCGTTTTTTTTTATTTGTCAATAGTTTTTTTGCCAAATAACAATCTTTAAAATTTATTAACACATTTCATTACCTTATTTCTGAATTTAATAGGCATATTTGCATTAGGGATTTTTCATAAAACTTGGATTTAGTTAGCTGAATTAAGGGGAAAGGGCGGATTTTTTAATCTGTCCTTTTTTTATACCCCCTTTTTACTGAGGCTATTCCTGCAAATAACTACTTTTAACACTCCGGAGTGTACAATCAGCATTCCCAAAAAACTACCCCATAAAGCCCCAAAAGTTATATCCCAAGGCGTATGAACACCCAACAAAACCCTAGACAATGAAATAGCCGAGGCCAATAAATAAATCATAGCCGTTTTTAACCGATATCTATCAGGAAAAAACACCTGCATCAGATACGAACTTATAAACGCCAGCAAAAACGCATTGACGGCATGACCTGATGGAAAAGAATAACCTGTTTCATACTGCCACAAATTAACAATAGGAGCTTGCACTTCTCTTTGCTGATAAACAACTTTTTTATACGGGATACTATTCAAAAAAAACGCTACAAATTGACGTCTCTCTTTTTTATCCTCTAATGCATAGCAAGCATCCACATCAAAATCTAAACTCTGATGCAATAATTGCAGACTTGGTCGGTACACTTTTATTTTCTCTTTTATCAAATGCTCATTTACAAGGGCAAAAGCACCAAGCGCAATTATCAAAAATAACCCCAAAGAAAAACCCGACAACCACCTACGTCTCAACCCCTTTATTTTCAGGGCAATAAAAACACTCAACATTACCACCAGAATAAGTACAAAAAAAGCATCGCCCATATGAGTTATACCCAACCACAAATACGACCAAAATAAACTCGTTCCTGCCATTAAATACATGGGAAATACACACGAGCTTGCAACAATTAATAAAGCCACCACCACAAACACATACAACTTTTTTTTACTTTCTTTCATGCACATATCATTTAGCTCCTTTTTACCACATTGGCACAGGCTGGGAACCCACCCATTAATATAATTACAGAATCAGATTCAGCCTTTCTGTTTTCACAACATTACGCCAAGGCATTCTGCTTTAAAACTTTACATACAAAATACCAGCAGACTTAAGTTGACAAAGGTAAATATTTACTTATCCTCAAACGGTTTGTGTACAAAAAAGTACCTTTTTAAGGTAAAATGTAAAAAATACAACACTCGGTTATCTCAACTCTGTTATAAGTACACTAAAGCTTTTGCTAAATTACATTTAATCATTTATAAAAAAACAAAAGCACTAAAAACTTGACATCATCATTAATTATTAGTTAATTGAATTAATAGCCTTTAAAATTTAAATAATCTATTCCTCGCTTTTACTGTAAACAAAACAGATTCACTATGCATTAAACTAAAATTTAAACCAATAACAAAACAAAAACTAAAAATTACTTTAGGAAGATTACCAATAAAGATAAGCGATATGAAAAAGGATTAAATCATTCACAATTATTGAAATATTGAAATAATTAAGATAAAACATTATATTGTGAACCTCTATGAATTGGAATTTAATATAATTTTACGCGATGTCAAAAACTAAAGAACAAATTGAACTGGAATTCATCATAAGAACTTCACCTTCGATTCTCTATAACAGGCTCTCCAGTCCTAGCGGATTATCGGAGTGGTTTTCTGATGATGTGAATGTTAAAGGCAACATTTATACTTTTATTTGGGATGGAGCGGAACAACAAGCTGAGCTTATAGCAAAGAAGGATACTAAAAGTATTCGTTTTAAATGGCTCGATGATGAAGAGGAAGATACTTATTTTGAGTTCAACATAAATGTTGACGAGTTAACCGGTGAAACAGCCTTGATGATAATTGATTTTGCAGATCAAGACGACAAGGAAGATTCTATAGAACTGTGGAACCAGCAAGTGGATCAATTAAAACACTGTCTTGGTTCGGTATAACTGTTCCGTAAATAAAATATTAATATAACTTTGCATTCTGCGAATCACATGTATTCGCGAATGCATTTTTTTTGCTTATAAATGAAGGTAATCAACCAGTATTCCATACAAAGATAAAATCAAGCACGATAATTGTAGTTTACCGTAACTTTATAAACAAAAGAGCTTTAGACATATAATTCACAAAAAACATTGCCTTTTTTTTGAGGCATTGAGCTATTGAAGATGGGTTGGAACAAGCATCCACGAATTTATTTTCAAGGACTCTAAAATAATATATCGCAAATGAAAAAACTTCATATATTCATCTTAAAGAGCTACTTAGGCCCTTTAGTTATGACCTTTTTTATTTCACTCTTTATTTTGGTAATGCAGGTTTTATGGCGATACGTTGATGACCTGGTAGGTAAAGGTCTGGAAATAGCTGTCTTAATTGAATTACTTTTTTACGCCTCCTTACAGGTAATTCCCATGGCGCTTCCTTTGGCTATTTTATTAGCCTCCTTAATGTCGTTTGGCAATATGGGCGAGAACTATGAATTGACGGCTTTAAAGTCCGCAGGCATTTCTCTGCCTCGTATTATGGCACCTCTTATTATCTTCTCTATTTTGCTTTCATTCGGAGCCTTTAAATTTTCTAATAATATCCTCCCTGTCGCTAACCTTAAATTCACCACTTTAATGTATTCCATCAGGCAAGCCAGACCGGAAATTGACATCAAGGAAAAGATATTTTACGATGGCTTAGATGGATTTAGCATCAAAATCGAAAATAAATCCAAAAATGGAGAGATGCTATACGACATTATGATTTATGATCATCGCGATGAAACCTTAGGTAACTCTAATGTTACCGTAGCCGACTCTGGCAGATTGCAGTTTACGCAAGATAGCCGATATCTTAAGCTGACCTTATACGATGGGGTAACCTACGATGAGAATCCCGCTACTGGAGAAAAGAAAAAACGCAAAGAAAAAATGCAATTCCGCGAAGATCACTTTAAAACACAGGTGGCTATGATTCCATTGCAAAACATGGAATTTAGCAGAATGGATGAATCCTTACTCTCGGGAAATGGCAAAATGAAAAATCTGGAGCAAATACAACATGATACCGACTCGCTTGAAGAATTAAAAGTAAATAAAATCAACAAGCTTAAGCCTAAAATTACTAATTCTTATTTTGTTCATAAACCCAATAAAAGAGTCCAAAAACCAGAACAAAAGGACAGTACAAAACAAGAACTTGAACGTAAAATAGAATCCTATCAGGTAATAAATATTGATAGTGCCTTTAATAGTTTCAAGTCCGACAAAAAAGTGATGGTACTAAATGGTGCTGTCAGAAGAGCACGCGACACAAAAACAAATATCGACAATCAGATCAATGCCATGCAAAAGGTTAACTATCAAATCATACGTCATAAAATAGAATGGCACAGAAAGTTCACCTTATCCTTTGCTTGCCTGGTTTTCTTTTTCATTGGCGCCCCTTTGGGAGCCATCATCCGTAAGGGTGGATTAGGTATGCCTGTGGTAATATCAGTATTATTCTTTATTATATACTACATCATCGACACCTTTGGTTTAAATGTAAGCAAAAAGGAAGTATGGCCTCCCCATTTTGGCATCTGGCTATCCTCCTTTGTTCTGTTCCCCATAGGCGTATTTTTAACCTACAAAGCCTCTACCGATTCCACCATATTGAATGCAGATGCTTATATTATATTCTTTCAGAAATTTTTCAAAAAAATAAAAAAAGGCAACAAAAATAAAAAGACAAATGCCTAGGCTGACAGTTTTCATTGTTGAAGGTTAAATATTTATTTATCTTTGCGAGCCTAAATAAATTTAGTCTAAATAACATTATATAATGCCATGAGCAATCAATCATATACATTAAACACCATTGAAGAGGCCATTGAATCCATTAAAAAAGGCGAGTTAATTATTGTAATTGACGATGAAGACAGAGAAAATGAAGGCGATTTTATTGCTGCAGGAGAATTAATTACTCCTGAGAAAGTAAATTTTATGGCTACCTATGGAAGAGGATTAATTTGCGCTCCTATCACAGAAAAAAGATGTGATGAATTAGAGCTTGAACTAATGGTAGGTAAAAACACCGCCCTACATGCTACTCCTTTCACCGTTTCGGTTGATTTAATAGGACAAGGATGTAGTACCGGAATATCCGCAGCAGACAGAGCCAAAACTATTTTAGCTCTGTGTAATAAGAGAACAGAGCCTGAAGATCTGGGACGCCCTGGCCATATCTTTCCGCTTAAGGCTAAAGATCGTGGAGTATTAAGAAGAGCTGGCCATACAGAAGCAGCAGTTGACCTGGCTCGACTGGCAAATTTAGCACCCGTAGGTGTTTTGGTAGAAATTATGAATGAAGATGGCACCATGGCTCGTTTACCTGAATTGGTAAAAATTGCCGAAAAGTTTAATCTGAAAATCATTACTATAAAAGACCTAATTGCCTACCGACTAAAAAAAGAAAGTCTGGTAGTTAAAGGAGTAAAAGTGCACATGCCTACTGAATATGGCGATTTCCAGTTTATCCCTTTTAAACAAAAGTCAAACGGACTTGAACATATGGCCCTAATAAAGGGAGAATGGAAACCTGACGAGCCTATTCTTGTACGTGTACATTCCTCTTGTGCCACAGGAGATATTTTTCATTCCAAGAGATGTGAATGCGGAGAGCAACTACACAAAGCCATGCGTGCTGTGGAAAAAGAAGGAAAAGGTGTTGTGATTTATATGAATCAGGAAGGTAGAGGCATTGGCTTAATGAATAAGATAAAAGCCTATAAACTTCAGGAGGAAGGGCTGGATACCGTTGATGCAAACATTGAACTGGGTTTTGATGCAGACGAAAGAGATTATGGCGTTGGTGCACAAATACTAAGAGAGCTGGGCGTATCTAAAATGAGATTGATGACTAACAATCCTGTGAAGCGAATTGGTCTTGAAGGTTATGGACTGGAGATTGTTGAAAACATACCCATCGAAGTAGAACCTAACCCATATAACGAGTTCTATATGCTTACCAAAAAGGAAAGAATGGGGCATAATTTAGAGTTCTTTAAATACGAGAAAAACAAAGAGAAATAAGAGAAAGCGGCTAAATGCCGCTTTTTTTATATCAAAAATTCAGTTCCTCCAATATTATCCTCTCTGGCACCAGTAACTGTAGCCAGGCAATTCACTTCACCCTCCTTTTTTAAAACACCCAGAAAAGCAAAGATAATGGCCTCCTTATAATCAATAATTTCCTTATCCGGTATCACTATTTGCGCATCACACATGCTACCAATAAGCTCCATTAAATAACCATTATAAGTCCCCCCTCCGGTAAACAGCACATTTTTCAGCTTATGGGCGCTAATCACATCGGCAATTTGTTTAGCAAAATGACTATAACACGTGGTCAATAAATCTTCGTTACTCATATCCTTAACGCGCAAAAATAAGGGACTAAAGGTTTTCTCTACCCATTCTCTACCCAATGATTTTGGCCCGGGTTGTCTATAAAAATCAAGTTTATTGAGCAACGCAAATAATTCCTGATTTACCTTTCCTGCTCTTCCCTTTTCTCCATTTCTGTCAAAAGAAAGCTGATAATTTAACTCCATCAATTGATTCAGCACAATATTCACGGGGCAAATATCAAAAGCCACACGTTTATTCTGCTCATCATCAAAAGAGATATTGGCAAAGCCTCCCAAGTTAATACATGCGTCATAATTATTAAAAAGCAATTGATCACCAATGGGAACCAACGGAGCGCCCTGCCCCTGCAAAGCAATGTCTAATGTTCTAAAATCACTGATTGATTGATATCCGCAAGCAGCTGCCAGGTAAGCCCCACATCCCAATTGAAAAGTAACATGATTCTGAGGCTCATGAAAGACGGTATGGCCATGTGAAGCAATAAAATCGATCTTTTGATCGGCTAAAAAACGTTTAACCTCACTTCCTATAAGAGAACCATATGCCCTATGCAAGCTCACAAAATCATAGGCCGAGAGTTGTTGAGCACTCGCCAGCTTCTCTTTCCATTCAGCAGTGTATTCAACAGTAACACCTTTGAGCACTTTAAAACACCACTCGGTGTCATTTTTTTGAAACTCACAAAGTACCAGATCCAAGCCATCAAGAGAAGTCCCACTCATGACACCAACAACGGTATATTTTTTATCTGACATAACAAATTAGCTTACTACGGTTAACCTAAATAAAAAAATTATATATTATTACATGTTATAAAATATTTATAAATTAGGAAAACATTAATTAATTCAAGTCAAATATACAATTATGCCCGATTTATCTACTACCTACATGGGACTTAAGTTAAAAAGTCCAATTATTGCCTCTAGTTCAGGGCTTACAAATTCATTACATAATATCATTGAATTAGAAAAACACGGAGCAGGAGCAATCGTACTGAAATCTCTTTTTGAGGAGGAGATTGTGACTGAGATGGAGCATGAGCTCAAAAAAATGCATACCGAAAACTACCTGTATCCTGAGACCATGGAATTTTATGAAAACTATGATGTAGAAGATACGTTGACTGAGTATTTAAAACTAATACACGAATGCAAACAGCATGTAAAAATTCCAATTATAGCAAGTATCAACTGTATCAGCTCGCATAACTGGCCTTACTTTGCCAAGTCGCTTGAAGAAGCAGGTGCCGATGGTCTGGAACTTAACATTAATATCCTGCCCTCCGACCCGGAAGCTTCGAGCGTGGAAAACGAAAAGGTATTATTCGATATTATAAAAGCCGTAAAACATGAGGTTAGCATTCCTGTTGCAATTAAAATAAGCAGCTATTTCTCAAATCTGGCTGGTATAATCAGCCAAATATCAAATACCGGCGTTGATGGCATCGTTTTGTTTAATCGTTATTATTCACCGGATATTGATATAGAAAACTTTGAAATCATGCCGGCTCCTTTATACAGCTCGCCCAACGAATATGTTCAGCCGTTACGATGGATATCCATTATGTCAGAAAGAGTGAATTGCGATCTGGCAGCATCCACCGGAGTCCACGATGGCAAAACCCTCATTAAAATGATACTGGCAGGAGCATCCGCTGTTCAGGTGGCCTCTACACTGTACAAAAATGGATTTGCCCATATACAACTGATGTTAAATGAATTAAAAACATGGATGGATAGAAAGGATTTTGTGAATATGAAACAAATTACAGGAATGCTAAGCCAGTCAAGAGCTATTAACCCGGCAGGCTATTTAAGAATTCAGTTTATGAAGCACTATGCAGAAAAGTAATTATTGATGATAATCAATAACCTTGTTGGCTGCTTGCAGATAATTACAAACAGGCAGCCTACAGCTTTCATCATATAAACTACTCTTCACCTTTCAAAGAGCAGACATGACTTGGTATGAATCATTCTCAGGCAACGGGTAAATAAATTGCCTGTCCCAGTCATTACTTTACAGCCTACAACTAAAGCCATATAGCCTATACATTTAATGATCAGACAATGAATTTTTAAATAAGGACTTTTAACGAATAACCCTTGACTGTTTACTAAATTCCTATATTTGCACAAAACAAAATAAATGGAATACATTGACGATTACTATCCACAAGAGCCTCTTGAGGAAGGTATAGATTTTGAGATGGATCCACGTGGTTTTAGGATCATGACCTCCAAATATCTGACCGAAAGAGGGTATTGTTGCGGTAACGGATGCAAAAACTGTCCGTATTTTCCAAAACACCAAAAAGGAAATACTAATTTAGAATAAGGATGAAATATGACTGCAATAAATAAAAAAGACCTTAGAATAGTATTTATGGGCACACCGGAATTTGCGGTGGAAAGCCTTAAAACACTGGTTGAGAACAAATATAATGTGGTTGGTGTAGTTACGGTACCCGACAAGCCGGCAGGCCGTGGACAAAAGATTAAGACTTCTCCAGTAAAGGACTATGCCATGGAGGCAGGAATTAAAGTATTGCAACCAGAGAGACTTAAAGCTGAGGATTTTTTAGCAGAACTTAAAAGTCTGCAGGCGCATTTACAAATCATTGTTGCCTTCAGGATGTTACCTGAGCAAGTATGGAATATGCCTCCTTTGGGTTCGTTTAACCTCCATGGGTCATTATTACCTCAATACCGAGGAGCAGCACCTATCAACTGGGCGGTTATTAATGGCGATAAAGAAACAGGAGTGAGCACTTTCTTTTTAAAACATGAGATTGACACCGGAAATATCATTGATCAGAAAAAAATGCCCATTGAACACAATGACACAGCCGGGACGGTGCACGACAAAATGATGATACTCGGAGCCGCATTGGTTTTAGAAACGGTAGAAAAAATTTGCGCCGGCACAGTAAGCTCCCGTGTGCAAGATGAACTGCTGGATGAAAAAACAATCTTAAATCCTGCACCTAAAATATTTAAAGACGATTGCAAAATAGATTGGAATTTGCCAGTTAAAAAGGTTTACGATAAGATACGTGGCTTAAGCCCCTATCCTGCGGCATGGACTGAAATAACAGACTCTAAGGGTAAAAAAATAGGACTTAAAATATTTGATACAGAAATTGATCAGGAAATTAACTTAAGTCCCGCACAAATACACACCGACGGTAAAACCTCTATTTATATTGGCTGTAAAGAGGGGACATTAAAGATCAACACTCTTCAGCTGGCAGGAAAAAAACGAATGACGGCCAAGGAATTACTCAATGGTTATAAACAAATTGCAGATTGTAAAATCAATTAATGCATTTTCTTTTTATCCATAAAATATGTTGTACTCTGTGGTAAATATGATTGAAATTAACCACAGAGTATCTTCTTATTTTACTTATTACTTACATCTCACAATTAATTCAAAACTTAATCAGCAATTTCCCACTCTTCACCTACGGGAACTACTTTAATTTTCTGCCCTTTAAAATCCAAATGAGTGATAAGCGCAATCTCTCTAATAACACCCATTACTCTTAATGCACTTAAAGCAGGATTAAGGCTTTGTTGTTCATTTTTAAACTTTAATAACTCTGGATATGCACAAGTATCATAAGACGTCAAGGCGGTGTTGCCGGCATCAGTATAACCACTAATCAATATTTCATATTCCCCTCCTGACTTCAACAGCTTTATATCAACCCGTCTTGAATCTTTAAACCGCGACAAATCTTTTTTGTGCATATAGTTCTGTTTATCCATATCCATTGATGTATGAAGGAGCGTATCAACTCCCCATGCCACAAATACTGCACTTAGTTTCATCTTCCCACTACCTATATTGGCTGCCATATCACCAAGCCTAACCTGTTCCTCGTCTGAGAAGTATGAAGTTAGATCATAAGCGTTCGGCGCAAAAAATAAAGTCTTCCTTAAAATTGTATCGCATGACAATGTAAGTTCTTTTTCTTTCTCATGTAACTCCAACCTATCATCCACACCTCCGGTTATATTCACATACATCTGAACCTCATCCTTGTTTTGACTATAAATAGAATACGAAGCAGGCAAAAGCGTCACTTTAATCTTCTCCGGACCCGCTTCATTGGGGTAAAAAATTAAATCCTGAGTATACGCATTAAAGATAGTACCATCGGCAAACAGGTATAAGGAGTCAAGCCTTTGCCATTCCTGAATATTGGCACCTAATTGATCTACCATTTCTCTCAACTCTTTTTTTGCAGCATCGATATGTTGATATACTACACTGATTTTTTTTTGAACAGAGCTAAGTTTATTTTCTTTATCGGACAAATTACTAAGATGAACACCATTACGTCTTAAGCGCTGCTGTATAAGTGCATCACTAACATTTTCCTGTTTACGTAAAGAATCTATCTCAAGATTATTTCCTTCAATTTGGGCCTCTATCTTATCCCTTAATACCAATTCCCTATTATATATGGATACCAGACCACCATCTTTATCCAAATCTTCAATTAGCTTAATAATCTTTTTCTCTTCAAACTCCTGTATCTTATCCAGGTATGATGTTCCCTCTGTATCATAAGGGTCGGGCGAAAAGTTTTCACTGCCGAATAAATGATAGCTCTTACCTCCTTTTTCAATCACAACCAATGGTTTTTTTGACCAGTCCAATCCCCATAAAGTAAGGTGTAATAAGGTGGGTTCTCCACTCAGCTCCATCACCTGTGTTTCTGTTTGAAAATCAGGTATCAAAACATCCTTCTTCACATTCATCTGATAGGTAAATAATCCGATACCCTTACCCGTACCTGTATGTATACCTTCTCCTTCTCTTTCTTCAAATTCCTTAAGCAAGCCTGAAGAACCACTTCCCTCTCCGGCAGCCAGCAAATTACCCTGATAATACACTTTCCTGCGGCAAAGCATTTGAAAATACTGCTTTGATTGTTTGTCTACATATTGCTTAACCAGCCAGTGCCACCTATCAAATACCTCTTTCCTTGACTGAATACTAAACTTCTCCAATTGATTTAAGGAGGCCGTTTTAGCTCCTATATTCAAACTTGGATTGAGTATATCATAGAGTACCTGCCTGTACTTTTTCTTCACCTCTGATCCTTTTCTCATGCCAGAAGGCAATACGGCAATCATCTGCGTATAAAAATATTGAGCTGTTTGATTACTTACAAAGCCTGAAGAATCAACAAAACCTTGTTTTAAATTTGAATACAACTCCCAAAGACTAAGTTTTACCGATGCATCAGCAATTAATCCTGGTGATGTTTGGGTGATAGCCTCCCAATCAACCTGCAACACTTCGGGATTCAAGACAATACATTGCTCTATAGAATCCCAAAACATTGTAGTTGTATACTGAAGATTATTTATTCCATCTCCACTATATTCCTTATTTTCTGGCGAACCTCCTGCATATACAAAATATGAATCCCAGTTCTGTTTCAGGCAGTCCGATTTACTCACGATCCGATACAACCAGGCCTTTTGTTGAGGCGTAAAAGACTGACCCAATAAAGTGTTTGCAAAAACACCCAGCAGAAAAACAAGAAATACTGCCTTCTTCATTATTGACTAATCCTTGCTTTTTCTCCTTAATTGTATAATCTGCCCTTTCTGAACCTTATCTCCTTTTTTCATATCATTATATCTGTAAAGCCTGCTCATTTTAACACCAAATTTCTGCGACACATAACTTAGTGTTTGTCCTTCTTTAATCATATAAACAGTATGCTTACGGTGTGCCTTATTTCGCTTAGGCTGAACATACAGGTGTTTATACTCATGAATATCGGCATCCACCTCTAAGTCATTATAACTATAAATCTCCCATTTTTTCAGACCAAACTCGTCACATATTGACTCAAAAGAATCCCCATCTTCTACAGTAACATATTTCACTCCATTGTTTAACTTAACCTGATGATTAGCAAAGGCATCTACCGTAAAATGATCCACATCAGTTTCACCTTTCGATGAGGAAATGGATTTATCCTTACTCACCTTAAAGTCATCACTATCGAACTGTTGCAGGTTGTTTTCTTCAATAATGGTAATCAAACGCCTGGAATATTTAGGATCAGTAGCATAACCTGCTTTTTTAAGGCCATAAGCCCAGCCTTTGTAATCAGTTATTTTCAGCTTAAACAAGGAGGCATAACGTTGTTTACCATATAAAAAATCGGAATGATCGATATAGGACTCATAAACTGTTTTATATTTCCTGAAACACTCTCCTTTTTTGTCATCATCATGATAGACGCGTTTACCATTCCAATCGCTATGACATTTTATACCAAAATGGTTATTCGATTTACGCGCCAAGGTAGAGTTACCATTTCCAGACTCCAGCATTCCCTGCGCCAGAGTAATACTTGCCGGAATACCTACGCGCTTCATTTCCTTTACGGCTAAATCGCTATAATTACTAATGTATTCTTTTCGGGTATAATGTTGAGCCTGCAGCTGAGAGAATAACATGACACCTGCTACAACTATGAATATTTTAAAGTACTTCATCTTTTGAATTATATTATATTAAGCATGAGATGTTGACAAATATAAACATTTGGAATTATAAAACTTTCGTATATCTGCTTCATTTAAACTGCACTTTATATCATTTTATTGCCTAAATAAATGCGTTCAATGGTAATGTAGTATTGAAAAGCTGAAACATTATACTATTTTTGACAAAAATATTCTTACATGAAGAAACTGGAAATTGTTAGTTCACTTACTCAATACGATCAGATAAATGAGCTCTCCGAGGAGGATCAAAAACTTATTCTAGCAGCCAGAGAAGTCACTAAAAATTCTTATTCCCCTTACTCAAATTTTAAAGTAGGAGCTGCTTTATTACTTGATAATGGAAAAATTATTACCGGTACTAATCAGGAGAATGCAGCATACCCATCAGGTCTTTGTGCCGAACGCACAGCTATTTTCTGGGCCAACTCTCAATACCCCAATAGTGCAATAGTAAAAATGGCAATCACGGCTAAAAAAAATGGCCAGTTAGCCCAAACCCCACTGGCTCCGTGTGGCGCTTGTCGTCAGGTTATGATTGAATCTGAAACCCGATATAATACCAAAATAAAAATATTTTTGGATGGTAAGGATTCAATTCTATCTATTGAAGATGCAGCCAGTTTATTACCGCTTTCTTTCGATAGCAAAAGTCTGAAGTAATCCATTACAAAAAGGTAAAGATTGATCACTCTCAGCCAGAAAGTGAGACGCACTTAAATAAAGAACTGCTGAAAATTATGGAATCAATATTTGCTATGGAGAGACCGCCAGAAAGTAGATGACCTATTTTACTAAAATAAAAATGACCCTTCACAGAAGGATCATTATTTAGTGTATAAAGGACTCTAATTTTAACCAATCATCACCATCACAATAGCTTTGATTTTTTTAATGACCTAAAGTAAGCCTACTGTTAATCCAAGTCTTAGAACTCAACTACATTAGCCACAACTATCAGTAAATATTTCACTATTTACTGACAGTTACCTACTTATTATCGGTTATTTTGCACCCACAACATTATCAAACTCATTCCAAAGACTTTCTTCTTTTGGAACACTGGCCACAATAACCAATGGTTCTTTTTTTATAGGGTGTATAAACTCAATCTTACGGGCGTGAAGATTTATTCCACCTCCCTTTAATGAGCGGGATGCACCATATTTTAAATCTCCGCGGATAGGACAACCAATTTTAGCCAGTTGACAACGTATTTGATGATGACGACCTGTTTCCAGGTCTATTTCGAGCAAATGATAATTAGCCGAGCTGGATACCAGTTTATAATTCAGAATAGCCTCTTTGGCGTTCTTCTTTTTTGCATCATAGGCACTGGATCTGTTTTTCTCCTGGTTTTTAATCATATAATGCACTAGACGTCCCTCATCTTCGGCGGGTAAATTTTTAACCACCGCCCAATAAGTTTTCTTCATCTCTTTATCAAGAAACATCTTGCTCAAACGAACTGCTGCCTTACTGGTACGAGCAAAGATAACCACCCCACTTACCGGTCTGTCGATCCGATGAACCACCCCAAGATACACATCCCCGGGCTTATTGTATTTCTTTTTTATATAGGCTTTCACCTTGTCGCATAAAGCTTCATCTCCTGTTTTATCGCCTTGAACAATTTCAGAGTTCGACTTATTGACAGCTATAATATGATTATCCTCGTATAATACTTCCATTTTTTTTGGTTATTGCACATTAGACAATAAACAGACAATAGTCATTCTATTTATAAATGACGATTAACCAATTTAACTAATGATGATTAATACTGTTCCCTCTCACTAGGGAAATCAACTGATTTAACATCCTGAATATAACTACCTACTGCTCCTGATATCTCTGCAAATAAATTATGATAACGACGTAAAAACCTGGGTGAAAATTCCTGGTTGATACCCAACATATCATGCAATACCAACACCTGTCCATCCACACCTGAACCAGCACCAATACCAATAACCGGAATAACCAACTCTGCAGCAACCCTTTCAGCTAATTCTGCTGGTATTTTTTCCAGCACAATGGCAAAACATCCTGCTTCCTGCAATAAATAAGCATCCTCAATAAGTTTTTTTGCTTCCTCCTCATGCTTTGCCCGGACAGTATAGGTGCCGAACTTATGAATAGACTGAGGTGTTAACCCTAAGTGACCCATCACCGGAATACCAGCCGATATAATACGTTTCACACTCTCAAGCACTTCACTCCCCCCCTCTAATTTTACCGAATCAGCCGCTGTTTCCTTCATAATACGAATAGCTGAGGTCAATGCTTCCTTGGAATTACCCTGATAAGTACCAAAGGGCATATCCACCACTACCAATGCTCTTTTTACCGCCCGTACCACTGAGGCACCATGATAAACCATCTGATCAAGGGTAATGGGTAATGTAGTTTCCCACCCCGCCATCACATTCGAAGCAGAATCCCCTACCAATATTACATCAATGCCTGCCTGATCAACGATCTTTGCCAAAGAGTAATCATAGGCTGTTAACATGGCAATTTTTTCTTTTTTATGCTTCATTTCACTCAATACATGAGTGGTCACCTTTTTTTGGCGATTCATTGCTACTGACATTGTATCAATATTTTATTAGTATATAACGTGAATTAACAGACAAAAAACAGACTATTAAACTAACAGACAACTTTCCATATATTCAGAAAGCATGTTTTTCTCTTCAAAACATTTTAATCCACGAATAAATATTTAGTTAATCAGTCAGAAAACCTGACCTTTATATGCGTTAATGGGCGCAAAGTTAGTAAATACAGTCATCAGATTCTAATATTTTTTAATTTTGAACGTTAAAATACCTCAACAGCATATTCTTTTAGTGCAAAAGCCTGCTCAAAGCAGGATTGCAGTGAAAGAATAATTGAAAAAACAATAATCAACATACAAAAGAACATGAACAAATTTTATTTATTTTTAGCTATGGCAATGCTCAGTAGCACAGCCATTTTTGCACAACCGCTTACCTATGCTGAGCATAGTGTTAGCATTGGCTTAGGCGTACCTGCCATTTCAAACTACGATTATTCGTCGCGAACTCCTGCTTTAACGGCTATTTATGAGTATGGATTCTCTGATAAATTAGGGATAGGCTATGTTGGCGGAGGCGCCTTAATGTCCTTTGCCAGCGCTGATTACAACTACCGCTATCTTGACATTCCTTTTACTAATGAGTACAACTATTTAGTTATAGGCCCCAGGGCAGCTTATCACTTTGATATGGTTGAAATAACAGGGGATAGTTTCTGGAGCAACATTGATGTATATGGAGGTATGTTTTTAGGCATCCGCTTTCAGAGCTATAAATACACCAATCACATAAGCGAAACTAAAGAGGAAGATAATAAATCGAAATTAGCCACTGACATTTTTACCGGGATCAGATACAGTCTTCATGACCAGATAGGAGCTTTTGCCGAATTAGGATACGGGGTAGCTTATCTGAATTTAGGTGTTAATATAAGATTTTAACAACTCGTTAGTTTTTAGTTAAAAAGCCCAAGATATAATTTAAAACTAAGCTTTATCATAAATAAGGTTAGTTTATCGCACCTCTTTGTCAAGCCCCCGGCATTACTCCGGGGGTTATATATACTAAAATAAATCAAGCCCACTAAGTAGTATGCTTTTGAAGAAATATACAGACAAACACCTTTGCTACCGATCAGGAGTATCGTACCTTGATACTGCAAAACATCCAAATATTTAAACACAAATATCAATTTCTGTTATCTTCATAACTTATAAATTAGTATCTTAAAAGCTTTAAGCTGATGAATGAGACAAGCAGGGTAATTTCTTTGTTTTAAAGAGTGAGCCAAGGTATTGCATGCTCTCACATAAGGTTCCTGATATTAAACCAAAGTAGATAAGCTTTTTCAGAAAAAAACATCATTTCTAGAAAAGCTTTAGTGATAAAAATAAATAATTATCTAACTATATTAGAATGAACAACAAACATTATCAACCCCCAAAACAACATCGGGTATTAAGGAGGTAAAACGCTTATCAATCCGCTGAATAAAGTAGGACTTATATATGGTAATAGCATACGTAGGATGACGATTACCTAAAGAAATACGCTAAGCAAACATCACTTTCTTTAAAAATACCGTAATATTTCCCAAACAAGTCCTTTAAAATGAACTTTATTTAATATAACACGTTAATTACTTGCACATTATAAAAAGAACAAGACATTGAGATTAAAAAAACATTAAAATACATCAGAAAAGAAAGCAAAGAGCAGGATATGAAACCTGTTGGTCAAATAACACAGTATGCTCTTACAAATAACCGTAATACGTAATTTTGAACGAGAAATGATATGCCCCATCACAAAATGAAAAATCAAAATACGGAGGATACCATGAGTAAAAACCTTAATTCTTTTACTA
>JBFHEL010000028.1:0-20250 GCA_041584155.1 Saccharicrinis sp.
GATTGAGCTTATTATTTACTTGAATTTGTATTTATGAGTAGATCCAATCTTTTATGAAATTTAAGGAATTCATTTTGAAAAATAACTATTTGGATGTTATCTTCTCGTTGGAAATGAAATACGGATACGGTTATTTTAATTTAAAAAATGGAATAGTATCTCTAGGATATGGTTGTAATATTGAATGTTTAAATGATTTTAGCGTTAAGCTAGCCAATTAATATACACTATTCATTAATTCTTCGGTATTATACCAAGTTCTATTGTCAAAGTAAAGATGGTATAATACAGCCTGTGTGGCTGTCATCAGTAACTTCCATTAAAATAGCATCAGTTCATTAATTGGGAATCTGTTATTTATTTAGGGACGTATATCTGTTGAATTAATGAATTTTTTTAAGTCGGTCCATTTCTTTTTTGGCATCCTTAAGCTTTAATGTTTCTCGCTTGTCATGGCTTTTTTTACCCTTTGCCAGACCTATTTCTACTTTAGCCCAACCTTTTTCGGTAATAAAAACCTGTAATGGAATGATAGTGAGTCCTGATTCTTTTGTTTTTCTATCTAGTTTCTGCAGTTCTTTTTTGTGCAATAATAATTTTCTCTCGCGCAATGGCATATGGTTGTTGTAGGTGCCAAAAAAATATTCTGCGATATTAAAACCTTTAATCCAGAGTTCATTTTTAATAAAATAGCAATAAGCTTCAACTAAACTGGCTTTGCCCAATCGAAGCGATTTAATTTCGGTTCCGGAGAGTTGAACCCCGGCTATAAATTTCTCCAGTATCTCGTAATCGAAATATGCCTTTTTATTGCGTATGTTTATTTTATTTTGTTGTGCCATAAATTTTTAGTCCTTGTTAAATTCCACTAAATCGAATAATAATTACCGATATCATATAAGGAAGTAGCAAAAGTAATAAAGAAACAATAATTGTAAGCACAATTCTTAAATCATTGTTTTCATATTCACCCAGATGTTTGGATCCTAACCAAACCAGATATCCTGTGAACAATGCTGTAATCTGAATAAAATACAATTGAGGGATTAACGAAATGGTAATTTTAATCAGATAAATAATAATGGATGAGTAGGCTGATAGTTGAATAGCCAGCATTTTTACATCTTTGGAAGCTACTTTCTTAATAAATTGAGGAATCGTTTTTACGGCAATAAAATAACAAATTAATAAGCCAAGAAAGAAGGCTGCAAATTGAGCCACAGAAGTTCTTAAAGCCAGGATAAAATCAAGCTGATGGTGCGACATTAATGAACTAACAAAGGAAATAAGGGTGATGATACCTATGTAAGGCAATGTAAATTCACTGATTATCTTATTAAAATCACCCTTCTCGTTAAAAATCATTTCCCATTCCTTTTTAGGAAATAAGATAAGATTTTTTGTTCGGAGAATAATATTTTTATACCTGTTAGCAAGGCTTTCTGATTTGTTTGAGATATGCATATATTCTTTATTTTAGCGGTAATGTGAATATACTTTTATTAGTTTTGTAAAAGCAAAAGTACAAAAAATCAAAAGAAGTATTAGTAAGAATATTTTTATGGATCTTTCATCACAATATAATCTGGTAGTGATACTGGGGCCTACAGCAAGTGGAAAAACATCGTTAGCCGCTAAATTGGCTTATCAAATCAATGGGGAGATAATTAGTGCCGATTCCAGACAGGTATATCGCCAGATGGATTTAGGAACGGGGAAGGATTTGGCTGATTATACTGTGGATGGGGTGACGATACCATACCATTTGATTGATATTGTAGAGCCCGGCTATAAATATAATGTGTACGAGTATCAAACCGATTTTTTCAAGGTTTTTGAAGATATTCAGACAAGAGGAAAAATGCCTGTGATGTGTGGTGGCACAGGTATGTATATGGAAGCCGTATTAAGCAGATTTAAAATGGTTCATGTGCCCGCTAATCCTGATCTAAGGGAACAGCTGGAAGGAAAATCATTAAGTGAGCTAAGTGATATATTAGCTTCCTTTAAAAAATTACATAATAAAACGGATGCAGATACCGTTAAAAGAGCTATAAGAGGTATTGAAATTGAAACTTACTACCACTCTCATCCTGAAATAGAGGTGGATTTACCCGAGTTAAAACCCCTGATAATTGGGGTGAAGATTGATCGCGAATTGCGTAGAGAGAAGATTACAAGACGCCTGAAAACAAGACTGGATGAAGGGATGGTAGAAGAGGTGCGAAGAATAATTGATAGCGGAGTTCATCCCGATGATCTGATATATTATGGCCTGGAGTATAAGTTTTTAACCTTGTATGTCACCGGAAAAATATCGTTCAAGGAAATGTTTGAAGGACTGAATATTGCTATTCATCAGTTTGCCAAGCGTCAAATGACCTGGTTCAGAAAAATGGAACGCAGTGGTTTTCACATTCATTGGATGGAAGCTACAGATCCAATTGATCAGCGGGTGAATGAAATATTAAAATGGATATGATAATAAAATGAATGATTGTTCTTAAATGTATGTTTGTCATGTAATACGGTCATTTAATAACTGATTTTTGCTGTTTTTTCAAAAAAAAAAACTTATTAATAACCATTTTAAGTCTTTAGCGTAAATTTAATGGAGACAGCTTATTGGCGTCTATTCGTGAATCATCAAGGCATTAAATGCTGCTAAACCCCTTTGTTAAGATGGATAATATTGAATTATATATAAGTAGGATTTCAAAATTGGCCAACCGAAACAAGGAACTGAATCGGGAGATGAATGAAATTGTTAACCGCTATAATTTTATTCAGAAACAAAACGATAAGTATCTGAGTTTACTTTCTAACTTTTCTTTTGAAGAGGAGGAAAAGAAAGGTTCGCCACGTGAGAAGATTCATCGCTTTAAAAGAGCCTCCCTCTTGTATGCCTCAATAGAAGGTTTTCAAAAATTAAGTAGTCATCCCAAGTCCGAAGGTTTAATAGATAAGCTTGATGAGTTGCAATTAAAGATGGATGCTATTGCCAAAGAATACAATATTTTAAAGATAAAAACAGTAGGAGATATATTTATTTATGGAGGGGGGATGTTAGAAGAAAACCGAACCAATCCTATAGATGTTATTTTAGCCGCTTTTGAAATGCAAAAAGCCGCTTTTGAAATTAATGGAGGAGATGGAGGAAGTGCCTTTTGGGAACTTAGTATTGGAATTCATACAGGACCCGTGCTGGCTGAACCTACCGGAAAAAAATCTGCCCCATATCGATTAGCCGGAGATTCAGTGAATTTTACCAGTCGATTGGGAAAGGCTTGTCAGGTTGGTCAAATCAATATCTCAGCCATGACCTACGAGTTGGTAAAGGAGTTTTTTGAATGTGATTCATCGGGTGCGATGCCAATAAAATATAAAGGGATTATGGAATCGTATAATGTAAATGGTTTATTATCTCAATTTATTGATAAGGATCAACCCAAGGGAAGAAGTAAATCATTTAGTATTAAATATTCGTTGATTCAGTTCTTAGATATTCAGGAGGAAGTATTGGATATGTTGGAACAGCATTTACCTGAAAAATTATTTTATCATAATATTAAACATACCATTGATGTAGTCACTGAAGTTGAACTTATTGGTTGGGCAGAGGGATTATCGGAGGAAGAAATTTTAATTTTAAAGCTAGCAGGCCTGTTTCACGATGCAGGTCATGTCATTAGTTATGATGACCATGAGTTTCATGGCTCTGTGCTGGCTCGCAAAATGTTATCCAAATATCATTATCCTAATGAAATGTTAGATCAGGTTTGTGAGCTTATCATGGCTACAAAATTTCCTCCTGAGCCTAAAAATATCCTTGAAAAGGTAATGTGCGATTCAGATCTGGATTACCTGGGCAGAGCAGATTTTATACCTGTGTCTAATATGTTATATGAAGAATTAAAGGTACGTAATATGATTGATTCCTTTAATGAATGGAATATTAAACAGTTGAAGTTTATTCGCAAACATCAATATTATACAGATACAGCACAAAACCTCAGAGAAGTGAATAAAAATAAACAGATTGAGCGTCTGGAGAGATTACTGGCTCATGATAAAAAGGTAAAAAATAACATGATTTGAATAAGAAGAATGAAATGATGTAATCCGATGGTATTATTCCACCGGATTTTTTTTTGGAAACATCAAAATATACACTGTTTCTTTTTAATAAATACCAGGCCTTGAAAAATAATAACGTTTTGATATCTTTGATCATTCAAAAAGGATTTTAAAAAAAAATGAACGATGAAGAAAAGCCTTGTGTATTTATTGGGAGCTGTATTGTTAGGATCTTGTAATGATTCTAAGGTAAGCTATCAGCCTTCCATACCTAATGTGAAGGAAAAGGTAAGCGAATTTATACCTGTAGAGTTAAAGGCAGATATATCCTTATTATCTGAGAATGAAAAAATGATGTTACCTCTTCTGTTTGAGGTTGGAGAGCTTATGGATGATTTATTCTGGAAACAGTCATGGGGTGATAAAACAGCATTACTTTCCAATATAGAGGATGAATCTCTTAGAAATTATGTTGAGATTAATTATGGGCCTTGGGCTCGTTTAAATAATAATGAATCTTTTATTAAAGGAATCGGCGAAAAACCTTTGGGAGCGAAGTTTTATCCGGAAGATATGACTACAGAAGAATTTGATGCCATAACGGATATGAAGAAGGATGATTTATATACCATTATACAACGTAATGATGTAAATGGTGAATTAGAAGTTGTTCCCTACCATCAAGTGTATCATCAGGAATTGAGTAAAGCTTCTTCTTTATTGCGCCAGGCAGCTACTTTGGCTGAAGATGATGGATTTAAAAAGTACCTCCTCTCAAGATCCGATGCTTTATTATCGGGAGAGTATTTTGAAAGTGATAGAGCCTGGATGGATATGAAAGATAATCATATTGACTTTGTTGTTGGACCTATTGAAAATTACGAAGATGCCTTGTATGGATATAAAGCTGCCTTTGAAGCTTATATTTTAATTAAAGATAAAGAGTGGTCGGATAAGCTGACCTATTTTGCTTCTCTTTTGCCTGATATTCAGTTGGCTTTACCTGTTGAGCAGGCCTATAAGCAAGAAGTGCCCGGGAGTGACTCGGACTTAGGAGCTTATGATGTTATTTTTTATGGTGGCGATTGCAATGCAGGAAGTAAAACAATAGCAATTAACTTGCCCAATGATCCTAAGATTCATATTGAAAAAGGTAGTAGAAAACTCCAGCTTAAAAATGTGATGAAAGCAAAGTTTGATAAAATTTTGGTGCCCATCAGCCAAATACTCATTGATGAGGAACAGCAAAAGTATATCTCTTTTAATGCCTTTTTCGAGAATACCATGTTTCATGAGGTAGCACATGGTTTAGGTATTAAAAATACATTAGATGGAAAAGGAACAGTACGTGAGGCTTTAAAGGAAACAGCATCTGCTATGGAAGAAGGGAAAGCTGATATATTGGGCTTGTACATAGTGGATATGCTTACTGAGATGAATGAGTTGGGTGAGGATCAGGTGTTGATGGATAACTATGTTACTTTTATGGCAGGTCTGTTTCGTTCTATCCGTTTTGGAGCTTCCAGCTCACATGGTAAAGCAAATATGATTCGTTTTAATTATTTTCAGGAACGAGGAGCCTTTACTAAAAATCCAGAGACAGGTAAATATAAAGTTGATTTTGAGAAAATGCGTCAGGCAATGATTGATCTCTCGAAAGATATTTTAATTATTCAGGGCGATGGAGATTATAACAGGGCTAAGACTATGATTAAGGAAAAAGGTTTTATACAGCCTGAATTACAAGCTGATTTGGATCATATCGCAGAGGCAGGTATTCCTCGTGATATTGTATTTAAACAAGGCCTCTCTGTTTTAGGATTGTAAAAATATATAGTGTCGAATACCTGAAGAAATCATTTGTTTTTTAGGTATTCGACTTAGGTTATGATGATTTAGCCTGGAGAATGGCTATAAATCAGTTATTTGTTTCGTGCTTTGGGGTATTGTATTTGCTAGAGAATCAGAAAGTGTGCGATAATTTCAATTGTTAAATATAAGTGTGAACTCTAATATCTCAGGTCTGTTTCCCAGTCTGACAGGAGGTCCCCAGGTTCCAAAACCAGTACTCACATAAAAATGAGTGTTCCCTTTTTTCTTATATCCCCGGCTTACTTCAAATATCTTAGAGGTAATGTATCCCAAAGGCCACAATTGACCATGGTGGGTATGTCCGCTTAGTTGAAGGTCTGCACCTGCTTGTTCTGCATTCTCAAGATGGAATGGCTGGTGATCTAGCAAAATAATAGGTTTTGTTTTGTCCAGAGAATCAGTTAATTCTTTAACATCCTTGCGTTTGATATGTGTAAACGATGTTTTATCCTTGTCTTCCCTACCTGTTAAATAAAAGCTGTTCTTAATTAGAATAGAGGTGTCGCGGAGTATTTGTATGCCATGTTCTTCAAGGTATTTTACGGCTGCCTCAGCACCTCCTATGTATTCGTGGTTTCCTGTTACGGCATACACTCCCATTGGCGCCTTTAATTTGAGTAAATTACTACCCAGGTTTTGTTCTATAACAGGTTTAACATCTTCGTCAACTATATCGCCGGCAAACAGGATTATGTCAGGATGTAAAGAGTTGATGGTATTTACTAATTTACCAGTTTTTCGGGGACCAATAATAGAACCCAAATGAATATCTGAAGCAGCAACAATTTTGAGTGTTTTTAAATCTCCACCATCCTTATCTATAACGATAGTTTTTTTTACAATTTTGGGTGTCCAGGCGTTGATATGACCAATCACAATCACCAATAATACAACTATGCTAATGGTATAGGTAGTGATAAGCTTGAGTTGACCATAACTATCCATCCATTTTGCAGGTAGGAAATGAAAAAAGTGATTGCTCCATCTGATTAGGTCAGTGGCAAAAATGGCCATCACAAAATATAACATTCCGGCGAACCAAAAAGCTCCTGTCCAATGGAAGAAATTGGCTATTGGTGAATACCATGCTTTTTCCAGGAAACGACCCAAGGGATATGAAACCACCAAGAGTATCATAAGAGCTCTGAACCAGAAGATAAGCTGAGGCATAGACTCCAGTCCTTGTACCCCCCTTTTGTAAATATAGAAATTGACTAAAAAATGGATGCTTAAAACAATGGTAATCACAATAACCATTCTCATATTTTTCATTTTTACGTATTTATACCGAAAATATTGGCATATTATTTATTAATACCAATTTTTAAATGAATTTATATTTTGCTAAAAATTGTCTGCTACAATAACCCTCTGTCTTCTTCGCTTCAAAAGTTATTTGAGGCAAGGCTTTAGTGGTGTGGTATCTGAAGTGACATTTTATGGTTAAAAGTAAAGTTTTTTATGAAGCGATAAGGTACTTTTTCTTCTTAAATGAAGAAATAAATGTTTGGGAAGTCATTTTGTGTTAATGGAACACAATAGGTTATTTTTCAAACATGATTCGCTTAAATAACTTGACCAGCCAATGACTCTCTTTTTCTTTATGATTCTTTAACCAGCCATCTAAGGCATCAGCCATTTCCAAGGCATTTTTAATACGCTGTTTAATGCCTGTTTTCAGAATGTCATCAACATATTGAGAAGAGAGATGATGCGGTGGTTTAGGAAAGCGTTCTTTATAAAATCCCTTTTGTAGAATTAGAAATAGGGTTTCTTCCATTTTATGGGGCTTCGGAATGGGGTAAGTAAGCTGAAGATTAATGAGAATTTCTCCGTTACAATCGTATAATGGTTTTTTATTGGTTAATACCTCAAGCAGAGTTATCGTTGCTGCAAATATATCAATCGATTCAGAGAATAGATTAGTGCGTTTGAGTACTTGCTCCGGAGGTGAGTAAATCATAGAAAACCTGCGGTGTGGCTGAGCTGTTGATAAGGGGAATAAAATAGCACGTTCAAAATCAATTAGACTTATATCTTCGGCTTTCCAGTCCTTAGGCGATAAGCCCGGTTTGTGTTTGATGAGAATATTTGAAGGTTTGATGTCGGTATGTAAAATTCCCCGTTGATGAAGCTGATGAATGATCTTAAAAAGATGAATAAAAGCTTTTATAATAAAAGTTTGTGATAGTTGAGCATATTTAATTGGGTTTTGCAAAACAGATTTAAGGTCGCTTCCTTCCTGATAATCTTTAATAATAAAATGGCCATCCTTTTCATACAGGTATTCTGATTGAGGGAAGAGGTTGGGATTGAGGTTGTGGAGTTGCTTGTTTATGTCAATGGCCATTTTAGAGGGAGCTGTATAAAGTCTTTTTACAATCACTTTATTGCCTCCGCTGATTTGAGTACATAGATAGGTCAGGCCGAATTTGTTTTTGCTTAGAGTTTTATCTATTTGGTATTTATTTAATAATAATTGGGTCATGTATAGGGTAAGGTAAATGCAACACAGCGATTGCTTGGCTCAAGCGCTGTGTTGCCATTCAATATTTTTATTGTTTTAAATAACTATCTAGCCATCTAAAGAATTCGCGGTGCCAAAGAATACCATTTTGCGGGCTAAGCACCCAGTGGTTTTCCTCAGGGAAATAAAGAAAGCGTGCTGGAATATCCCTCATAATGGCGGTGTTAAAAGCTCCCATCCCCTGGGTATATGGAATTCTGAAATCCTTTTCGCCGTGAATGACTAAAATAGGAGTGTCCCAGTTTCCAACAAATTTATGAGGTGAGTTGGCATAGGAGTTTTGTGCTTGTTTATTTTCCTTGTCCCAGTATGCACCTTTTAGATCCCAGTTCACAAAAAACTGCTCTTCTGTGGTGGAATACATTTGTTCAAAATTGAATATTCCACAATGAGCAACAAAGGTTTTAAATCTCTTGTTATGGTTACCTGCCAGCCAATAAACCGAGAAACCTCCATAACTTGCACCAATAGCTCCCAGTTTATCTTCGTTAACAAATGGTTCTTTAGCCATGGTATCTATTGCGCTAAGGTAATCTTTCATATTTTGCCCCCCGTAATCTCCACTGATCTGTTCGTTCCATTCCTGACCAAATCCGGGCAGGCCTCTTCTGTTTGGTGCAACAATAATATATCCATTGGCAGCCATCAGCTGAAAGTTCCATCTTAAACTCCAGAACTGACTTACTGTGCTTTGCGGACCTCCCTGACAGTATAAAAGAGTGGGGTATTTTTTATTCGCATCAAAATCAGGGGGGTAAATTACCCAGGTTTGCATCTGTTTATGGTCGGTAGTTGTAATCCATCTACTCTCCACTTTGCCTAGTTTAACCTGAGCAAGCATCTCTTTGTTGACAAATGATATTTCTTGGTCCTCTCCATTTTCAGGATTGACAAGGAAAATTTCAGTGGGCTGACTCATAGAACTTTTGGTTGCTATCAACTGATCTCCTGCTGCCTGTGCCGAATAGTAGTTGTGTGTACCTTTGGTGATCTGTTGTATATTTCCACTATTAATATTTACTTGATAAATTTCATTGGTACCCTGATGATTGCTGATAAACCAAATTTTATCGCTCTGTGATGACCAGGAAAGAGCTTCGGCATTTTGGTCAAAACCAACTGTGTAATCTTTTTTCTCCCCAGAGTTCATGTTTAAGACAAATATTCTGTTTTTATCTGCCTCATAACCATTGCGTTCCATGCTTTCCCAAGCCATGTATTTTCCATCAGGGGAAAAGGTGGGGTTTAAATCATATCCCATCATGCCTTCTGTCATATTGGTTGTGGTCCCTTTTTCTACATCATACATATAGATATCCGCATTGGTTGACATGGCATAGTCCTTGCCACTTAGTTTCTTGCAGCTGTAGGCAATTTGCTTAGAGTCTGGAGTCCAGCTGATTTGTTCAATACCTCCGAATGGTTTTAGTGGAGAGTCAAACTTTTCATTTTTCATGATATCAGTTTGTTCTCCTTCAATCATCCCCGATGCAGTGTTGGCTATGAAAATATGGGTGTAGTTCTCATCTTCCCATTCGTCCCAGTGTCGGTACATAATATCATCCTCAATGCGAGCATTTGCAAGAGGCAGATCGGGATATCTGTCGTGAATATCTTCATCTAATTTAACATCTGATGTGTATAATATATACTTTAAGTCCGGAGAATAGATATAATTGCTAATACCTCCATTAATATTGGTTATCTGTTTGGGTTGAGAGCCATCAATATTCATCTCCCATAATTGCATATCACCTGATGCTGCAGACAGAAAATTAATTTTTTGACCATCCGGACGCCATTTTACACTTACCTCATTTGTTTCGGTATTGGTAATCTGAGTGATTTTTCCGTCGCTTAAGGAGGCCAGATAGATATCACTATATGATTTGTTCTTTTCTATATTGGTATAACTTATTGTGTATAAAACACTCTTTTGATCAGGTGATACTGTTGTATTGCTAACCCTTCCCAACAACCAAATGGTTTCAGGAGTAATTTTATCGGTAGATAGCTTTTTTTCTTTGTTGGAGAATCCTTGCCCTGTTTCTGTTTGTGGGCTACTGCACCCAATACACAGGGCAATAATAAAAAGAGATACTAATTTGTTAATCATCATATGTTTTTATCTATTGTTTTGAAGGCATGCAATTTATAATCAGTTTTTTTGAATAGCAAGTGAAATGAAAGATGTATTTAAGAGTTTTGTTTATTTTTTTTTAAATATTTCATAACTTTTATAGTGTACTAGCGTATCTGAGAATCAGACTGCGTATTTACATGATAATAAGATAGAGTGGGAGGTATAACAGGTTTAAAACAGGAGAGAATGAAAAAGGTGTTTGTATTTTTTAAGAATAACTCGATAACTACAAAAATTATCTCTGTTACAATAGTTCTGGTGGTTGTGATGGCATTTGCTTTAGTTGTTCCTTTGGGCATATTGTCATATCGCAACGAAATGAAAATGCTGGAAGATTTTGAGGAGTTGTTATATAAGGATTATGATAAGGAAATTAAGCATCAGGTCGAAACAGCCTATAATTTATTAGAGGGTGTGTATAGAAAGTATACTGATGGTTTTTTAACAAAAGAGGAGGCGATGAGCCTGGCCGCTGATTTGGTGAGAGGATTGAGTTATGATAGTAGTGGGTATTTTTGGATTGATACTAAAGAGGGGGTCAATGTTGTTTTATTAGGTAGTGATTCGGAAGGTAAGAGCCGTTATAATCTCAAGGATGACAAAGGAAAATTATTTATTCAGGAAATAATACAAGCAGCTATTGCTGGAGGAGGATTCACAGAATATTGGTTTCCTAAAAAAGGATCAGATGTGGCTCTACCTAAACGTAGTTATTCTATGTATTTTGAACCTTTTAACTGGGTGGTTGGTACCGGAAATTATATTGACGATATTATGCTACGGGTTGAGGCAGAAAGAAAACAGGAGATGGCTAATCTGCGCCATCTTATTCTCATCATGCTTTCGATTACGTTTGTTGTTATTGCTATAGCAATAGTTGGATCTATAGTGTTTGGTCGTAGTTTTTCCAGGCCTATTATATTACTTTCAAAAGAAACGGAAAAACTCTCGGCGGGTAATCTGGATATAACGATTGTTAAAAACAGGAATGATGAAATTGGTATTTTGCAGGGAGCTTTACAATTTACTGTTGATAAGTTAAAAGAAGTATTAGGTGAAGTAAGAAATGGAGCAGGAAATGTGGCTTCAGCCAGCGGACAAATGAGTAAAACAGCTGAATATATCTCACAGGGTGCCAGCAGTCAGTCTGCTTCTACGGAGGAGATTTCATCTTCCGTTGAAGAGATGGTCGCTAGTATTCAGTCAAATACAGAAAATGCAGATATTACAGAGAGAATCAGTTTAAGTTCTGAAAAGAGTGTGTTTTCGTTAAATAGCACCTTAAAACAGAATCTGGATTCCATGACAGAAATAAAGGCTAAGACTAATATTATTAATGATATTGCTTCTCAAACAAATATATTGGCTTTAAATGCTGCAGTAGAAGCAGCCAGAGCTGGGGAGTATGGTAGGGGTTTTGCTGTTGTTGCGGCTGAAGTTCGCAAGTTATCTGATTATACCCAGAAAGCCGCCAGTGAAATAGACAGACTTACAGGCTTAAGTTTTAATAGTGCAGAAGAAGCATGGAAAAATATGGAGGCTTTATTACCACAGATTAAAGAAACGGTGGAAAGGCTTAGGGAAATTAGTGTGTCGAGTAAAGAACAGGATGCTGGCGCAGGACAAATAAATAATGCTGTGCAGGAATTAGTAGGTGTTACATCTCAAAATGCAGCATCCTCTGAGGAATTGGCATCCAGTTCAGAAGAATTATTTAGACAGGCAGAACAATTAAAGGAAATCATTAACTTTTTCAAGTTTAAAGCGTGAAATGAAAATTGTTGCTTTATTGATATGAAAAAACCGGGTTAATACCCGGTTTTTGTATGATAATGAATAGTATTATTCATCTTTTTAATTTTTTTCAATAGTCCTTTCACAGGATATAATCAAAGTGTGATTTACTTTTTATCATTTGCTGCAATAATTTTTTGTTCCAGTTCATCCATTAGTTCCGGATTATCTTTGATTACCGATTTAACAGCTTCTCGTCCTTGTCCAAGCTTTGTATCTCCATAGCTAAACCAGGAACCACTCTTTTTAATAATTTCTAATTCAACACCTAAATCAAGTATCTCACCAACCTTAGAAATTCCCTGTCCATACATGATATCGAATTCAGCCTTCTTAAATGGAGGTGCTACTTTGTTTTTAACCACTTTCACACGAGTATGGTTTCCAATTACGTCCTCACCATCTTTAATTTGCGAAACTCTGCGGATATCCAATCTTAGTGAAGCATAAAACTTAAGGGCATTACCCCCTGTTGTTGTTTCCGGATTTCCGAACATCACACCAATTTTCTCGCGAAGCTGATTGATAAATACACAGCAGGTGTTTGTTTTATTTATGCTTGAGGTTAATTTACGAAGAGCCTGAGACATTAGTCTGGCCTGTAAACCCATTCGTGAATCACCCATCTCTCCCTCAATCTCCGCTTTGGGAGTAAGCGCAGCTACGGAGTCAATAACAATAATGTCAATGGCAGAGGACCTGATCAGCTGGTCAGCGATTTCAAGTGCTTGCTCACCATTGTCGGGTTGAGAAATTAATAGGTTTTTAATATCAACCCCAAGTTTTTCTGCGTAAAAGCGGTCAAAAGCATGTTCTGCATCTATAAAAGCTGCAATACCACCACTTTTTTGAGCCTCGGCAATGGCATGAATTGCCAGTGTTGTTTTACCCGAAGATTCAGGGCCGTATATTTCTACCACTCTGCCTCGTGGAAAACCGCCTACGCCTAAAGCTATATCTAATGAAAGCGAACCTGTGGATATGACTGGAATATTATCGATGGCTCCTTCACCCATTTTCATTATTGTACCCTTACCATAGGCTTTATCAATTTTGTCCATGGTAAGCTGCAAAGCTTTTAATTTTTCGTTGTTCACTTCTTGTTTCTCTGCCATGTTGTTTATTCTATCATTCTGAGAGCACTCAGTAGTTTAAATTATGTATTTTATTACGCTTTTAATTCGCTGTAAATTTGATTTGTATGATCTTTAGTTTTTACTTTTTTTATTATCTTCTCAATGATTCCTTCTTCATTAATAATAAAGGTACTTCTTAAAACACCCATGTACTCTTTTCCATACATCTTTTTTAAGCCCCAGGCGTTGTATAGTTCCAGCACTTTGTGCTCAGTATCAGCTACCAAATTAAACTGAAGGTTATGTTTGGCAATAAATTTAAGGTGCGAAGCAGCACTGTCGGGACTAACTCCAATAACCTCAAAACCTTCTGCTGTTAAATCACCATAATTATCGTTCAAATTGCACGACTCTGCCGTACAACCAGGTGTGTTGTCTTTAGGGTAAAAATATAAAATTACTTTTTTACCTAAAAAATCACTTAACGATATATTATTTCCATCCTGATTAATACCAGTAAAGTTTGGTGCTTTATCTCCTTCTTTTAATAAACTCATAATTGAAAATTTACAGGTTACAAATATATCCCTTAAAACGAAATTATGTGTGCTTGGTTCAAAATTTGTTGACAAATAAAAAGACCTTTAAAGTTATGAAATATTCTTATTAAAATCATTATCAATTTAATAATGTGCTTTTATCTGAGGAGTTGTGTTGAGAAAAATACCAGAGTTCAGTGTGTGATCACACTTATAGTGTATATGCACTTAATATTTTGAAATTTAATGGACTATAAACATGTTTTTTTTATCGACATGTTATTTAACCATAGGATTGCAATGATTTTTTATCTGGTATATTTGTGTTGGATTACTTAGGGAATTGGTGTTATATTTATATTTTTGACATGGATTTTCTGAAAAAATAAGATAAATGATGATTAAATATTTAAGGTTAATATACTTAAGTGTATTTATAGGGGTGTTGGGTGTTGTTAGTTCTGTATCTGCTCAGGATGTTGAGTATACACCCGAACAAGGATTGGAATTTTTTAATGCACATAAATATAAAGAGGCAGAACTGATTTATCATAAATTATTGGAAAAATACCCCAAAGATGCCAGATATAATTATTACATGGGTATTTGTGAATTAATAAACAGAAGTAACCTTTCTGGTGCGATTAAAAAATTGAATTATGCCGCCATAAAAAATGTAAGTCGTGATGTGTATTATTATTTAGGGCGGGCGCATCATTTGTCTTATCATTTTGAAGAAGCAATTTCAAATTATAAAAAATTTAAGCAATACGCCTCAAAGGATGATTTTAGAGGCGAAAAGGCAGATTTGTATATGACACAATGTAATGATGGTCGCAAAATTTCTTCTAAGATTTACAGTCTCGAAGTGCTGGATAAGATTAAGGTAAATCAATCAGAATTATTAGACGTATATAAGCCTGCTAAAGATGTTGGTAAATTATATAAGAATGGTGATTTCTTCGCTTCGGGGGTTAATCCAGAGCATATTATGTTTGAAACAGAAAGAGGGGATGTGGTTTACTTTTCAATGGAAGCAAGTAGCCAGGATACATTGAATATTTATAAAATGGTTAAACTCATCGATGGATGGGGTGATAGTGAGAGTGTAGGAGAGCCTGTGAACTCAAGCTATAATGATGCCTATCCTTTTTTACAGACTGATGGTGTAACCTTTTATTTTGCTTCTGACCGACCCGGAGGTTTTGGGGGATTTGATATTTATAAGACTTTTTACGATAATGAAACGCATAGTTTTCTTGAGCCAATGAATCTGGGTGTTCCATTTAATTCACCGGATGATGATTTTTTGTTTGTCTCAGATGAGTTTAATCAAAAGGCTTGGTTTGCATCTGCGCGGGAGACAAGTGGTGATGAGGTGATGGTGTATTCTATTCGGTGGGATGGAACTCAGGTTCGTAATATGGTTGAAGAAGATGGAGAGATATTACAGTCGGCCATGTTGAAAGTAGCAGGGGAGGATAGTCCTGACGAAACTGATGATAATGATGTAGCTTATGGATCCGGCGTTAAAAACAAGAAGGAAAAGGCAATGTTTCATTTCGAAATTAATGATACCATTAGTTATTCGCAATATGAGCATTTTATTGATTCCGAAGCTCTCAAGCTATTTAAATCGGGCACTCAGCTTGAACAGCAAAAGGATAGCTTGTCCTTACTAATGAAAAGTAAAAGGCATGACTATAGTGTAGTTGATGATGCTACCCAGCGAAATAAGATTGTGAATGATATTTTAAGGTTAGAGAATCAGGTATATAGTTTAGATGATCAAATACAGGAAAAATATTTATATGCGCGTCAAAAAGAATTAAATACCATTGTTAATCAGGTAAATAAAGGTGTTTATCAGGCTTCCCGTCAGGTACAAACAGAAAAGCCCGCAGAGTTATCTATTGAAGGTATTTTTATCCCCGAAAAATATGCGATGTATTCTTCCGATGAATTTGAGCATCAGTATGCAAAGCATGATAAAATTTACAAGCAGCTGTTCTCAGAGAATGATGTTAAATCATTGAAATATGCTGATTCATTGTATGTGTGGGCTAATGTTTTAAATCTGGAATCATCGCAGTTGTTGGCTAAATCTAACCAGGTAGAAGAAGAACATACCCTTAAATTAAGTGCTCTTACCAAAGGAAAAGATAGTTTAAAGAGTCAGGAGGAGGAATCTGTAGCCTCTAAAATGATTAAAGAATCAAAGGAACTAAAGATATTATCGACAAGAATTTATCATAAATCAATGGATAAAAAATATCCAATCTATTGGTTAAAACTCAAGGATGTTTCTTCTAGATTAGATGAGGAAAAAGGGAAAGAGGTCGATGAACTTATTTATCAGGGGAATGCTTATTTTAGAGAAGCAAAAAATTTATTAAGCTCATTGAATGCCTTAAACCTGGAGTCTTTTGAAAAAGCAGGAGCTATGAAAAGAGCCGGTATTGAAAGCCAGGAAAATGCCTTAGCCTTATACTGTAGCTTGCTTGATGAAGGTTATTTGTCAGCAGAAAAGCAAGAAACGACACCCAAAGAGCAAGTGCAAAAATCAGCTGAAGATCTGGATAAGAGTGAAGAGGGTATTCAAAAACAAAGTGAAGCAGAGGTGCCCGCTGTAAAACAAGATGAAACAAAAGCTGTGCAAAGTGATAATTCAGAAGAATATCGTATCCAGATTGGAGTTTTTAGGAATTCACCAAATCCTGAGGCTCTGGCAAAAATACCGGCGGTTTCATCGATCATTTTAGAAGGACGTGGTTTAACTAAATATTTTGCAGGACATTTTTCTAGTAAAGATGAAGCTCTTCGGGCTATCCCTCAGGTTATAGAAGCTGGTTTTTCTGGTGCTTTTGTTGTTTATTTTAAACAGGGCAAGTTATCATCCTTGCCTAAGGAATAATAAAATGCATTAAGACTGGTTACTTTAAAGAAAAAATGTTATTTTGGATTTAAATTATGAAGCCATGGAATCATTTAGTAAAAAATGGGAAAGGGATCCTTTAAGCAAAGGTGAGAGTAGTCGTAAATCGCTTACGCTGCATAATGACAACATTAATTCATTTGATTTTGTCATCGATTCATTGCGGGAGATTTGTGAACATGATGAGGTGCAGGCCGAACAATGTGCTTTTATTACTCACTTTACAGGAAAATGCCAGATAAAATTAGGCCCTGAAGGGGAGTTAATGCCCCTGAAAGAAAAGCTTTCGAGTAAAAACCTTTCAGTTACAATAGATTAATTTATATGACAACCGTTATAATCGTCTTGTTAATCCTCTTGGGATTATTTTTATTGATTCTTGAGTTTTTTGCCCTGCCAGGGGTCACTTTCGCTGGGATAGGAGGTGCACTATTTATTGGTGTAGGTATTTTTATGGCTTACAAAAATTTTGGTTCTGCCGGTGGAAATGCCACTTTAATCAGTACTTTGCTAGTTTCTGTTTTACTTGTTGTTTGGTCCTTGAGGTCAGGTTCCTGGAAAAAAATAATGCTTGATTCAAGTGTGGATGGTAAAGTAGAAGTGATGGAGGATAATGCCATTAGCATAGGTGATGAAGGAATTGCCATTACCCGTTTAAACCCTGTTGGTAAAGCAAATATCAATGGCACAACAATAGAGGCTCACTGTCCCGATAATTTTGTGGATGCCAATTCGTTGTTGGAAGTAACAAAAGTTTTTAAAACATATATCATCGTTAAACCTAAAAAGTAAATTATTATGGAAGGCTTGGGATTTTTTGGCCTATTGGCAGTCATTATTGTACTGTTTTTCTTATTTATGTATTATGTGCCTGTCTTACTTTGGTTTTCAGCTCTGGTTTCAGGGGTGAGGATTTCATTATTACAGCTCGTATTAATGCGTGTGCGTAAGGTACCTCCTTCGGTTATTGTACGTGCTTTAATAGAAGGTCATAAGGCAGGATTAAAATTAATAAAAAGAGATGAGCTGGAAGCTCACTATTTAGCAGGAGGTCATGTGACCCGTGTGGTTCATGCCTTGGTGTCGGCAGCAAAGGCTAATATCGATCTTACTTTTCAAATGGCTACGGCTATTGATCTGGCAGGACGGGATGTGTTTGAGGCCGTACAAATGTCAGTTAACCCTAAGGTGATAGATACGCCTCCTGTGGCAGCTGTTGCTAAAGATGGTATACAGTTAATTGCGAAAGCAAGGGTTACCGTTCGTGCCAGTATTAAACAGTTAGTTGGGGGTGCAGGCGAGGAAACTGTACTGGCTCGTGTGGGTGAAGGAATTGTGTCGTCCATCGGTTCTTCTTTATCACATAAAGCCGTGTTGGAAAACCCGGATTCGATATCAAAAGTGGTATTGGAAAAAGGACTGGATGCTGGTACTGCTTTTGAAATACTATCGATTGATATTGCAGATATTGATATCGGTAAAAATATTGGTGCTGTACTTCAAATTGATCAGGCCGAAGCGGATAAAAATATTGCTCAGGCAAAGGCCGAAGAAAGAAGGGCGATGGCAGTTGCTGAAGAACAGGAAATGAAGGCTAAAGCACAGGAAGCAAGAGCAAAAGTGATTGAAGCAGAAGCGGAAGTGCCTTTGGCTATTGCAGATGCTTTTCGATCTGGAAATTTGGGTATATTAGATTATCTAAAAATGAAAAATATTGAAGCTGATACTTCAATGAGAGACTCAATATCCAAATCATCACCGGATAAACCAGACAAGAAATAAAAAAAATAGGGGCTGTAAAAAGCTCCTATTTTTTGTTACGCAATCAATTACATTAAACAAATGAGAAGTAGTGTAATTTTAAGGTTAAATTTTTTTTTGAAAAGTATTGCAGCATTAAAACATTTTCCTACATTTGCACTCGCAATCACAAAATGAGTGTTGCACTAAGGGTCTGAAATGTTAGACTTTTTAATACTTGGAGAGGTGGGTGAGTGGCTGAAACCACCAGTTTGCTAAACTGACGTACGGGTAACTGTACCGGGGGTTCGAATCCCCCTCTCTCCGCATCTTACTGAAATCAAAGAAAAATATCACGGGGTGTAGCGCAGTCCGGTTAGCGCACCTGGTTTGGGACCAGGGGGTCGGGAGTTCGAATCTCTCCACCCCGACTGATTTTTTTTCGATGATTTTAACCGTTTCGGGGTGTAGCGCAGTCCGGTTAGCGCACCTGGTTTGGGACCAGGGGGTCGGGAGTTCGAATCTCTCCACCCCGACGAAACAATTTTTAGTTTGTATCAAAAGCCTGTAAATTTCACGATTTACAGGCTTTTTTGTTTTTTATTATTTCAATATAAACGGAAATAATTCAAAAGAATTGGTGAATAGATAGGGAGTGAAATTTATCGTTATATTTGTTCACTAAAGAATTTTATCTTAAAACTAAATAAAGAGGTAAGGAATAGTTTTATACTCTTTTAAAGCTGAAAATACTGGTGAACAGGTAGGGAGTAAGTTGCTTATTATGAAAACTGTTCACTGGGAAGTATGTAAGTTGCATATATAGTGTTGTTTACATGGATGTTATTCCTGGAGTGAGTCATGAATTTGATTGATATTGATTGGTTTTACCAATGTCCTTTGATGCCAAACAAAGGATTTGGAATTATTAACCTCAATTAAAAAATATCATCATGACTACAAATCAAACATTTGCAATATCGTTTGTTGCGAGAGCGGATAGGAAATATAATGATAAGAATACATTAAACATTTATGCAAGAATAACGGTAGGTGGAAAACGAGCAGAGTTTTCTGTAGTTAAATCTGTCGTTAAAGAATCCTGGCACTCTTCGAAAGAAAAACTAGATAGTAAATATAAAGACTTTCGAAAGGCTAATATTTATATTGATCAGGTTCGTTCAAAAGTTACTCATATTTACAGAGAATTATCGCTTAAGGGAGAATTCATATCGCCTTTAGTTATAAAAAATCATTTTTTTGGTAATACAGATGCCGGAAAAACACTACTAGAGTTATTTGACTATCATCATGAATCTCAAAAAAACATATTGAAATCAGGTACTTTAAAGAACTATTTTACTACCCAAAAATATGTAATCAGCTATTTAAAAGAATGTAAGAAAATTGATGACATACGCTTACTAGAGATTAATTATCAATTTATAACCGAATTTGAAGCTTATTTGAGAAGGTATAAACCGATAGATCACCATAAGCCATTAACGAATAATGGTGTAATGAAACATTTGGAACGATTGAGGAAA
>JBFHEL010000029.1:0-20236 GCA_041584155.1 Saccharicrinis sp.
AAACATGCAAAAAAAACAAATCCCCGTAACTATAATTACTGGATTTTTAGGGGCAGGAAAAACAACATTGCTAAACGAAATACTTCGTAATAATAAACACACCAATTTTCTAATTATAGAAAACGAAGCAGGCAATATTAATATTGATAGCAGGTTAATACAAGGAAACGCAAAAAGCAGTATATTTGAATTAACCGGAGGTTGCATTTGCTGTTCACTAAGTACCGAACTAGGTACGGTACTCAACAGTGTGATTTTATCGGGCACAAAATATGATCATTTGCTTATTGAGGCAACTGGCATGGCCGATTCGGGGCAGATAATTAACATGTTCTCGGGAGCACGAGTTCAACGTTATTTTTGTCTGGATGCAGTTGTTGCGCTGGTAGATGCAGGTTCGTTTTTGAAACGCATGACCTGTTTTGATGAAATTAAAAGCCAGATAGCCAAATCCGATATCATCATAATAAACAAATGCGACTTATTAGCCAAGGGAGAAATGGAGAAACTCCAACAACAGCTTGTCTCAATCAACCCGCTCGCAAGAATTGAAGAAACCACTTATGCAAAGGTGGAGAATATTCAGATTTTAAATAGTGAAAGTTTCAGTATCTCAAAAATTGAAGAAAACATCATAGATTTTACCAATCTGACCTATGTAAATTCTAACAATGATCATGCTCACAAAATACAAACACTCAGTTATATTTTACCAGGTTACTTTGAAATGGAGAGAATGTCGACATGGTTCGATGAGTTTTTGTACAATAATAACGATAAGATATTGAGGATAAAAGCAATATTGAGTATTCACCATATGGGGTACAAGATGGTATTACAGTCTGTCGGCGACCATTATTATATATCCCAAGGCAGTAAATGGGGAGAAAACGAAATAAGAGAAAGTAAAATAGTATTTATAGGCACCGGCTTGGAAGACTTAGAAATTAAAAAAAATCTTTACGAGTTAATAAAATGAATCCAATCATAACAAGGAAGGCAAGAGTCATCAAATTTTAATAAAAGCCCGATAAATAGATACGTAAAAATAAAACCCAAGACAGAGTTCAGCTTACAATCCCATTCCCTACAAAAAACGGATATTATAACACCCTTATATTTTTAAGGTTTGAAAAATTAAATTTTTTGATGGCTCCATGGTCAGTATAGAAGCAGAAATCACCATCCTCAACATCCATGTTAAAACTCACTATCTTTCCTTTAAATGAAAAGGTATCTTCATCATTCTCCTCTGCCAGCACAATTTCCACTTCCTTATGCAACCATTCATTTAATTCTTTTTTAGTGTATTTTGACATAATATCAGGTTTAAAGTAGTTGTTTTTTGTACTTATGAAACGACCATTAACTTTATTAATCATAAAGTACACGCAGGAAGACGACTAAAAGAATTAATGCGAGTTCCTGTCCATCAGCTTCCGGATGTGGCACATTTTGCTAAAGACAAAAATTTAAACATGAAAATACAAATTATTAAATGTATTTCAAAAACAATCTATTATCCCTGTAAAAATAATGCAAATAAAATGTTCGAGAATCAGCCTCAGGATTAAAAAACAGGGTATTTACACTAAGCACCCTCAGTGCCTTTTTTTTAATACCATTTTTACTTTTGTACTATGTCGAAATAAGAATGAATAGTGATAATAAATTGGCCAACTACATACAAGAGCCATTAAACATTTGGCATAACACATCCAACTCCTCTATAAAACACATGATATAAAACCACAACATCATAAAATTACCCGGGTAAAATTCATTTACTTAACCAGTAAGCCTACTCCATAATAACCGCTAAATTAACACCGACACCAATCAGTTTATGTCATATAATTTCTATTTTTACGCCTTTAAAACAGAATTTAGGTATGTTAAAACAGAATATATATCTCTTTGCTATCCTTCTCTTTAGTTTAGTCTCTTGTCAGCAAAGCCATATTGAGTCATATGCCCTGAGGTTAAAGCCAGGAATGGATCTAAAACAACAGATGGCACAATTCGTTAAGGATAAACAATTACAATCAGCATCAATCTCTACCTGTGTGGGCAGTTTACAAGAAGTCGCTATACGGCCAGCCAATCAGAAAAACATCTTACACCTCAAAGGTCATTTCGAGATTGTTTCACTCACAGGAACATTTGCTGACAAAGGTTTAAACAATCATATCCACATCTCTGTATCGGATAGTACAGGAAGTACTATTGGAGGTCACTTAGAAGATGGCAATATCATTTATACAACAGCAGAGCTTGTTCTTCTCAACAATAAAAACACAAACTTTACACGTGCAATAGATTCTGAAACAACCTACTACGAATTAAAGATTGAAGAAAACCAATAACTCAGATAAATGAGAGAATTTGAATCATTATGCTATCAAATTAAAATATCACGATTACCCAACAAGCCAATAAATACAGTAATTATACAGCACATAGGCGTTCTCAAGTAAAAACACTTAGCTTTGAATTTAATACCCATTGTATGGTTTACAAAACAGTAAAATCAACCATTACCTTTTTAAAGATGTCCCACCATCCCGATCAGAAAATCAGTGAACGCCCGGGCATCTCTCTACAAGAAGTTCCTCAACCCATTGAAGTAAGCAAATACAGAGTTCTATACTCTGGTGTAGGAGAAAAACTAAACTGGCTCGACAGAATTTTAATGGATGACAAAACCTTATTTAAGAAGATTAATGCTGCATCCACTCATATATTTACTTTCAGTATAAACAACACACATGCAGGCTACTGTGAATTGGTTAACTATGACAACTATGTTGAAATATTATATTTTGGATTAATTCCTGATTTTATAGGTAAAGGCTATGGGGATTACTTACTCCATAAAACAATAGAAAAAGCCTGGAGCTTTCAACCCAGTTGGATACAACTCAACACCTGCGATCTGGATCACCCTAACGCACTAAAAAACTACCTGAAAGCCGGTTTCAAACCTTATAGAACTATGATGGAAGAAAAAAAAGTAAGAGTAACTGAATAATTGCGTGGCAATATATCCAATGACTTATTGTACCTGATATCAGGCATAAAAAAAAATGCTTCAGATATTAAAAAACATCTGAAGCATTGTATATAAAAAATAAAACTACACATTATCCTACCTAAGCATAATTATAAAATACAATTTTACTTTGATATTCGCATCTGATATAATGCCAAAGCTTTAATGAATAGCATTAAAAAGTTGGCAACTTTAATCCTAAATCATTAAACAATCGGTATAAAACATATATTTCTGTTTATTTAGCAACCTGAGGAAGCAGTATGGCTTCTAAATCTGCCTTATAGCTCTCCAAATCACTTAACACCCTTTCTTTCATGTCATTAAAGACACCATCACCTTTCGAGAATAAATCTTTATAATAAGAGATACCATCCTGAAGATTAGATTTAAAAGTGGTGAAGTACTTAATTTCAGCAGATGAATATTCATCTTTACATTGAGACATTTTATTTTGAAGATAATCCATATATATTTTCAATTCCTTCACAAAAACATTAGGACGTTTAGAATTAAATAAACTCTGCGTCTTATTGTAAATAAAATCCACCATTTCACTTAAGGATGAAATTTTATTAAAATAAGCCAAATTAGGACCCGGACAAACCACTACACCATGATTCCCTTTGGGCATATCCAACTTATATTTATCAATAACACTATTCCCTAAACCAACACATAAACAAGCCTTTTCAACTAACTTATCTATTTTTTGTTTCAGCTCTTCAGGGTTTAGTATGGAATTCTTCAGCTCTTTTATTTTAGTTTTTTGATATTGAACAGATGCAGTACAAATAGGATATTTCGTAAACTCTGTATTAAACGCTAAAAATTTCTTTAAGCAAGAAGCTCCCGGTTTACCAGCTTCAATACGTTTCTGTTTTTCGGTATCGGCCCAGTTACCTTTTATAGAGTTAAATGGAACTCCCAGAGGTGAAATATCACTTAAATAAAAATCTTCCTCTTTACCTTCTTTTAAAAGATTCAGGGTAAAATCATCAACTGTTGTTGCTTCAGGAACCAACATAAATGGAGAGCCCCATCCTACCGACTCCATTTGATAATGATCGATAAACATTTTTTGTTCATGAGCATCTCCAACCCCTCCTTGTACAGTATAATGTATAGGATAAGGATGCTCTACATGTATCCCTTTTTGTTTTAAGGCATCAGCATAGGTAGCAAATAACATATCTGCCAGTTTAGTTCTGTTGTCATTAAATTCCTTTAAAATAGGGCCTAATAAAAAACCATCAGAGGCAAAGGCATGTCCTCCACAATTTAAGCCCGATTCAATCCTGAATTCAGAAACCCACAATCCCTTTTTAGCTAAAAAACGTCCTTGCACCATCGCTGATCTGTAGTCGCTTACTTTTAAAACAATTCGTTTGGTTAATTCACCACTCTTGTTGGGAAAAAAACCAGCAAATGTAGCCATATAACCATATAGACGTGGATTTAAACCTGCAGAAAGCACAACCGAAGCCTTCACTTTACTATTGGCAAATCCTTTTAATGCAGCATGTGCATCGTTATATTCTGTAGGTAAAGGTTCTGAATGCTCATCAAAATTAACACCATCTAACTTAGTCATGATATTAACATCAATATTGCCCGGACGTATCATTTCTCTCAACTCCGCTTGCAGTAGTTTTCTATCCTCACCTTTCTTCTCCAGCATATTGAGGTAGGCTACCTTTACAGCACTTGTATCCGGTAAAAGTTGAAAATATTTAGTTATCTGAGAATCTTCTGTTTCAAAATCTGAATTTTTAAGTGCTTCAAACTTTTCGCCAACCAGCTCATGTGTTAAATCCAGATATTTTTGAATACACAAGGCTCTACCCTCTGGCTTAGAAAGATCTTCTGGTATAAAATCCTTATTGTATTGTTTACTATACATCTCACGCAGTTGTTCCAATAAATAATGATCGGCTAATGGAACAACAGAACTAATGCCATAATGCGCTATTTTTATAGGTGAATCGGCAGTATATCCAGTACCCATTACTGGAATATGAAAATTATGGAGAGTATTTTCTTTTTTAATCATAAATGGTAATTCTTTGTTCTTACTTTGTTAGAGCGTGCTAAGTTAGGCATAGAAAGGCACATTGTTAAGTAAATACTTATGTTTGACGATTTATTCCATAGTTTGAACAAACATGTCTTTTATTCCGACTATTATAATTCTCATTCCTGAGCTAACAAACAAAACGCTCAGCTGAGAGGATGATAAAAAGCAACCTAGGTATTAACCAGCATTCAATAAACATTTTTTATTTTATCTTTGTTATAAAACAGATTTATCTTATTTAACAGAAGCATATGAGATCTCTCGATCAAATTTTATTGGCTAACAAAGACTGGGTAAAAGAAAAAACCAGTACCGATAAGGACTATTTTAAAAAACTGGCATTAGGACAGTCGCCACTTTATCTGTGGATTGGATGTTCCGACAGCAGGGTACCGGCCGCTGGTTTTACACATACTGAGCCCGGAGAAATATTTGTTCATCGTAACATTGCCAATCAGGTAATTACCCATGATTCAAATGTAATGAGTGTGATTAAATATGCTGTTGATTACCTAAAAGTTCGACACATAGTGGTTTGTGGTCATTACGGATGTGGTGGTATTGCTGCTGCCGTAGACAATAATAGCGATGAATACCTGGGAGATTGGCTTTCGAGTATTAAAGATGTTTACAAAAAAAACAAAGAATTACTTGGCCAAATTGAAAATGAAGAAGAAAGATTAAATAAACTTTCTGAGATAAATGTAGAGCGGCAAATAGAAAAACTATCCTCCACTTCTATTGTACAACATGCCTGGAAGAGAAATCAGGATTTATTTTTACACGGATGGATGTTTGATATCAAAACAGGCTATTTAAAAACTCTGATCGATGTAAAATCACCTTATTAAACATACAGAAATCCGTTAACTACCGATTTGTGACTATAAATAATGTATGGCTAAATGTAAGAGACACTTTAACAATCCACTTCTTAAACACTTAACATCAATATCTTATATCAATTACAAAAACCAAATACGTAAGATACATCATACGCTGCAATAAGCAATTTAAGGCCTAATGCTACTACACAAAAATGTCCCTTTTACCTTCAAAAAGCATCAGTAATACGTTTCGCTAACGTTAAATTCTATTAAATATTTTTTAACAAAGAACAACCCTAATCATATTTACATACATTTGCGAAAAATTTTATAGCTGTGTATAATACTGCAATACATTCTACTGCATAAGTAATTTCCATTATTTGTTCAGCATCTCTACATGCTAACATTCTATTTATACCTATCGAAAAAATAACATTCAGTTGAATAGTTGAGTCATTTAAAATGGTTTTACCTATTCACTGATAAACAAATAATATACTATACAAGATGAACAATATTTTTAAACCTAAATTATTTACTTTATTAAAAGCAGGAATTAGCAGAAAACAAATCACCTCCGATATTATGGCTGGTGTTGTTGTTGGAATTGTAGCCCTACCCTTAGCCATTGCCTTTGCCGTAGCTTCCGGTGTTTCTCCCGAAAAAGGATTAATAACAGCTATTGTTGCTGGCTTTATCATCTCCTTACTTGGAGGAAGTCGTGTTCAAATTGGTGGACCCACAGGAGCTTTTATTATTATTGTTTACGGAATTTTGCAGCAATATGGTATTGATGGGTTAATTATTTCAACCATAATGGCCGGGGTATTTTTAATCATATTTGGTTTGTTAAAACTGGGTACATTACTTAAATACTTTCCACATCCTTTAATCGTTGGATTTACCAGTGGTATAGCATTGGTTATTTTTTCAACACAGGTAAAAGATGCCTTTGGAATGGATATACCCAAAGTACCTTCGGATTTTATTGATAAGTGGTCGGTTTACCTCTCTAAAATTAGTGATGTTAATCCATATGCCATATTAATAACTGTCATTACCATATTGATAAGCGTTTATTCAAAGCATTTTGTAAAGAAAGTACCTGGTTCTTTTATTGCCATTCTGTTAATGACCATTGCAGTTCAGGCATTGGATATTCCTGTAACAACAATCGAAACTTTTTTTGGCGATATTCCTAATAAATTTTCCTTTCAGGTTCCTTCTGTTGAATTAGCTATGTTACCCAAGTACATTGCACCTGCCATAACCATCGCCCTATTAGGAGGTATTGAATCCCTACTCTCGGCTGTTGTTGCCGATGGTATGATCAGTGGTAAACACCGTTCCAATACCGAGTTAATTACTCAGGGAATCGCTAATATTATTACCCCTTTCTTTGGAGGTATTCCTGCAACAGGTGCCATTGCCCGTACAGCTACAAACATTAAAAATGGTGGTCGTACACCCATAGCTGGCATCATCCATGCTATCACCCTGTTATGTATTATGATATTTATCGGACAGTGGGCCAAGCTAATTCCTATGTCATGCTTGGCTGGTATATTAATTGTTGTGGCCTATAATATGAGCGAGTGGCGTTCGTTTGTATCTATTTTAAAGGGTTCTGCCTTTGATATCATTATTTTGCTAACGACCTTTTTCTTAACTGTATTAGTCGATTTAACCATCGCCATTGAAGTTGGAGTAGTACTATCAGCCCTTTTATTTATGAAACGCATGTCGGATATTGCAGACAAAAGAATCAACAATATAGTTGATACGGATGTAATTGAAGATTACTCCTCTATTCCCGATGATGTATGTATTTATGAGATTAGCGGCCCTTTATTTTTTGCTTCGTCAAAAACCTATGCCCAGGTAATTGAAAGCTTAGGACTGCAGAGTAAGACGATTATCCTACGCATGCGACATGTTTCGTTTGTTGACCAAACAGGAATTCATAATTTAAAAGATACCATTCATACCTTAAAGCATTCCGGGGTGAGTATAATACTTTCGGGCGTTAATCAGGATGTTTTAAACGATTTTAAAAAATACAATATTGCATCAATGATTGGAGATAAAAACATATTTGAATCTTTTGAAGAGGCAGTTAACCATGTAAAAAATGATTAGACCATGAAATTAATAGAGTTATAAATCTTTATTTTTACCATATTTTTATGATTTTTTGATACTTTTACGGCTCAATATTAAAATCAACCATGTCGCAAAAAACAGATCAGCAGTTTGAACATGTAATTGCTATTTGCAAAGATATTTTTGTAAATAAAATGAAAGATTATGGAACTGCGTGGCGTATTCTTCGCCCTTCGTCCATGACTGACCAAATATTTATTAAAGCCCAGCGAATCCGTAGCATAGAAACCAAAGGGGTTTCTAAAGTTGATGAAGATATTCGTTCGGAATTTATTGGCATTATTAATTATGCTTCAATGGCTATCATTCAGTTAGAACTGGGTCCTTGCGACCATCCTGAAATGAATCATGAGAAGGCACTTGAAATGTATCTGGCAAATCTATATAAGGCTAAAAGTCTAATGATGGATAAGAATCATGATTACGACGAAGCATGGAGAAGTATGCGCATCAGTTCTTTTACTGACTTAATACTTATGAAACTCCATCGCACTAAGCAAATAGAAAATAATCAGGGACAAACGATTATTTCAGAGGGTATTGATGCCAATTACATGGATATTATTAATTATGCTATCTTCGGAATGATACAACTTGATTTTCCTAATAATAGTATTGAAGAAAATGATAATGAATAAGCTATTTTTTACTTTAAGCCGTATTATAGTTGGATTACTTTTTATTTTTTCTGGTTTCGTAAAAGCCGTTGACCCTGTGGGTTCTGCTATTAAGTTTAGTGATTATTTGGGTGCCTTCCATATGGAAGGCTTGCTATTTATAGCAATGCCTCTGGCTTTCATTGTTGCTGCACTTGAGTTTTTAACCGGAATACATCTGTTATTAGGCTTTAGAATAAAAACTTTTTCGTTATTGGCTTTATTGTTTATGGTTGTTTTTACGCCATTAACTTTAGGTATTGCCATTGCTAATCCGGTAAGCGATTGTGGGTGTTTTGGCGACGCCATTAAATTAACCAACTGGCAAACATTTTTCAAGAACATCATCATTAGTATACCTGTTATTTATCTTTTTATTAAACGAAAAAGTTATAGTACACAAGTAGCTCCCTATAAACAGCTTATACTCTCGTTAGGTTTTCTTGGTGGCATCCTTGGCTTGTCGCAATATGGACTTAGTCACCTTCCTGTATTGGATTTTCGTCCTTATAAAATAGGGGTAAATATACCGGAGGGAATGAGCATTCCGGAGGGTGCAGAACAGCCTGAGTACGAAACAACTTTTATCATGGAAAAAGATGGAGTACAAAAGGTATTTGGCACCAAAGATTATCCATATAACGATTCCACCTGGGTATTTATTGATAGTGAAACAAAAGTGATTACAACCGGTTATCAACCACCTATTCATGACTTTGTTCTGTTAGATGATGAAGGCAACAATATGGTACCTGAAATCACTTCATATCAAGAGCCTGCGCTTCTAATTGTTTCTGCTCAAATCAACAAAGGAGTATGGGGTGAAAACCTGGATAAATTAAAAGACATCCAAAAAACGTTTTATGAGAAAGGCATGAAAAGCTATCTGTTAACATCTTCATCAAACGAAGAGATTACCAGTTTCGAGTTTAATACCAATGCTGGATTTAACTATTTGATAGGAGACGAAACGATGCTTAAAACAGTTGTCAGATCAAATCCAGGTTTGGTATTAGTGCAGAATGGGAACATTATTGGCAAATGGCATTATAACGACATACCTGATAGCAGGGCTTTTGAAAACCCTGTATCCTATTCTATTAAGGCATTGGTTGAAAGAAAGGATAAATTAATAATATCCTTATGTGTATTAGCAGTAGCTCTTTTTTCATCCTTATTGATGATTCGAAAAAAGTAAGTATCAGCTGCTTAATGCAGAGAATAAAGCTATAATTGTACAATAAGAACTATAAAAACTAATTATAATTACAAATTTTTATTACGATGAGAAAGAACATTGTTGCCGGAAACTGGAAAATGAACAAAACGCTTCAAGAAGGTGTGGCTTTAGCTAGTGAATTAAATACTATTTTAGCTTCTAAAACAGCTAACTGTGATGTTATTATTGGTGTGCCTGCCATTCACATTACTGAAGTAGTAAAAACTGTGGATGCTAAAAAAATTGGTGTAGCTGCTCAAAACTGTGCAAATAAAGAATCTGGAGCCTACACAGGTGAGATTTCTGCTGCTATGATTAAATCAACAGGTGCTGCTTATGTTATCCTTGGTCACTCTGAAAGAAGAGAGTACTACGGTGAAACCAATGCTACTCTTAAAGAAAAAACAGATTTAGCTTTAGCTAATGGTTTAACACCTATTTTCTGTATTGGAGAAGTACTTGCAGAAAGAGAAGCTAACAAACAAAACGAAGTTGTAAAAACACAAATCGAAGAAGCTTTATTTCATCTTTCTGCAGAAGATTTCGGTAAGATTATTTTAGCTTACGAACCAGTATGGGCTATCGGAACAGGTAAGGTTGCTTCTCCTGAACAAGCTCAAGAAATTCATGCTTACATTCGTTCTGTTATTGCTGATAAATTTGGTGCTGAGGTAGCTGATAACTGCTCAATCCTTTACGGTGGTAGCTGTAAGCCAGGTAACGCTAAAGAACTTTTCGCTAACCCTGACGTTGATGGTGGATTAATTGGTGGTGCTGCTTTAAAGGCTGAAGACTTTGTTGGAATCATCGATGCTTTTTAAGCCTTTTTGATACAAAATATACTTAATTAAAGACCGTCCTCGACGGTCTTTTTTTTTCTATTTATACCAACTGCATTTAAATTCAAACTTATACCATTTTATCATTAACATCTGGTATAATGCTCTTTTGATCTTATATCCATTATATATTTATACCTCCTCACTCGCTCCAAAAGAAGTCTACCTTTCTAACCAACAAAATTAAAAACCTAATAAAACCTTAGTATTACATTTATTCCTATTCTACAGGTCTATCTTATCCCTCCTACCACACTAACTTGAGGCATTTCTCCAGGCATTTTTTTATGAAACAATTAGTTAGCATTAGGTTTTTCTATAATATCTCATCAAATATCGCGATTCACTTCATTTTGTTCAAAAAATAAATCATCAAACCTCAAACAAAACAGCCATACAATGGTTAATACAAGAAACTATTTTTACGATTGCATCAATCATGGCAAACAGCAAAACAAAAATAAAACACAATGAGGAAACCTACGCTCCTCAAGTCATTAGTGTCTTAAAATTGCGATTACAGGAAGTGCACAATCAAAACCGTGATTCAAAGGAAAAGCACAAAAAAAGAGGTAAATTACTAGCCCGGGAGAGAATTGAACTTCTGGTTGATAAGCAAACTCCTTTTTTAGAGCTCTCTGCTTTAGCCGCTTATAACCAATACAACAACTCTTTTGCTTCAGCAGGCATCATCACAGGCATTGGTGTAATCCAAGGCCGCGAATCAATAATTATTGCCAATGATGCCACTTGTAAAGGAGGTACCTATATAAAGGAAACCATTAAAAAACACCTGCGAGCGCAGGAAATAGCCGAGCAAAACAATCTGGCCTGTGTTTATTTGGTTGACTCAGGAGGAATATTTCTACCGGAGCAAGCAAAGGTTTTTCCTGACTCAGATGGTTTTGGCCGTATATTTTATAATCAGGCACGTATGTCGGCTAAGGGAATACCTCAAATCAGTATTGTCATGGGCTCGTGTACAGCCGGTGGAGCTTATATTCCCGCCATGAGCGATGAAACCATTATTGTTAAAAATCAAGGAACCATCTTTTTAGGAGGGCCCCCTCTTGTAAAAGCTGCTACGGGTGAAGATGTTTCAGCAGAAGAGCTGGGAGGTGGTAAAATGCATACCTCAAAATCGGGAGTTGCCGATCATCTTGCCGATGATGATCAGCATGCCATTGCTATCTGTAGAGATATATTTAAAAATATTCCGCATCCCCAGAAGATAAATCTTAAAACGAATACCCCGGTTCAACCAATATACAAACCTTCGGATATTTATAAAGAAATACCTGAGCCCGGAAACCTAAATAAAGATGTGAGACATTTGATTAAGCATCTAACCGATGCTGGTGAATTCGATGAGTTTAAGCCAGATTACGGCACTACTCTGGTTACCGGATTTAGTAGTATCAACGGTTTCAGAGTGGGTATACTGGCCAACAACGGCATCTTGTTTTCCGAATCAGCACAAAAGGGAACCCATTTTATTCAGTTGTGTAATAAGCGCCATATACCTATGGTTTTTTTACAAAATATTACCGGTTTTATGGTAGGTAAAGACTATGAACAAAAAGGAATTGTAAAAGACGGTGCCAAAATGGTTAATGCTCTGGCCAATACCAGAGTTCCATTTTTCACTATTATGATTGGAGGAAGTTATGGTGCAGGTAATTATGCCATGGGAGGGCGTGCCTTTGGGCCTCGCCTCTTATTCTCCTGGCCACACTCCAGCATCTCGGTAATGGGTCCCAGTCAGGCTGCTGATGTACTTACCACTGTCAAACAAAACCGGGCTAATGCCAGTGGCAGCTCTATCCCCCAAGAAGAATTAACACTGTTACGCGAAAGCACACTACAGAGCTTCGAACAGGAAGCTTCACCATATTATGCCACAAGCCGCCTTTGGGACGATGGAATTATTGACCCTGCAGACACCCGCATGGCATTAAGTATTGGACTAACCATTGCGCAAAATAAACCTGCCACAGAATCTGATTCCTATGCCATTTTCAGAATGTAAAAGGAAATGTTACCATGAACGATTCTGCAGTTCAACACCAAATGCAATAAATAATATTGATAAAATTTATAATGGAAAACATTCATTTTTATACTCAAAATAAAATAGCATTTCTAGGTTTAAACAGACCGGATAAAAGAAATGCCTTAAATAGAAACATGATTGAAGAAATTATTTCTTTATTAAATAAACTCAAAAACGACAGGTCATTTAAGGTTTTAATTATTTACGGCGAAGGAAATCATTTTTGTTCGGGAGCCGATTTGGAATGGATGAAACAAGGTATCCTTCAAACGAAAGCCAAAAATCTGAGTGATGCCAAATTATTCAATACCTTATTTGAGAACTTAAATTCCTTTCCTGTTCCTGTTATCTGTGAGGTACAACAATCGGCCTTTGGAGGTGCTGTGGGTTTATTAGCTTGTGCTGATATTGTCGTTTGTGAAGAAAACTCCTTATTTGGATTTCCAGAGGTAAAATTAGGAATTATACCTGCTACCATTGCACCTTATATCCTTGCAAAAATGGGTAATAGCAATACACGAAAAAGATTATTATTACCAGAACCTTTTACCGCACAAGAAGCACTAAACGAGGGTTTAGTTCATTTTATTACAAACAAACAAAATATCAGAACAACAACATTAGCTATTGCCCAAAAAATAGGCTTAGGAGCTACCAATGCCTTAATTCAAACCAAAGCCCTCATTCACAGGCTAGAAGAATCCACAGACGATGAAGCCTCCTTTTTATTCTGTGCCAGAATGATTGCTAATGCGAGAACTTCAGGCGAAGGTCAGGAAGGAGTTACTGCATTTCTAGAAAAAAGAAAACCAGCTTGGAATAATGAATAAAACATACCCTCAAATGAAACGAATTCTAATCGCCAACCGAGGTGAGATAGCTGTGCGCATTATAAAAACGGCTAAAAAAATGGGCATCGAAACCATTGCCATATATACACCTGGCGAAGAAAAAGCCATGCATGTAGAGAAGGCAGATATACGGGTAATGATGAATGGAGATACCATTAACGACACTTATCTTAACATTGAACAAATCATCACCCTGGCTTTAATAAATCAGGCTGATGCTATTCATCCCGGTTACGGTTTTCTTTCGGAGAATGCAGATTTTGCAGATGCCTGTCATAAAAACGACATTATTTTCATAGGCCCTTCAGCCCAACAAATTCAGTGGATGGGCAATAAGACTGAAGCCAATAAAATAGCCCGGTCATGTGATATTCCCTTATTGAAAAAGATAAATGGAGACCAAAAGGATATTCTTTTCAATAGCAAAAATCTGCAACTACCCTTGATTATAAAAGCGGCAGCAGGTGGAGGTGGTAAAGGAATGAGAATAGTCAACGATTATATCAAATTAGAGCAGGAGTTGGAATCTGCAGCCAATGAAGCGCATAGATACTTTGGGAATGATACCATTTATGTGGAGGAATATATTGAAAATCCCAGACATATTGAAGTTCAGGTATTAGCTGATCAACACGAAAATATCATTCATCTTTACGAAAGAGAATGTTCCATTCAACGCAGACATCAAAAGGTTATTGAGGAAGCTCCAGCTCCTAATCTACCTGAGAGAATTAAGCAAAAGATGATTCAAGATGCCATTACCCTCAGTAAAAAGATTGGTTACACCAATGCCGGCACAGTGGAGTTTTTACTGACACCTGATAATCATTATTATTTTTTAGAAATGAATACCCGCATTCAGGTAGAACACCCTGTTACTGAAGAAATAATAGGAGTAGACATTGTCAAGGAACAAATACAGATAGCTATGGGCCTGCCATTATCCTATACCCAAAAACAAATTCACCTGCAGGGGCACGCCATAGAAGCCCGTATTTATGCTGAAGATCCGGAAGATGATTATATGCCTTCATCGGGAAAAATTATCTGTAGTCATATCCCCAAACATCCTCATATCAGGATTGATGGAGGTGCTAAACCAGATGAAAATATTAATCCATCCTTTGATCCCTTGCTAAAAAAAGTAATCGCTCATGGTAAGAATAGAAGTAAAGCCATTAAACATCTGACTGATTTTTTAAATGACTATGCACTTTTTGGTGTGAAAACCAATCGTGAGCTTATTATACAGACACTTAAGAATCATGACTTTATCCAAGGTACATATTCAACCTGTTTTTTTGAAGATAAAAGAGAGAGCTTACTCACAGAAGCAGAAATTGGTAACGACGAACAGGAAATACTGGCTGCTGCTTATTTAATCGCAAAAAATAATGTTCATGCCAAATCTCATAATAGCTGGAATAGACTGGGCTATTGGCGTCAATACCAGAATCACCAAATACGTTTTAACCATATTAAACTTCAGGTATACATCAACTACATAGATAAGCAATCTGTTGTATTTGAGATAGATAATAAAAAAACACTACATATATCAATCACTCAACTAAAAAACAATACCTTATCTTTTGTACTAAATAACCAGAACTTCACTATCCATTATTATTGTGGAGAAGATGGCCTGTTTTACTTTCTGCACCAAGGTCATATCAGAATTATTAACGACAAAGCCGAAAGAATAAAAAAGCAGGTGCATAACGATGATAGCAGCCAAATGAAAACCTTACATGCGCCCATGCCGGGACGTATTTTAGAGATCATGGTTAAAGAAGGCGAAAGTATAAAAAAAGGTAATCCTTTAATTATTCTTGAAGCAATGAAAATAGAAAACAATATAAAAGCCTGGAAAGACTTTACTGTCACTCGTGTTGCTGTATCAATAGGAGACCAAGTGAGCTTAAATCAGTTACTCATTGAAACAGAATAATAAAGATAACAAACATACGAATATCAATAACTTATAAGCAGTATTCATATTTTATCATACAAAAACTAACGTTATATAATTATGTCGCCATATTATAATCACGAAAAAGAAGAATTCAGACAAAAAGTAAGATCATTTGCCGAAAAAGAAATCAAACCACGGGTTAGAGAGTTGGATGAAAATGAAACCTTTTCTGCTGAACTCAGTCAAAAAATGGGACAAGCCGGACTCTATGGCATTGATATTCCCAGAGCAGATGGAGGACAAGGATTAGATACCCTCTCCTATATTATTGCTGTTGAAGAACTATCGCGCATTGATGGTTCTCAGGCGGTTACTATGGCAGCCCATAATTCGCTGGGCATATCTCCTATTTATTGTTTTGGTACCGCTGAACAAAAACAAAAATACTTACCCGACCTGCTTAATGGGAATAAGCTATGGGCATTTGGTTTAACAGAGGAGAATGCCGGTTCGGATGCCCGCGGGGTAGATACCATAGCCATAAAGTCTGATCAGGAATGGACGATAAATGGCCGTAAGCGATATATTACCAATGGCAGTAATGAGCTGATGGCTGGAATCACCGTATTAGCAAAAACAGGAGAAAAAGATGGCAAAGCAGTCTATTCGGCATTTCTGATAGAAAGAGATACCCCGGGTTTTTCTTCAAAACGTACTTTGGGTAAAATGATGTGGCGAGCTTCTGATACAGCAGAAATAAAATTGGATCATTGTCGCGTATCATCCAACCTCCTGCTGGGAGTGGAGAACAATGGCTTATCGCATATGCTAAAAACACTGGATTCCGGAAGATTATCGATAGCTGCTATGGGTCTTGGCCTGGCACAGGGTGCCTTTGAAATGGCGCTGGATTATGCCAAAAAACGCAAGCAATTTGGAAAAAAAATTGCTTCTTTTCAGGCTATTCAGTTTAAACTGGCCGATATGGATTTAAAAATTGAATTAGCACGAAATACCCTGTATAAAGCCTGCTGGTTAAAAGATAATGGACAACCCTTTGGCAAGGAAGCAGCGATGGCTAAATTATATTGTAGCGAAATAGCCGGAGAAATTTCTGATGAAGCCATGCAGATTTTTGGTGGAGCAGGCCTATTTAAATCTAAAGATATTGAGCGTTTTTACCGAGATCATCGTATCTTGCGAATTGGTGAAGGGACTACTGAAATTTTAAAAATTGTAATAGCCCGAAATTTAGGAATTTAAAAACCTTGTTTTAACACAATGGAAGACAGAAAAAAAGATCATATTTATATGGCGTTTGATTCTACAGTAGATGAATATCAAGCCGATAAACGTTTCATGTACGAACCAATACTGGGATATCATCCCGATAAGAAGATGGATCCCATACCTTTTTTAGGTAAGCAAATGAAACTCCCTTTTTGGATCTCTTCCATGACAGGAGGAACACAGCGTGCAGGAGCAATTAATACCAAACTGGCCATGGCAGCCGGTGAATTTGGACTGGGTATGGGATTGGGCTCCTGCCGATCCCTCTTTGAGTCAGATAATCATTGGAGTGACTTTAAAATGAGACACCTGATTGGTTATGACTACCCTTTCTTCTCTAATCTGGGGATTGCTCAAGTAGAATCGCTGGTATTAAACGGCGAAACCGATAAGATAGATTACCTCAACCAACAGCTAGAAACCGACGGTACCATTGTGCATATCAACCCTTTACAGGAGGCCTTCCAGCCTGAAGGTGACCGCTTAAAACAGCCTCCTTTGGATACCCTAAAAGAATTACTAAAACAGGTAAAATCACCCATTATTGTTAAAGAAGTTGGTCAGGGCATGGGCTACGAAAGTATTAAGTCACTGTTGTTGCTAGATATTGCCGCCTTTGAATTTGGTGCTTTTGGAGGAACAAACTTTACCAAACTCGAACAAATGCGCGCACATAATAGTTCCCTATTCAAAGGTTTCTCAAACATAGGCCATACTGCCAAGGAGATGACCTTAATGGTAAATAAAATTGTAGATGAACAACCGGTCAAATGCAAACAAATAATTATCTCAGGAGGAATAAGATCTATTCTGGATGGTTTTTACCTAACCAAGACATGTAAATTACCTGCTGTAGTAGGAATGGGTGCTGCATTTTTACAGTATGCCTTAAAAGACTATGAACAATTAAGATCATTGATAAAAGATATGGAACAGGCCTGGCAGCTGGCCGATACATTTTTAAGGGTAAAAGAATAAAAAACAGTGCATAAATACTATTTTCTATAGTACACAAAGCAATAAAACGTAGATAAAAAAGCTTTCTGCTGTAGATTACATCATACAGAAAGCTTTTATCTGTCACACAATAAATTAGCAGAAAAAGCCACCTGTAAAATTAATAGCAGGTGAGCATCTGCATCTGTAAAGGTATAACTATTTACTGTTGTTGTTTCAGAACGTTTATAACCGCCTTACTATCTTCCGCCGCATTTACCTGAGTTGACTTGTAAATAAGTTTTCCCTTTTTATCAATTACAAAGGTCCAACGTGATGTTGTTACCTGGCGCGATAAAAGATGATTAATGCCATCAACCTCACGTTCAATGGTTTTGATTGTTTTATTTACTGGTACGCCAAAACTTTCAGCTATTTTTCCTTCGGGATCTGAAAGAAGAGTAAAATTCAAGTGATTTACCTTTCTAAATAATTCAAGATTTTTTAGATCATCACCACTAATTCCCACCACAACAGCATCCAGGTCTTCCAAAGCTTCCTGATCATCCCTGTAAGCACAAGCCTGCTGGGTACACCCTCCTGTCATTGCTGCAGGATAAAAATAAACGACCAGATTCTTTTCTCCCTCAAAATCAGATGAATGCCAAATAGTTCCATCATCCTTTTGAGCAGAAAAGGCAGGTGTATAATCACCAGTTCTAAGATTTTTTTCCTGAGACAATAATGTCACAGAAACAAATAAAGCAATAATAGCAAGAGAGAGCTGAAACAGCTGAGCAAAATTTTTCATGATAAACCTTTTTTACAATATGAGATTAAAACAAAATCGGTATAAATAGGTTTATTGAAACTGGCAAAACATATCTTTTTTAACAAAATTTATGCTCCATAACTCATTCTTATAAATAACGTTATAAAAATATAATGATCGTTTAAGCTACGAGACTGATCTCAATTAGCGAAGCCAATTATTTTGGTCAGGTACTTTCCCTACAAAGTAAAAACACTGTTATATCCTCCCCTTTCCTATCACTTATTCTCCTGCTTCCTTCCAGGTATTACGAACAAAAGTCAAATCCTTTTTTATTTTTTTTATGACTTCCTGATGATCCATAGAAGGAATCCTCCCCTTTTCGGCACCTCCCAAATCGTATTCCACATGGATAGATAAGGGTACATTGATCCGGTTCTTTTTTAATAAGGAAAAATAATTTTTAAAATCGATCATACCTTCGCCAAGAGGCGTAAAGACAGGCTTCCATACTCCATTCTCTTTTCCCCATTTAAAATCTTTCACCACAATAGTATTAATATACGGTTTGATAAGCCGGAAACCAATTTCCCAATTTTTACCTCCCTCAACGCTTGCATGCATAATATCATATTGACTACCTATATACTTAGGCGATAAACCATCCAAGGTTTGGTGCAAATCCCATATAGCACTTCCGAAAAAATGTCCTGAGTGATTTTGATAACAAGCACTTATATTTAATTTCTTATTGAGTTCTTCCAAAGCTGCAAACTGTGTTCGGGCAGTATTAACCGTATCTAAAAGGGGGGTAGAATCTGAATATCTGATCCAATCGGTACGGTAGTGTTTGTAGCCTAACTGACTGGCTGTTTCTAACACTTTTAAATCAACAGGGTCATTGGCCTGTATTACATTAGTCGATATCATTTGAGGCAAAAGGCCATACGCCTGCATGGCCTGTGTTGCCTTAGGAAGATCTTCGGTCACTCTTTCAGGTAAAACATGGCCTTTAGGTCTAACGGTGAGATCTAGCCCATCAAAGCCCATTTCACGAGCCACCTCACTCATATTTTTATAATCTAAAAACTGAAGATGTTTAGAAAATAAAAATACTTTTAAATCATTATTCGTATCAGGTACATTTGAGATAAAGTTTGAAGCAAAATCCTGAGTTGGTAAAAACATGGCCATGCCCGCCAGAGCTGTTTGTTTTATAAAATTTCTACGGTGTAATTGTGTATTTTTCATGTGTTTATAATTTTCTTTCAAGGTCATATAGCCTGTCCCACGAAATGCGGGAGAACTCGCCAGAATTAATCATCCTTTTGTGTGCGAAACAATTCCCATGGCTCGTTTTCTGTTAAATTTATTTTTCAATGATTAGATATTCTGTCCTGTAAAATGCGGGAGAACACTCAAATAATACCATTTTGATAATAAAGTAAGTACTCCGTAATATGCCGATGGATTAATGACAGCGTTATTGCATACATATATAACGCTCGGGTCATGAACCAATTGGTATAAATTCATTAATCACCATTTTTTTATTCAAAGGCGTTCATGAATAAGATGTATTT
>JBFHEL010000030.1:0-19731 GCA_041584155.1 Saccharicrinis sp.
GAAAGCAACGTGTTTAATGCTTGAAATCTTAATGTAGCCATAATTGTATTAAATAATTTAATTCTTTCGAGTTAGCGTAGCAAAAATAAGTAATTTCAATTTAAAACCTTGTTTTTTTATGATTTTTTTCATATATAATAACATTGTAGAACTAAAACCTTATTTTTAAACACGTAGAGTCTGTTTTTTTACTTAAAAATGAGATTATTTTTGATTTGCATGTGCAAACGCTTGAATTTTGTTAAATCGGATTCTTAAAATTGAAAGTGACTTGCGGTATTTTGCTTTCAATTTGAAACTTATGGCCGGTTGCTGTGATTCTTTTTTTTGAAAAATTTCGATCTCCCTTCTAAATATACTCGATGAATTTATGATTAGTGTAAAAATAAATCATTGTTCATAGCAATAGGATAGATTAGAAAAAAAAATTGACTTTAATTTCTGTTGCTTATCTATTTGAAATTTATAGTTCCTTTTTATTGCTTCTCAAGAGTAGCGATATAATAATGATAAGATGATGTTATAAAATAGTATAGTTTACCTTCTTTTGTGTGTGGCTGTTTATTTACAATGAAGGTATGCTTTGAATTGTTTTTAGTTGTGAATTATATTGCAAAGCCTTTTATGGTAAAATCTTATTAGGTGTTTTTTAATAAGTTAGGGATGGGGCGAAGGGAAAATAAAAATGCTGGTTGTTTAAGCCAGCATTATATAATAATCTTTATCGGGAGATTTACTGATTCATTTCTGCAAAATTTTTATAGAAATATGGTATTGCCTCAATTCCAGTGTAGAACTGCTCCAATGGAAAATTTTCGTTAGGGGAGTGAATAGCATCTGATTCTAAACCAAATCCCATCAGAATTGATTTTACACCTAATATTTCCTCAAAGGTTGAAATGATAGGAATTGAACCGCCACTTCTAACCGGAACGGGTTTGCGGTTAAATACTTTTTCGTAAGCTTTTTCGGCAGCCTGATAAGCAGGTAAATCAATGGGGCAAACATAGCCCTGACCTCCATGAAGCGATTCTACTTCGACTTTAACGCTGGCGGGAGCGATTGATTCAAAATGTTGTTTGAATAATTTAGCTATTTTATGATGATCCTGATTAGGCACTAATCGTGATGATATTTTTGCAAAGGCCTTGGATGGAAGAACGGTTTTTGCTCCCTCTCCTGTATAGCCTCCCCAAATACCGCAAACATCAAAGGATGGGCGAATACCTGTTCTTTCGCTTGTGGTATATCCTTTTTCGCCTGCCAGTTCTTTTACATCAATGGAGCCTTTGTAATTTTCTTCATCAAAGGGGGCTTGTGCCATTTGCTGGCGTTCAGTAGCCGAAACAGGTATTACGTCATCGTAAAAACCAGGAATAGTAATCTTACCCTCATCATCGGTCATTTGAGCAATCATCCTGGCTAACACATTGATGGGGTTGGCAACAGCACCTCCAAATAATCCAGAATGTAAATCACGACATGGACCTGTGACTTTTACTTCCCAATATGCTAAACCTCTTAATCCTGTAGTGATTGAAGGAATTCCGGGTGCAATCATAGAGGTATCAGATACAAGAATGATATCGCAATTCAACATTTCTTTATGTTCTTCGCAAAATTTAGGCAAATTAACAGAGCCTACTTCTTCTTCTCCCTCTATCAAAAATTTTACATTACAAGGCAGTTGATTGGTTTTAACCATATATTCAAAAGCCTTGGCGTGCATAAATGACTGGCCTTTGTCATCATCAGAGCCGCGTCCGAAAATTTTTCCATCTTTCACCACTGGTTCAAACGGATCGGTTTCCCATAGGTCAATGGGGTCTACCGGCATTACATCCATATGTGCATACACCAATATGGTTGGTTTTTTAGGATCAATTATTTTTTCTCCATAGGTGATAGGGTTGCCCTCGGTTTCAAATATCTCAGCCTTGTCTGCACCTGCATCCAGTATGATTTTTTTCCAGGCTTTGGCAGCCCTGTACATATCAGGCTTGTGTGATTCTATGCTGCTTATTGAGGGAATGCGCAGTAGATCAAATAGTTCGTTTAAAAAACGTTGTCTGTTTTCGTTGATATATGTTTTTAATCCTTCCATACTTAATTATTTATAAATAAAAAACAAAGCAAGATACTAAATGTTTCATATAGAAAGTATGAAGAAAATCAGACTGAGCTTATCTTGCTACCTTAGAGATTGTTTGTATTTTGTTTATAGCATTCCTTTTTCTTTTAGAATCTTTTCGCTCTCTTCCATTTCGTTATAGAATGCTTCTCCGTATTTTCTAATGATTGGTTCTTTTAAAAATTTATACACGGGAACACCTTTGGCTTCGCCTAGTTCGCGCGCATCATTACAAATTGGCCAAACGTCATAGTTCAAGGCTTCCCCCTGGCTTAGCTTTCGGGTTCGGATAGGGTATAAATGACAAGAGATGGGTTTTCTGAAATCAACTAAACCTTGCTTCCAAGCCATTTCAATGGCGCAATGAACGGTTCCTTTGGTATCGAAGTAGGTGTACACACATTCTTTGCCATGTACAATAGGGGTTACCAATTCATCTTCGAAATCAATAATTGAGGTACCTTCTTCTTCGATAATTTCGATGGCTTCTGGAGACAGTAAGTGTTTTATTTTTGGGTAAATAGCTTCAATGATTTTGGCCTCATCTTCTTCCAGTGGGGCGCCTGAATCTCCTTCAACACAGCAAACGCCATGGCATTTAGCTATGTTGCATATGAATTTGTTTGTAAACAACTCCAGGCTTAATATCTTATCGTCAATCTGAATCATTCTTATTTTTGATTGTATATGGTAAGCATTAAAAACAGAAGCAGTAGCCTGAGAGACCACTGCTTCAATCTTCTAATATTTTACAATAGTTATTTTAAATCGATCAGACATTCTCCTGTCATGTCGGCTGGTTGATCAACTCCCATTAGTTTAAGGATTGAAGGAGATACGTCCGCTAATACTCCGTTTTTAACTTCTCCCTGACGTTCTGTAACCCATACAAAAGGCACTGGGTTTAATGAGTGGGCAGTATTTGGAGAGCCATCAGCATTAAGTGCATTATCGGCATTTCCGTGGTCAGCAATGATAATAGCTTCGTAACCATTAGCTTTAGCTGCTTCAATAACACCCTCTAAACACTCATCAACCTTGCTTATGGCTTTTTGAATGGCATCGTAAACTCCTGTGTGGCCTACCATATCGCCATTGGCAAAGTTCAAGCAAATAAAATCGTACTTGTTTTCATTTAACTCAGCAACAACTTTGTCTTTAACTTCAGAAGCACTCATTTCTGGTTGTAAGTCATAGGTAGCTACTTTAGGCGAGTTAACTAATATGCGATCTTCACCTTCGAATACATCCTCTCTACCGCCTGAAAAGAAGAATGTAACGTGTGCATACTTTTCTGTTTCTGCAATTCTTAATTGTTTAAGTCCGGCATTAGCAACAACTTCTCCGATGGTGTTTTTAACATTATCCTTATCAAAAAGAATATGCATTCCTTTAAACTTAGCATCGTAAGGAGTCATGGTACAATAGTACAGAGGAATAGTTTTCATTCCGTGCTCCGGCATGTCTTGTTGTGTTAAGACTATTGTTAACTCTTTGGCGCGGTCATTACGATAATTGAAAAATACGATAACATCTCCTTCCTCAATTTTACCTACGGGTTTACCATCGCTGTCTACTTTTATAATAGGTTTGATAAATTCATCTGTCACATCTGCATTGTAGGAAGCCTGAATGCTTTCAAGAATATCAGTAGTGGTAGTTTCTCCAATACCTGAAACCATTGCGTCGTATGCAGTCTTGATTCGTTCCCATCTTTTATCCCTGTCCATGGCGTAGTAACGTCCGGTAACTGAGGCTACCTGTCCTACTGTTTTTTCCATGTGGTTCAGTAGGTTACTCATGTATCCTTTGCCGCTTTTAGGGTCGGTATCACGTCCGTCCATAAATGCATGAACAAAAACATCAGTTATGCCATATTCTTGAGCAACACTGATTAATTTATGTATATGTTCCTGACTGCTGTGCACACCTCCCGGAGACATTAATCCAAGTAAATGCACTTTTTTATTGTTTTCTTTGGCGTAGTTATATGCCTTCTCTAACTCAGGGTTTTTAGCAATAGATCCATCTTTGCAAGCACGATTAATCTTTACTAAATCCTGATAAACAACCCTTCCTGCACCAATATTCAGGTGGCCAACCTCTGAGTTACCCATTTGTCCATCAGGTAATCCAACATATTCTCCAGAAGCATTTAACTGAGAGTTTGGGTAATTTTTGATTAAACTGTCCCAATAAGGGGTGTCAACATTAGATATGATATCTGATTTTGACTTATCTCCACATCCCCATCCGTCTAAAATAACAAGAATAGTTTTCTTATTCATGGTAATATATTTTTGTATTTATTTTTAACTTAAAATCAAGGCGCAAAAGTATTTAAATAATAGCTAAAAAAAAAGTTTACGCCTACTTACTTAGTCCAAACTTATGCTTAACAACTGTTAAAGAAGGTACCCTTTTGGGTAAGTTTTTTAGGTATGGTTTGTTTTATTATTACTTGTTTAATTTTCAAGGATAATAAAAAGCATTTAGTAAAAATATTTGTTTGGGAATAACTGTTTTAGAGCAATTTTGTTTATATTAAAGTAAGTTTGATTTGTGTAACAAACAGTTATGGGGATGGATCATAAGGGGAATATTAAATATTTGCATGAGATAGAATCTTTAAAGCTGAAATTACAGGAGCTTCGTGAGCGTTATGATGCGATTTCTGTAATTACTTCAGAAGGAGTTTTTGTTACAGATGGAGGGTATTGTATTTATGCCAATAAAAAAGGGTGTGAAATGTTGGGATATTCGTACAATGAATTAGTGGGGAAGCATACTCTTGACTTTGTGGTTTCTTCGTATAAGGATATGATTACCGATAGAATAGAGAACTACCGGGAAGGGCCTGTTGAGGTTGAACTTATAAGAAAAGATAGGAGTGTTTTTTTTGTTGAAGCAAAGGCTCAAAAACATATTTTTAAGGGAAAAGAAGTGAGAGCTGTTGTGATTCGGGATATTTCTGATTTTAAGGCTTCGGTTCAGAAATTAATAGAAAATGAGCATAAATACAGAGCTGTAGTTGAGAATGCTGGTGATGGTATTTTAATTGGTAACAAAGAAGGTGAAATAATAGAGGTTAATGAAGGGTTTTTAAAAATTACCGGATTTAAAAAGGAAGAGATTCTTCAAAGACATATAGGTAAATTATTTGCACCGGAATCAATAAAAGAGAAGCCTTTGCGATTTGATAAGGTCGATGCTGGAGGTAATGTTATTTCGGAACGCAAATTGCTGGGCAGGAGTGGAGAGCGAATTCCTATAGAGATGAACTCAAGAATGCCTTCCTCTGAATATTATCTGACTATTATCAGGGATTTGCGGGAACGAAAAAAAGCCGAAAAGGCTTTGCAGGAAAGTAATGAAGACTTAAGAAGAGCAAAGGAGAAAGCTGAGGAAAGCGATAGATTGAAGTCTTCGTTTCTGGCTAATATGAGCCATGAAATACGAACTCCTATGAATGGGATTATTGGTTTTGCAGAGTTGTTGAAAAGTCAAACAATTAACCCCGAGCAACGGGAAGATTATATCAATGTTATTTTGAGTAGCGGACAGCAGTTGCTGAATATTATAAATGATGTGTTAGAGATTTCTAAAATAGAGACGGGCCAGGTAACTGTTGAATGGGAGCCTTTTGATATTCAGGCATTGTTGAAAGAGGTGGTTTATTTTTTTACGCCAGTTGCGGATAGGTATGATAATAAAATTGTTGTCAATACATCAAAATGTAATCAGGCTATTCTTACTGGAGATTCAGCTAAGATTCAGCAAATATTAACTAATCTGGTTAATAACAGCCTCAAATTCACCCAGTCGGGTGTTGTTGAAATAGGGGTTGAGACACTTTTTAGTGAAACTTTATTTTATGTAAGGGATACGGGTATAGGTATTTCCGATGAATATATAGATAGTATTTTTGATCGTTTTACTAAGGCTCAGCATGATGGGATAGATAAGCAAAAAGGAACCGGGCTAGGATTGAATATCTGTAAGAAATTGGTGGAGATAATGAATGGGCATATTTGGGTTAAGTCAGAAGTAGGTAAGGGATCTATCTTTTATTTTGATCTTCCTTTTATGGTTTATTGATATGCGATTAGCTAAGCTTTGGCGAATTAGCTTGAGTTTTGTGGAGAGCTAAAAATAAAAAAAGCCAAAAGAAACAAATCTTTTGGCTTTTGTGTGGTACCACCTGGGATCGAACCAGGGACACATGGATTTTCAGTCCATTGCTCTACCTACTGAGCTATGGTACCCCTTTTTTTGGGGCTGTTTAAATACAGCTTTTATAAGATGGATGTGGTACCACCTGGGATCGAACCAGGGACACATGGATTTTCAGTCCATTGCTCTACCTACTGAGCTATGGTACCATCTTTTTTCAATCTGTCAGCTCCGCTTTTATTAGTGGAACGCCTTTCGTGTAAGGCGGTGCAAATATACACAAAGATTTTTTACTGCAAAATCATTTTTAAATTTTATACATTAAAAAATAATCTTTTGCATTGAAATATACTGTTCTTTAGTACTTTTGCACTCCAATAAATTTATTCATGGAGTTTAAAACGTATACGTTAAATAACGGAATCAGAATAATTCACAAGCCAGAGAAATCGGAAGTGGGATATTGTGGCATTATTATTAATGCAGGTTCTCGTGATGAGGATGTTAATGAGCACGGAATGGCTCATTTTATTGAACATGTTGTTTTTAAAGGCACTAAAAAGCGTAAAGCATTTCATGTGCTGAGTCGGCTGGAAGATGTAGGTGGAGAATTAAATGCCTATACAACAAAAGAAGAAACCTGCATTTATGCCTCCTTTTTAAAGGAAGACTATGAAAGATCCATGGAGTTGATTGCCGATATCACCTTTCATTCTATATTTCCAGATAAGGAGATTGAAAAGGAAAAAGAGGTCATTATTGACGAGATCAATTCGTATAAGGATTCTCCGGCAGAATTAATTTTCGATGATTTTGAAGAGTTGCTCTATCCAAACCACCCGATAGGGCGTAATATTTTAGGAACGCCTGAGATGTTAAAGTCATTTTCGCGAAATGATATTTTTAATTTTATAAATAAGAACTATCATACCGATCAAATAGTATTTTGTTCTGTAGGGAGTCAGGATTTTAAGCGTGTGGTTAAACTTGCAGAAAAATACTTTGGTGATATTCCGGAGAATAGAAGAATCAATAAACGGTCATCTATCTTACCCTCCAGACCAACGGTTATTAAAACCATAAAGGATACTTATCAAAGTCATATTATAATTGGCAGTACTACTTATGATTATAACCACCCTAAACGCTTGGGCCTTCATTTATTGAATAACTTGTTGGGAGGACCAGGAATGAATAGCAGATTAAGCATGTCGTTACGCGAAAAAAGGGGCATTGCTTACAACATTGAATCTTCATATACTCCTTTTTATGGAACAGGGGTATTCTCCATTTATTATGGAACGGATCAAAAAAACGTGGAAAAGAGTTTGAAAATAGTATTTAAAGAGTTGGATAAGCTAAGGACTGTAGGTTTAGGTGATATGCAACTGCATAAGGCCAAGCGTCAGTTAAAAGGGCAAATTGCCATTTCTTCTGAAAGTAAGGAAAGTTTGATGTTAAACATAGGGAAGAGTTATTTATTATATAATAAAGTAGATTCTTTGGCAACGGTGTATGATAAAATTGATAAGCTAAGTTCCTCTGATTTATTGGAAATTGCTAATGAAACCTTTGATCCTGAAACTCTTTCGCAACTTATATATTTGTAAATAATGGCATTGAATAATCAATCTGTTGAATTGGAAAATTATATCCTTGAACATATCGATTTTGAGGATGAAATTCTTTATGAGCTTAATAGAAAAACAAACTTGCATATTCTAAGGCCACGAATGCTCTCAGGGCATTTGCAGGGTCAGATATTAAAAATGATTTGCCGGATGATTCAACCTGTTCATATTCTTGAAATAGGAACATATACAGGTTATTCGAGTATTTGTATGGCACAAACCTTACCTGATAATGGCTGTATTGATACCATTGAAATTGACGATGAGATAGAGGCCTTTACGCAATCTTTTTTTAATAAATCAGGACTGGCGCCTAAAATCAACATGCATATTGGCGATGCGCTGGATGTGATGCCTCGACTTAATAAATTATATGATCTTGTTTTTATGGATGGAGATAAGCGTCAATATCCCAATTATTATAAGCAGGTTTTTGATATGGTGAAACCTGGAGGATACATTCTGGCTGATAATATTTTATGGGACGGCAAGGTAGTTGAACCTGTTGATCCTAATGATACTTATACACAAGGTATTTTGGAGTTCAATTTGATGATTAAAAATGATGATCGGGTTGAAAAAGTGATCTTCCCTTTCAGAGATGGTATTTTTGTTATACGTAAGAAATAGATTTTAATTTCTTGAGATGAACTTATCGCCTTATTCAATGTTTGTATAATTAGGTACATTAATAATTATTTTTATGGAAAAGGTTGGTGTTTTTTATGGTTCTTCGGTGGGTAATACCCGGTTTGTAGCCGAAAAACTAAGCGATTTGATTGAGAATGCAGAATTAAATCCTGTAGAAAAAGCAGGAAGAAAGGATATTGAAAAATACAGCTTTTTAATTTTAGGAACCTCCACATGGGGGGTTGGGAACCTCCAGGATGATTTTGAAACCTTTGTGGATACCTTGATAGATACAGATTTGAGTGGAAAAAAAATAGCTTTGTTTGGTCTGGGAGATCAATATACCTATCCCGATACCTTCTGTAATGGTATGGGTAAACTTTATCATCTGATTAAAGATAAAGGTTGTGAGTTTGTGGGTTTCTGGCCTACGGAAGCGTATGATTTCTCTGAGTCGGCTGCGGTGGTTGATGATAAATTTGTAGGTTTAGCTTTGGATGAAGATAATGAACCGGATTTAACGAACCACAGATTGACAGAATGGATTAAAATAATTGGCCTTTAAATCTTAATCTTATCCATGTCTTTTTTGTCAAACAAAGTTGGGTAATCATCTAAAAAATGATCCATAATTGTTCGCAAGAGCGTTTCACGCATAAATTTTGATTTGTTCCTGATTTTATTTTTCTTACAATATAAATCCAATGCTTCTTTTTCTTTTTGATTCAGTAGAAAAGCCGTTCGGTGACTTCTTTTTAAAGAAGAAACTATAGCTGATGAATGCTGTGCTTTGTTGCTGTTTTTTGAAGCTTTCTTTTTCGTCATTCCTGTGTAAAATGAAAATTTGCCTGCAAAATTAGTAAAAATACATTGATTGCTAACTGATTGTAGAATAAATACAGCAATTAGTTCTGGTTTAGCCTTTGATTAGCTTTTTATTGAGATTGATGCATCCTTATTTATTAACAAGCTTTAACTTTAGTTGAAATATTTTAGGTGAATTTTATCTTATATTTGAAATGTAGATTTTTTTTCATAGATTTAGATTTAACAAGACTGATTTTAAGGGTAAAGGATAGGCATTTGTCTATCCTTTTTTTTATGTTTATACTTTTCTTTTTTCTTTTGATCATATTCAATTTTCTTGTATCTTAATGAACACAAAAAACCTAAAACATCACAGTCATGGAAAATGTATTTTTAAAATATATGCGCGATCGGGTGGGAAAGCGGGAGAGCCAGCGAACCATCCAGGCAGAAGGTCCTGTTATTACTATATCACGTGAGTATGGGTGTCCGGGAAAAAGAATAGGAAAATATCTTGCCGAAGTGATTACCAGTAAATTAAAACGAGAAGGAAAGGATATTGAATGGAGGTGGCTTAGTAAGGAAATTATTGATGAGTCGGCACGTGAATTAAAATTATCGCCTCAATTAATTAAAGATTTGTCGGAATATAAAAACAGGAGTTTTTTAGATAATCTAGCTTTGTTTTTTTCCGATACCTATTATCCGGGAGATACCAAAGTTAATAATACGATTGCTAATTTTATTCATACAGCAGCCAGTGAGGGTAATGTGGTTATTATAGGAAGGGCAGCAGAAGCAATTACCAAGAATTTTAAAAAGTCGTTCCATGTTAAATTAATTGCACCTCTTGAATGGCGTGCCCAAATTATTAGTAATGAAACAGGAATGACTATCTCCGAAGCAAAAAAAGAAGCCATTGAAATGGATAGAAGGAGAGCTGTTTTTAGACATTATTTCGAAAAGGGAGTACCCGATGTGGAATTTTATGACGCTCTATTTAATTGCAAAGAAATGACGGATGATGAAATTGTGGAGCTGATTGTTATTATTGCTGAAGCCAGAGGTTTTATATAATTGATAAAAAAATGCGACAGTAAGGTCAACCTGTTCAATAGGTTGACTTTTTATTTTTATAGGTAAAAGTTTATTAATTGCATGCACTGTGCGTAATAACTGTTGCCAAATAAATTCATATGATTCAATACATGGTAAAGTAAATATATATTTTCACGGTATTTCCAGCCATCTATTAAAGGGTTTGTTTGCTGGTAAGCCTGATAAAAGTCGGGAGAGAAACCACCAAATAATTTTGTCATAGCCAGGTCAGCTTCCCGATGACCGTAATATACCGCAGGATCTATCAAAACCGGTTCTCCTTTTTTATCAACCATATAGTTTCCTCCCCATAAATCCCCATGTAAAAGGGCAGGCTTCTCTTCGCTACCTAAAAGGATGGAAGGATAAATTTTTTCCAGTTTTTGAAAGGCGCATTGAAGTGAGGGAGTCACATAGCCTTTTTGTTCTGCCAGCTTGTATTGAAAAAGTAGGCGATGTGTAAAATAAAAGTTAGCCCAATTATCTTCAAAAGTATTTACTTGAGGAGTGGCTCCTATGAAATTATGCTCAAAAAAACCAAACTGTTTTTGTGTCTTTTGATGCATTTGTGCAAACTGTTGTCCAAATAACTTAAAAAAATCAATAGTTTTACTTCCCTTCTCAATCCATTTTAACAGTAAAAAATCATCTTTAGCTAAAATTACCTTGGGGGTTTTGATGCATCCTGCTTTGGCTATTTCGTGTAATCCATTTGCTTCGCAGGTAAACATTGCATTTGAATAACCCTGCTTCAGAAAAAATATATTCCCCTTGTTGGTTTTTAAAACCTCTGTCTGGGCAATGCAACCACCACTCACCGGTGAATGATGGTTTATCTCCTCGCCCAAAAAATCAGTAATTTGATCTAAAATCAGATTTTTCACCTTCAACGTTTTTTATGATTCCTTCGCAGGCATCCTCCAATAAGTCTAATACCAATTCAAATCCCGAAGCACCTCCGTAGTAAGGGTCAGGTATGGAGTCGTGCATGTAATTGATGGAATAATCGGTTATCTTGCTTAGTTTTTGTAAATCACTATCTGTGTTGGTCAGTTTCCTCAAATCTTTCATGTTTTGATTATCCATGCCAATAATGAAGTCAAATTCCTTAAAATCTCGTTTAGCATCTATTGGTCGGCTGATGCTGGTTAAGGTATAACCTCTTTTTCGAGCATGTGCCTGCATGCGTGAGTCGGCAGGTTCACCAGCGTGATAACCTGTTATTCCGGCTGAATCTACATAGTATTCGTTGTGTAAGCCATGTTCCTTTAGTTTGGCGTGCATCACTGCCTCGGCACTGGGAGAGCGGCATATGTTCCCTAAACAAACAAATAGAATTCTTTTTTTGATCATTATTTCATTTTTAAAGCAACAATATATAAAAAAACTATTCACTTTTTATGTTGAGTTTTGTATAAATTCACCAGAATAGTCGCTGTGCAGCGAATAAATATTTACAATCCTAATAAGGGCGTTCCCCACCATAATCACAAATAAATACTCTGGTTTTATTAATGGGTGGGGCAGGCTTTACGCTATTACTCCTCGCTTTCATGCTTTTCAATTGCTCAAGCATATTGTTTATTTTTTACCGTTAATAGTGATTTTTATATTTGTATTAAGCTGCGGGGTAAACGCTTCAATCCTTAACGCATAAATATAAATAACACTTTCTTTGTTAACTAATTAACTTCTTATATATTTGAATTTTATCTTCCATCGAAAAATTACTCAAATGAATAAGTTATATCTTTCTCTATCTTTATTATTATTCATAAATATTAGTTGTAAGCAAGTTGTGCAAAAAAATATAGAGCCTGGCGTATCGTATCAGTTGGCGCAACAGAGGTATGCTGACCTTTCTGATTTGAGCTATCTGTTGGAAATGGATATTCCTGATTCACTTGATCAGCCGGTAATGGCTAAATCAACCCTTCTGTTCAATAAAAAAGAGGCTGAATCGGATTTGGTATTGGATTTTATAACTGAAACCAATGAAATAGACTTGGTGAAGGCCAATGATCAAAAAGTATTTTTCACCTTGGAAAATGAGCATTTGGTTATTTCGGCTAACTACCTCAAACAAGGCAAAAATAAGATAGAAATTGCTTTTAGGATGGGGGAGAGAGCTTTAAATCGTAATAAGGATTATTTGTATACTTTGTTTGTACCCGATAGGGCGCGCACGGTATTGCCTTGTTTCGATCAGCCCGATATAAAAGCCAAAATGACCTATTCTATTAAAATGCCGGCAGACTGGATAGCTATAACTAATGGCAGGTCCGATTTTTCAGAGAACATTACCGCAGGAAGGAAACGAATTACCTATGCTTCAACAAAACCTATTAGTAGTTATTTGTGGGCTGTGGCTGCAGGTAAGTTTACAAGGGTTACAGAGAGTAGAGATGATGTTAAAATTTCGATATATCATATGGAACCTGATACTAGCGTGACAAAAAGGAATATGCCCGCAGTTTTCGACCAGGTATATCATTCTATTGAGTGGCTTGAGCAATATACCCGGGTTGAGTTTCCTTTTCAGAAGTACGATTTGGTTTGTATCCCTTCGTTTCAGTTTGCCGGAATGGAACACCCTGGTGCAGTTTACTATCGACAGGAAATGTTGTTTTTAGGTGTTAACCCTACGCAAAAAGAACTGTTGAACCGTGCCCAATTATTGGCACACGAAACATCGCATATGTGGTTTGGCGATTTGGTGACCATGAAATGGTTTAGTGGAGTATGGCAAAAAGAGGTGTTTGCCAACTTTATAGCCGATAAAATTGTTGAGGAAAAATTCACTCATCTAAACCATGAACTAACGTTTTTAATAAATCATTTTCCTGCCTCTTTCGATGTAGACAGAACTATTGCAGCCAATCCTATTCAGCAAAAACTCAATAACCTGAGTGATGCCGCTTCTATGTATGGCAATATTATTTATCATAAAGCTCCCATTGTTATGAATCAGCTCGAGGAGTTGATGGGAGATGAATTATTGCAGGAAGGATTAAGCAGGTATTTAAAAAAGTATAGTTATTCAAATGCAACATGGGCCGATTTGATGAAGTTATTAAATGACTTAAGTGAATATGATTTGGAACTATGGAGCAATAATTGGGTTAATGAGCCGGGGAGACCAGTGGTGGAGTTTGTATGGGAAAATGAACAATTGCTGATTAAGCAAAAACCAGAATATGGCGATAGTAGTAAGGTATGGGCTCAGCGGTTGAATTGTACTATTTTTGAAGCTGGAGAACAACGAAAGGAGATGCTTGAGTTTCTGTCTCCGCAACAGGTTGTGACAGATAAAAAGCCTGACTTTATTTTACCTTCTGTAGATGCGACTGGCTATGGCTTGTTTTTATTTGATCCGGTATCCTTAGCTTTTGCCTTAAACTCTGTTTATACCTGGGATGATGATCTGGTAAAAGGAGCTACATTAATTCATTTGTACGAGAATTTGCTGGAAGGTAGAATTCCTTCAGAAAAGTATGTGGACATGTTGCTGCATTTTATTCAGGAGGAAAATAATGAACAGTTGCTCACTTTATGCTGTCAGCAGTTAAATAGCGTATTTTGGCGTTTCTCCACCCCTGAGCTAAGACTGAAAAAAGCTTCGGAGTTGGAGGTTGTTTTGGAAAAAAAGATGAAAGAACAGGATTTACTAAGTGTAAATAAAATGCTGGTGAAAACATGGTCGGAGATAGTGAGCTCATCAGAAGGATTAAAGAAACTCAAAAAAATGGTGCTTAGGAAGACTGTGATGGCTGGTGTACAATTGTCGGATCGTGATTTGAGTACCATGGCATTTAATCTGACCATGAAGGATGAGGTGTTGGATGATGCCTTTTTGTTGTCGTTGGCGGAGGATGTAAAAGATGAGGATGTAAAAGGAATGATGATTTTTATAAGCCCGGTGTTCTCAAAAGACGAATCTGTTAGAGATGAGTTTGTGCTTGGTCTGCAAAAATTAGAAAACCGGAATAAAGAAAATTGGGTACTTACTGCGATGGAATATGTTTTTCATCCGTTTCATCAGGAAGTAAACCTGAAATATCTGAATGGAATATTAAGTTTAACGCCTACAATTAAAGAAACAGGCTCCTTGTTTTTTCCTATGCGATGGGTAGAAGAAGCGTTGAACGGATGTAGTTCCGAGGAAGCTTTACAAACGGTAGATTACTTTTTTAAGGATCATCCTCAATTTCCGGAAGATCTAAAAGCTAAAGTGATGCAATCGCTTGATATGGTGGAGAGAAGCAATGGCATTATTGCCAATGATTAGCCTGAAGTATTAGAGCTTGGACAGATAGTAAAAACCGTAAAATACAGAAAATATTCCATGAGAATGAAAGTTTTAGTATACGGATTTTCAGCCGGCATTAAACAAGGCCGGCTGAAAACTTAGTATTGTTTATTGAGGCTGATTTAATATCTCCTCAATTTGATTAAGCTCATCGCGATTAAACTCTAAATTTGTAAGCGTAGCCAGATTATCGTTTAATTGATTAACTGAGCTTGCTCCTATTAATACAGAAGTTACTCTGGGGTCTTTTAGCAACCAGGCAATAGCCATTTGTGCCAGAGATTGACCTCTGTTTTCGGCAATGGCATTCAAACTTTTTATGGTGTTTAATTTACCAGTTGTTAAATCATTGGATTTTAAAAAATGATTTTGACTCATGCGAGATCCTTCGGGAATTCCATGCAAATATCTGTTTGTTAGCAGTCCTTGTGCCAGTGGAGAAAAAGCGATTAATCCCATTCCTCTTTTGTCGGTGATATCTAATAATTCGGGTTCTACCCACCTGTCAAACATGCTGTATCGCGCCTGATGAATAAGGCATGGAGTGCCAAGTTCGCGCAATATAGATTCAGCTTCCTGAGTTTTGTCGGCGGGGTAATTAGAGATTCCTGCATATAAGGCCTTACCTTGTCGTACCAGGTGATCCAAAGCCATCATTGTTTCTTCCAAGGGAGTATCGGGGTCGAAACGGTGAGAATAAAAAATATCTACATATTCCAGATTCATCCTTTTTAAACTTTGGTCAAGGCTTGATATTAAACTTTTTCTGGAACCCCATTCGCCGTAAGGTCCTGGCCACATGTAATAGCCTGCTTTGGAGGAGATAATCATTTCATCTCTATAGGCTTTTAGGTGTTTGTTAAATATTTTTCCAAAATTTTCCTCCGCACTTCCTGGTTCAGGGCCATAGTTGTTAGCTAAGTCAAAATGAGTGATGCCTTTGTCAAAGGCTTCAAAGATAATGGTCTTAGCATTTTCGTAATTATCTACTGATCCGAAGTTATGCCATAAACCAAGGGAAATAGCAGGTAATTTTATTCCACTCCTCCCGCAGCGTTGGTAAAGCATATTCTCGTATCTGGAATCTTGGGCTTGATGTTGCATATTGTTTTGTATTAATGTGATTTATTATCATGTTTTTTATCTGCTTAAATTCATTATTCACAGGCCTTTATGAATACTATGTATTTTATTGCCCTGTGCAAATTAGTTGATTGAATTTATATGCCCGTTTCATCTCTCAAGATGATTCGATATTTAGTAAGCAGTATTTTTTGAATCGGTCATCGCCTGATGTTGCGGTTTATTTTCCAATCAGAAACATCACCATGTCTTCAATGGCTTTTTGACATACCGGGCAAAAATTATCTGCTTCGTTTGTTTTCATGCGGCAGTCAAAGGAAGGTCGGTAAATGCCTTTGGCCACGTAACCACCTCCTTCAAAAACGCCTACTTTGTTGAAATATTCTTCCGTACCGGGTGTAGGTACAGGAGTTGTCTTGTCAACCATGTGTTTCCATTTGCTCTCGAAATTAAGCATGGTTGTTAGGTTGGGTTGCCAGGGTTCAATGGTTTGATTGAAATAGTCGTTATAGCTGGTTTCGGAAGTATAATATTCGTCTCCCAATCCGGCAAAAGCATGGCCAAATTCATGAACAAAAACAGTTAACGATTTGGGATTATCCACCGATGTTAATGAGAAATGGTTAAAAATACCACCCCCTCCGTATTTTTCTGTATTGGCAATCACATAAATCTGATCGTAGGGAACCAGTCCTGCATAATCATAAATCGTATAGGTATGGGTGCTTTCCAGATATCTGTCCGAATTTAAAGTGTTAAAACTGGATTTTAGTACAGTTTCTTTCCATATGTTTTGTCTGGGATCGGTAATACCACTGTCTTGCGAAATAGCATCTACAACCCAGATGTTAAAATGTTGTTTGAGTTTATGAAACGGAGCCTGTGTAAAAAAGAAATCGGATAATCGCTGCACATCTTCATGGAATTTATTCATTTGCTGTTTGGAGTAGCCATCACCTATAAAAACAATATCCACACATTCTTCAGGAGAACCATTATCAAGTAGTTTCATCGTTGATATCTCTTTAACGGAAGTATGAATGATGCCATAATCTGTTGGATTAATTTTGGTATTTAATAACTCGTAAAATTTACCGTTTTTATCTCTCCGTTCAATATATACTGTGATTGTTTCCTTCGGGAAAGGACATCTGATACTTTGCTGAAAACTTTTATTAATGGTTTGGGCTTCTTCTGTTGTTTGCCATTCTTCAAATAAAGTGCAAAATCCTCTTGAAAACAAGGTCTTGTTGTTGGCTGAGTCTTTTATCGTGATTTTAAATTCTCCGTAATTAAATGCATCTTTAAGCATGGGTGAACCACCCCAATAAGGTTCTTTTTTTAGCTCAAAAACTGCAGCTTGTGTATTTGTGGCATTCCCACTTAAGGTAAAATCAATACGCAGCGCTTCCTTAGTGAAGTGGTTATTGATTTGTGCAATAGTGAGCTGTTGATAAGAGGCAATAAAAAAAACAATTAATAAAAAGTACTTCATGGTTGTAACGTATTAACTTATATTTTTGTAAAAATAATTAATCAAAGGTTCTAATACTATAGATTCTTGTTATACATGTTTAATCTATTAAAAAAAAATAAATGATTCAGGAATTACAGCTCCAGGAAAATTCAGCAACCATCATGCAAAGTAAACTGGTTACCTCATTTCAAAAACTCCTATCTACCTGGGGTGTGGATGATAATATTAGCGTTTATATCAGAGTGATATTTTTTTCTTTGGTAATACTTTTATTGGCAAAATTGGCTCATGTTATAGTGAAAAGATATCTGATTAATTATGTTGAGCAGTTTATGGAGAAAACAAAGTCAAGATATGATGACTATTTTGTAAAACGTAAACTTTTTAGACGCGCAGCATTTATTGTTCCGGCATTAATTATTTATGTCAGTCTCGACATGATATTTGGAGACTTTGATTCGCTTAATCATTTTCTGCACAATGTTGTTTCTGTATATTTTATTGTGGTTATATTATTGGTAGCAGATGCTTTTTTAAAAGCAATAGCTGATATTTATGAAACAATGCCTTATAGCAAGGAACGTCCTATAAAAGGTTATTTACAAGGTATTCAGTTGTTGTTTGTTTTGGTGGGTATTCTGGTGGTTATATCCATTGCTTTCGAAATTGAATTGTTTACAGTATTTACAGGTTTGGGTGCTGTAGCTGCGGTGTTAATTTTGGTTTTTAAAGATACTATTCTGGGTTTTGTGGCCAGTATTCAACTCTCAGCTAATAATATGGTGAAGCCCGGCGACTGGATAGAAATGCCTTCGCATAAGGCCGACGGAACTGTGTTGGAGATGACTCTAAATACCGTGAAAGTACAAAATTGGGATAAAACAATTTCTACCATACCAACCTATGCGCTGGTTAGTGAAAGTTTTAAAAACTGGAAAGGGATGGAAGATTCAGGAGGTAGACGCATTAAACGTTCTATTAATATAGATATGAAGACAGTGCGCTTCTGTTCTCCTGAGATGATAGAAAGATTTAAAAAGATAAAATTTTTAAAGGGGTATATCGAAGATAAAATATCTATCCTGGATGAATATAATAAGAAATATGATATTGATGAGTCTGTTTCGGTCAATGGACGACGTATGACTAATCTGGGTGTTTTTAGGAAATACCTGGAGATTTACCTCAAGAATCATCCTAAAATTCATAAGGATATGACTTTTTTGGTTCGTCATCTTCAACCTAATGAAAAAGGAATTCCTATAGAGATATATGTTTTTAGCACCGACCAGGAATGGGGCAAGTATGAAGAAATTCAGGCTGATATTTTTGATCATATACTGGCAGTGGTGCCTGAATTTGGTTTGAAGGTGTTTCAATTTCCAACAGAACAGGTGAGTGTTTCAAATATTATGCAGGAAGAATAGGTTGATGAAAGAACAGTGTGTTTTATAATTGATAGTATAGTAGTGTGTTAAATATTTGTTGTTCTTTGTTTTAATGGACGATTGAGTGCTTATGAATTGAAATCATATGAAATTAATTATAACGAAATATGATTAAAATAATTGAATATTAAGCCTGTTATTTATACTTTCGCATTAATTTATTAGTTAACGGGTAAAAATATTTACAATTTAAAACAGCAATATCAACTATAATGGAGAATAGTCAGCAGATTGATAGCTTAGATAAAAAGATACTTGCTCTGATTACAAAGAATGCGCGTATCCCTTTTTTAGAAGTAGCCAGAGAGTGCAAGGTCTCGGGAGCTGCCATTCATCAACGTATACAGCGTTTAATGAATATGGAAGTGATTAAGGGATCTGAGTTTATCATTAATCCGGCAAAAATAGGATACCATACTTGTGCCTTTATGGGTATATTTTTGAAAAAAGCCAGCCTCTTTGATCAGGTAGTGCAAATGTTAAAAGATATCCCTCAAATTGTTGAGTGTCATTATACTACTGGGCAGTATGCTATTTTTATTAAGATTTATGCGCGGAATAATGAAGATTTAAAACGAATGTTACATGATAAATTGCAGTCAATAACAGGTATTTCTGCTACAGAAACTATTATCTCACTAGAAGAAACCTTTAAGCGGCAGTTGCCAATAGACTAAGAGAATAAGACAAACGGCGTAAATAAGCGCCGTTTTTTTATTTTTAGAAAGTGTTTTTTGATTCTTATAAAGGAGAACTGATTATTTCGTTTTAAATCAAGATTAAGGGAGTTATTGCAACAAGGCATAGCAAGTAAGTAACATTGATGAGCTGTGGATATTATTTTAATAGCCATTCTCCCTGTATAATCTTTTTCAATGGGGGAATAAATTTTTTGTAATTCACTGTTAATAAATTAATTAGTGGATCTGTTTGGGTTATTGCAA
>JBFHEL010000031.1:0-19596 GCA_041584155.1 Saccharicrinis sp.
GTCTCAAATGAGGCAACCTCTTTTTATTACCCCTAAGAGCTTTCAATATCCAACCATCACCCCTCAAAAGTAGCGATCAGCTTACAAAGTAGGGTCTATAACGAGTAAATATTGATCAAACGTAAATTTTAGTGAACCTAAACAAAAAGAATTTGACATCTACCACTCCTCGGAATTGCTTTCTAAATTCTTTGATTTTACATTGATAGATCTTGCAGAAGCATTTATGCTTCAGTTGTTGAAAAAATTAACAATAACTTCTCTGTTCCTAAAATAAATTGGAAGGATCTGAATTAACAAGTCCGGAACTCTTTATACCTTGCTTAACACTTATTCCTTTATCCTTTAATTTTTTCCCCTTTAACCTTTATACTTATTACTTTATACTTTAACCTTGTTCCTTACTCCATTTTCTCCCCTCATGGGGGAATTGGAGGGAGCTTGTCTTTTGTCGCATAAGCGACATTACCGGATTGAATAATGAAGAAAAGGTAAGAGCGCGCAAGCATTCTTTCGGGTAGCCTTTTTTCTTTCTTTTTGTGGCAATGACAAAAAGAAAAGAGAGAAATAAGGCTTGTTTTTGTTTTATTGTGGAGTTTTAATGGTATGCTCTTCCCTTCTTAAACACTCAGTATTAAAATTATATTTGCAATTATTTAAAGATTTTGAATTAAAATCCGGCATTTTTATTTAAGTTTGTTACATTATTAATCAAGGGGTGCCATAAAAACGGCTGAGATCATACCCTCCGAACCTGAGCAGGTAATGCTGCTAAGGAATGTGACCGTATCTATATTACCCCGCTATTTATATAATTTATGATAGTGTACTTCAACAATGAAGCTACAGTACTTTCTCGTGTATTCAATTTGCACGAATTGCTTCATCAAAAAACAATAGCCACTCAAAAAGGCATTGCTGTAGCTGTAAACAATAAGGTAGTAAAACGTAGCGAGTGGGCAAATTACCTGCTTAATGAGAATGATAAAGTGCTCGTCATCAGCGCTACCAGAGGAGGATAACCATTCCTTATCTAAATAAGGATATATCCATTCTATTTCTTTAACCCCTAATACATTTAAAATATGAATATCACTCCCATTGAGTTTCCAAACTCAAAGAAGATTTTTGTGCAAGGTCAGATGCATGATATAAAGGTAGCCATGCGCGAAGTTCAGTTGACAGACAGCAAAGATAAAGCAGGTAATACAATTAAAAACAAACCAATTACCATTTATGACACCTCTGGTCCCTATTCTGATTCTGCAGCACAAATAGACATAAGAAAAGGATTACCTAAGCTACGTCAAAACTGGATAGTAGAAAAGGGTGACGTGATTGAACTCAACAGTTTATCTTCGGAATATGGTAAAAAAAGACTTTCAGACAAGAACCTTAAGCATTTAAGATTTGAACATGTTTGTCAGAAACCCTTAAAAGCCAGGGCAAACAAAGTAGTTACGCAATATTATTATGCCAGACAAGGCACAATCACTCCTGAAATGGAATATGTGGCCATCCGTGAGAATCAACGTATAGACTGCCTCAACGAAAGTGCAAAAAAAGATAAGTTCTCGTCTCCAAAAACAAGTTATATAACTCCAGAATTTGTTCGTAATGAGATCGCTCAAGGAAGAGCAATGCTCCCTTGTAATATCAACCATCCCGAATGTGAGCCTATGATTATTGGCAAAAATTTTTTAGTGAAAATAAATGCCAACATCGGTAATTCGCCTTCCACATCCAGCATAGGTGAAGAAGTTGAAAAAGCCATTTGGGCCATCCGATGGGGTGCTGATACCATCATGGATTTATCTACCGGAGCCAATATACACGAAACACGCGAGTGGATCATTCGCAATTCACCTGTGCCAGTAGGAACCGTTCCTTTGTATCAGGCACTTGAAAAAGTAAATGGAAGAGCAGAAGATTTATCCTGGGAAATATATAAAGACACATTAATAGAACAATGTGAGCAAGGGGTCGACTACTTTACTATCCATGCCGGTCTACTCTGGAAACATATCCCCAAAACAATCCATCGAATCACAGGAATTGTTTCACGAGGGGGAGCTATTATGGCCAAGTGGATTATTAAACATCAGCAAGAGAATTTTTTATATACCCATTTTGATGAAATATGCGAAATACTGGCAGCCTACGATGTTGGTGTATCTTTGGGCGATGGTTTACGCCCCGGTTCTATAGCCGATGCCAATGATCAGGCTCAAATTGGTGAGCTTGAAGTGTTAGGTGAGCTTACACGTAAAGCCCGCAAACATTATGTTCAGGTAATTATTGAAGGCCCGGGACATGTGCCCATGCATTTAATCAAGGACAATATGGATTTACAAACTAAATATTGTGGAGAAACTCCATTTTATACCTTAGGTCCATTGGTCACTGACATAGCACCTGGTTACGATCATATATCTTCTGCCATTGGCGGTGCTTTAATTGCCAGTTATGGCACCTCTATGCTTTGTTATGTAACCCCCAAAGAACACCTGGGCTTACCCGATAAACAGGATGTAAAAGAAGGGGTTATCACCTTTAAATTAGCCGCTCATGCAGCTGATTTGGCTAAAGGCTTTCCCGGTGCTCAATATCGTGATCTTGCCATGAGTAAGGCACGCTTTGAGTTTCGCTGGCTCGATCAATTTGCCCTGTCTCTCGACAGTGAAAAATCAATGGCTTTTCATGATGAAACCCTGCCTGATGAAGGCTATAAATCTTCACATTTTTGCTCTATGTGTGGAGATAAATTTTGTTCCATGCAGGCTAATAAAGATGTGAGAGAAATGGCAGAAAAAGCCAAGAAATTTGAGGATTCGGGCAATGAAATATACTCCTGAAAATGAAACTATATTTAATTTCTTATCCTCATTTTTTTGCTGATGAAGTAGAATCGGTTGCTCTTTTAATGGAGCAATACGACTTTACTTTTCATCTAAGGAAACCTTATGCTCAGGATTTTGAATACGAAAACTATTTAAAATGTTTGCCTTTACAATATCATTCAAGAGTAGTTTTGCATGGTGCCTGGCATTTACAAAACCAATTTAATGTTAAAGGAATACACTTCCCCTCCTATCAAAGAGGTGAAATAAAGAAATATCCAACATATGGAACACACAGCACATCCTGCCATAGTCTGCAAGAACTCAAGCTACACGATGGCCAATTTAATTATATGTTTTTGAGTCCATTATTTAACAGTATATCCAAGAAGGACTATAAAAGCACTTTAAATTTAATGGCAGTTCAACAACATCTAAAAAATACTCGTCAGTCCAAAATCATTGCTTTGGGTGGGATAAGTGCATTAACCTATTCCATGCTGGATAATTTTATGTTTGATGGATTGGCAGTCCTTGGTGCAGTATGGACACCTAATCCATCAAGAAAAATAAATTTTACAGAAAATATAAAAAGCATATACCAATGCATATACCCAGATCATATTGTTTAAGTATTGCAGGACATGATCCCAGTGGAGGAGCGGGGATATTGGCAGACATCAAAACTTTTGAGCAAAACAGAACCTATGGCTTTGGTGTGGCTACAGCTATTACATATCAGGATGAAGAAGCCTGTTACGGCATAAAATGGCTAAGCATCAAGGCAATAAAACAACAAATTAAGCCCCTGTGCAAATATCCTGTAAAAGCAGTTAAAATAGGATTGATTCAAAACCCCGAAACACTTGAACAAATAATTGATACAATTACTTTCAATTTTCCCAAGTCAAAGATCATATGGGATCCCATCCTCAGTGCGACAAAAGGATTTGAGTTTCATCATCAGCTAACAGTATGCAAATCATTAATTGATAAAATTGATTTAATAACCCCCAACACAATGGAATATCAACAATTGGGGCTCAAACATTTTACTCATGCAAACATTCTCCTGAAAGGTGGTCATAAACTCACCAACAAGGGTAATGATCGTTTAATGATGAATCACTCGATTAAAAATATCCCGGGCGTACCCTTGGGACATGAAGCAAACAAACATGGCACAGGCTGTGTACTTTCAAGCGCAATTGCAGCATACCTGGCCAAAGGCGAAAAGATGGAAGAGGCGTGCCAAAAAGCTAAACGTTATGTTGAGCAATTTATGCAATCAAATAACTCAAAATTAGGATATCACGCATGATGACAATTTCAAACCTACAATACATCACTCAGAATAATGATAAATACTCGCATGCAGAGCAAGCCAGAATAATGTATTCGCGAGGCATTAAATGGGTACAAATACGAATGAAAGATGCTTCTGCTCAGGAAATAAAAGCAGAAAGTCTGAAAGCTTTAGCCTATGCTAAATTGTACAAAACAAAGTTGATTATAAATGATCACATTGACATTGCTAAAGAAATAAATGCAAGCGGTGTTCATTTGGGACTAAATGACACTCCGGTTTCCGTTGCCCGAAAAATACTTGGCCATCAATTTATTATTGGAGCAACTGCCAATACTTTTAACGACCTCATATTTCAGAACGAACAAGGTGCCAACTATATTGGACTAGGTCCCTTCAGATATACTGCTACGAAAAAAAATCTCAGCCCTATTATTGGACTTGAGGGCTATAAAACAATAATGCACCAAATACGAAAAGAAAATATAAACCTGCCAATAATTGCTGTAGGAGGCATTTGTGTTGAAGATATTGAACAGATAAAAAATACAGGAATCAACGGAGTAGCGATTTCTGGTGATTTGTTACATAAATATATCCTCACAATGACCAATCAAAGGTAAAACGATCTGCAAGGTGAATATTTCACCCGAATGATATAAAATCTAAAATCTTTTAAAATGAAAAATCTCATTATTGCTGATACTCAATTTCATTCCAGACTATTTATCGGCACAGGAAAATTCAGTTCAAATGAACAAATGCAAAAAGCCATCATAGCCTCAGGCTCTGAGTTAGTTACAGTGGCTCTTAGACGTATAGATATAAATGAACAGGATGATGATTTACTAAAGCACCTGAACATTCCTAAGGTTCACATTTTACCCAATACCAGTGGTGTAAGAACGGCCAAAGAGGCTGTTTTTGCAGCAGAATTAGCCCGCGAGGCCCTTGAAACCAATTGGTTAAAACTAGAAATACATCCTGACCCCAAATACCTTTTACCCGATGGAGAGGAAACACTGAAGGCAGCCAAAGAGCTAGTGAAAAAAGGATTTAAAATACTACCTTATGTGCAGGCCGATCCTGTTCTGTGTAAAAAACTTGAAGACGCAGGTACTTCTGCCGTTATGCCACTGGGGGCTCCAATAGGAACCAATAAAGGATTACTGACCCTGGAATTTCTGAAAATAATTATTGAACAGAGTCAGGTACCTGTTGTAGTAGATGCAGGACTGGGAACACCATCGCATGCCTCCTGGGCAATGGAAACAGGCGCAGATGCTGTTTTAGTAAATACAGCCATTGCCGTATCTAAAGATCCGATAGCCATGGCTAAAGCCTTTAATATGGCCGTTCAGGCAGGACGAATGGCCTATACTGCAAAGTTGGCTGCAACAGGACAAACTGCTCAGCCCAGCAGTCCTTTAACTGCATTTTTAGAAGAATTATAAAAACCTTAACCATGAATAAGCTTAACACTTTTTACAACGAGATAAAAAACTACAATTGGAAAGAAGTAGCTAAACAAATACATTCAAAGCAACAAAGTGATGTGCTGACAGCGCTAAAAAAAGAAGTATTAACGCTCTCAGATTTTCAGGCTTTAATTTCACCTGCTGCTCAACCTTTTCTTGAAATCATGGCAGAAAAGAGCATGCATCTAACGCGGGAACGTTTTGGAAACACCATACAAATGTATATTCCCTTATACCTTTCTAACTATTGCAGCAATGCATGTGTTTACTGCGGATTTAATCACACTAATGAGATAAATCGTACCATCCTTACTCTTGAACAGGTAAATTTAGAGGCTAAATACCTTAAATCACTTGGTTTTGAGCATGTTTTACTGGTTACCGGAGAAGACAATAAGCATTGCGACTTAGCTTATATTAGACTGGTTATAGAAGAATTAAAACGTCATTTTGCACTGGTTTCAGCAGAAATTCAACCACTTGATGCCGAAGAATATACAAGCCTTATTGAAGCAGGATTAAACTCAGTTTATGTTTATCAGGAAACTTATAACCAAAGTAATTATAAAAAGTACCATCCCAAGGGGCGAAAAGCCAACTATCAGTACCGTCTTGAAACACCAGACAGACTAGGAGAAGCAAATATCCATAAGATAGGTATTGGGTGTTTACTTGGCCTGGAAGACTGGCGTGTAGATTCATTTTTCACAGCACTTCATTTACAATATCTTGAGCGTAAATACTGGCAGTCGAAATATTCCATCTCATTTCCCCGATTAAGGCCTAATGCGGGTAGTTTTCAGCCTAACTCTGTGACTACAGAAAAAGATCTTGTTCAATTAATATGTGCTTATCGTTTGTTTAATCAGCAAGTTGAGCTATCATTATCAACAAGAGAGAGCCCAAAATTCAGAGATCATATGCTTAAGTTAGGTGTTACTGCTTATAGTGCAGGTTCAAAAACTAATCCGGGAGGATATTTTTGCAATAAAGAATCTCTTGAACAATTTTCGGTACATGATAACCGAAGTTCAAACGAAGTAGCACAAATCATAAAAGGAGCAGGCTTTGAGGTAGTCTGGAAAGATTGGGACAACATAATGCAATAAAAAAGGATATGCATAGTAAGTTTAAAAGATATGAACGTCAGATCTTACTAAAGGAAATAGGAAGAGAAGGACAGCAAAAGCTTTTGACAGCAAAGGTATTGGTGGTTGGAGCAGGTGGATTAGGATGTCCTGTTTTGCAATATCTGGTTGCTGCAGGAGTGGGAACCATAGGTGTGGTTGACGATGATAAAGTTTCTTTATCGAATTTACAACGCCAGATATTATTTAAGGAAGAACAAATAGGATGTAATAAGGCAAAAGCTGCAAAACAAAACCTAAGCACCTTAAACTCACACTGTAAAATAGAAGCTTACGCTACCAAACTGACAAAAGATAATGCCTTTACTTTAATCAATCCTTATGATATCATTATTGGTTGCACCGACAACTTTGAGTCACGAATAATTATTGATACCCTAAGCCACCAACTATCAAAACCATTTATTCATGGATCCTTAAGTGAATTTGAAGGCCAGGTTACCGTTTTCAACTATAAAAACGCCACTTCTTATAAAGAATTATTTAACGAACCTGACGACCAACACGATTTCCCTAAGGGTATATTAGGTGCTATTCCTGGAATCATAGGAGGAATACAGGCTGCTGAATGCCTAAAAATAATTACGAATACAGGAGATGTACTAAGCGGTAAATTAATAACATACAATGCCTTACAATCATCATTCAATATCATAACCTACTAATTCCAGTGATATCAAAATATATTAAAGCCTTTCATTCCAGATAAAGCAATGGGAAAAAGTCACCTCAGGTTTCTCATCGAAGATACCAAAAACAGCAGCTCCACTGCCTGTCATAGAAGCATATACCGCCCCCTGCTTATACAACTGTTCTTTAATAGTTTGTATTGGTTGATGATTAGGAAATACAGAATACTCAAAATCATTCACAATTTCATCCTTCCAAGTCCCAATGGGCTTCTCTAATTTCATCTTTAAGGAGCAATCCGGCATTTTAGGATTAATTCCCCGGTAAGCTTCAGGGGTTGAGATATGAATATCAGGCTTCACCAAAACCAAATACTTCCCCTTTAAATCAATGGTATATGGATGCAAAACATCACCAATACCACTGGCCAGGCAGGATGAATTATGGATAAAAAAAGCACAATCGGCCCCAAGCCTCGAAGCATACTTAATTAATTTATCCTGACTAATATTCAGCTTAAAAAGTTGATTCAGGGTAGTTAAAGTAAAGGCTGCATCAGCAGAGCCTCCTCCCAAACCTGCGCCAAAGGGAATTACCTTATGCAGATGCATTTTTACTGGTGGAATATCATAATCCTCCCCAAGTAACATCAAAGCCTGAATACACAAGTTATCTTCGGCTTTTCCATCTATCTCTATCCCACTGCTACTCCATTGGCAGTGCTGATCACTATCTTTATTTTCAACTATTTCAAGTACATCGTATAATTTAATAGGATAAAAAAGCGTTTCAATATTATGGTAACCGTCTTTTCTTTTTTCGGTAACATATAAACCAATATTTATTTTAGCATTTGGAAAACAAATCATTACAAGAGTACTTATTTTTAAAATTAAAACTGATGAACTCCTTCTGGCATACTATCAGTAAAATATAAACTTTACGTATAATACATTTTTTATGTGCGTAAAAACACATTATTCATCTTTCTTTTGAGCAAAGATAAAAAGTATCAGGCATTGAGAATCAGGTATCAGATAATTTTAACAAAAACATTTTGACGATTGATATGGCTGAGTAAATGTAGTTGATTAACTTTGTCACCCCTTTGGGAAGAAACAATGATCAGGTTATGGCAGAAAGAAGAAAATATACAAGTAAAAAAACAACAAGTGTAGATTTAGAAGTAGGCAAAATGCCACCACAGGTTCTTGAACTGGAAGAGGCTGTTTTAGGGGCATTGATGCTAGAAAAAGAAGCTTTTACTGCTGTTGGAGAGTTATTAAAACCTGAATGCTTTTATAAAGAAGCACATCAGAAGATTTACGCAGCCATTCAAAGCCTGTATAGCAAAGACTTACCCGTGGATATGCTTACGGTGACAGAAGAACTAAGGGGAGCTGGTCATTTGGAAGAGATAGGAGGTGCTTTTTTCATTACTCAGCTAACAGGACGAGTAGCCTCTGCTGCCCATATAGAATATCATGCCCGCATCATCTGGCAAAAATATTTACAACGAGAAGTAATCCGAATTAGTTCTGAAATACAAACCAAAGCCTATGATGAAGGAATTGATGTAGATGATTTATTGGATGAGTCAGAAAGCTCTTTCTTTAAGCTCAGTCAGGGTAATATGAAAAAGGATGTTACCCAGATTAATCCGGTGATTGAAGAAGCCATAGAGATGATTAAAGAAGCCTCGAAACGAAGCGATGGCTTGAGTGGTGTACCTTCCGGATTCACTGAGCTGGATAGAATTACTTCCGGCTGGCAAAAAACTGATATGATTGTAATTGCAGCCCGTCCTGCGATGGGTAAAACAGCTTTTGTTCTTTCCATGGCCCGAAATATGGCTCTGCAGTTTGGACAGGCGGTTGCCGTATTTTCACTGGAGATGGGTAACGTACAGCTGGTTAATCGTTTAATAGTTTCAGAAACAGAACTTCCTGCCGAGAAAATTAAAAAAGGAAATCTGGCCAGTTATGAATGGGAACAGCTCGACCATAAAATACAAAACCTGATTGACGCACCCATTTATGTAGATGACACACCTGGCTTATCGATATTTGAATTAAGAGCAAAATGTAGACGGCTAAAAAAACAACACGATATACAAGTGGTCATTATCGACTACCTTCAGCTGATGAATGCCAACGGAATGAACCCCGGCTCCCGTCAGGAAGAGGTGAGTATGATTTCTCGTTCCTTAAAAGGACTGGCCAAAGAATTGAATATTCCTATTATAGCCCTGTCGCAGTTAAATCGTGGTGTAGAAGGACGTGCAGGAGCCGAAGGTAAACGACCACAGCTTTCTGACCTGAGGGAATCGGGAGCCATTGAGCAGGATGCCGATATGGTTTGTTTTATCCATCGACCCGAATACTACAAGATCACTGAAGATGAACATGGTAATTCGCTCATTGGTATGGGTGAAATTATTATAGCCAAACACCGTAACGGGGCAACAGGAGATGTTCGCCTGCGCTTCCGGGGTGAATTAGCTCGTTTTGAAAACCCGGACACCGGTGTATTTGGAGATGATTTAGGAACCGACCCGGGTGGACAGGCAGTAACCTATGGCTCAAAAATGAATGAGCCTGTAGGTGGTGATAACTTTGGACATGCCTCCAACGGGGGAAATGGCTTTGGCTTACCCGACTTTCCGGATACATCTTCATATCCTCACGAAAAAGATATGCCGTTTTAACAAAAATGGCATATACATACGTGGTAACACTATACAAGATCCTTTCTTTTATTTAATTTAAATTTCTATTGTAATTATTTATGGCATATAAAATGAATAGGATTTTTACTGTGTTTATTATATTTATTCTCCTGCTTCCAGCCTCTTATGCTCAAGGAAATATTCTTTCTAATCCTTATTACATAAAGGCTTTAGAATATTTAAACATTCAAAATGATACCAGCCAAAAATACATTGCACTCCTAAACAAAAGAACTACTTTAAGCTGCAACGATAAGAGTGAACTTAAGTATTTAGAAGTTTTATCCACAGTCCAATCAAGCCCACTGGATAGCTCTATTGGAAAATTAAATATTGAGCTTGATAAATTACACAAATGTAATCCTGATAATCCTGATCTTAAATCTAAACTACTAATACTCACAGGAAGTTTATATGCTTCAAATTCAGATATAGATAAAGGTATTAACCTAATTCTACAGGCCGATAGCTTACTTATCGGATCAGAAAATAAAGATTTAAAAGATCTGTGCACAATCAGATTGATTGAAGCACATAGAATTAAAAAACAATTTAAAATAGGCTTCCGTTTACTCTATCGTATTTTAAATGATAAGAATCTGTCGCAACGCAACAGGGCCTCTGCTTATGGAAGAATGGCTGCCTATTATAACGAATGCTCTATTGAAGATATTTGTGCTAAAAACAATGCTATTACAATACAAAACAAAATTGATTCGATACTTAAATATTCTTACAAAAGCTTAAAACTTGCACAATCCCATAACTACAATGACCTTATTGCTGCTGCTTACAACGAAATAGGACAACAATTAATACACGCCAATGCACCTATTGACTCTTCCATTGTTTGCTTAGAAAAAGCATCAGCCCTATTTAAAGAAATCAATTATGTTATTGATGGAGTAAATACCTCAAACAACTTAATGTTTGCTTATGTTAGAAACCAACAATTTAACATGGCTATCAAGCTTGGCAATAAGCTATTACAAAACCGCGTAGCAGATGAATATCCACAAATTTATAGGCGAACCTATAACCTTTTATCAGATGCTTACTGTGGTATAAATGAATATAAAAAAGCAAAAGAATATACTGATGAGGCTTACAAAATTGATAAATTTTTATTTGAGCATTACTTAGATAAAGAAACCACAGCATTAGCTCTTAAATATGATTATCAGCTAAAAGAAGCAGAACTTAAACATGAGCAAAGTCTGAGAATAAGACAAGAGAAAGAGAATAGACTTAAAATAATTGTACTAATAAGCAGCTTACTGATAGTAATCATATTAATGTTTTTCTTAAACTTTTTCTTTCGTATACGAAAAAAACTGTATGCGCAAAAGCAAACTCTCCTAAACCAAAAAAATGAAATTTTAAATAACAAGTTAAGCTACCAAAATAAAGTACTTACCGTTAGCGCATTAAGGGTTATGCAGTATGGAGTATTGTTCGATGAAATTTCAAAGGATTTAAATCAAATTGAATACGTGAACAAAATCGACTTTACTATTCAGCTAAAAAAAATAACCCAAGCCATTAAAACCAAAAAGAGAGTTGAAGTGTGGGAGGATTTTAAAAAGAGCTTTCTGGGGGTCTATAATGATTTTTACAAACACCTGCTCAATGATTTTCCTTCATTAAGCTCAAAAGAATTAAGGTTTTGTGCTTTAGTTAAACTTAATCTCACTACTAAAGAAATTTCAAAGATAACAGGTGTCTCTGTACGATCTGTTGAAACATCCCGGTACAGACTCAAGAAAAAAATGGAGCTTCCAGAAGGAGAAGATCTGTATGTTTTTATACAAAAAAGATACTAATTCCAATCAAGGGCTGAGACTTATACAGATTGGCTAATGACCCGAGCATTATATATTCTTCATAATAAGGCTGTCATTAATCCATCGGCATAATACCAAGCGCTCACTTTATTATCAAAATGGTATTATTATAGGTCTCAGCCCTTCACCCTGAAGTTTGTTACTATATAATTACCTGAGGCGATCTGTGAATATCATAGCTAGTCTACAGATAATTTACATCAAACAGCATGATTAACTTTTAGCTACGCACAAAAATACCAAGCGCCTCAAGCAATTGAGGTTTATCGTACAAAGCAATTTTTGCAATCGTATCAAAATCATCAATCCACGCTTTAAGTTCAAGGAGAGCTGCATTTTTATTTTTGGTCATATTTTGCGCTTCGGCAAGCTCTTTGTCAAAATTTGATCGATTGGCTAATAATTCTGCATGCAAAGCCATACATTCATCAATAATACTAGCTGTAATTTTAATACGATCGAACAACACCTGCAATTCTGCATCGTTTTTTATAGCGGTATAGAACTGTTTTGTTTTATCGAAAAAATCGTTATACTTTGCAGGAAAACGCCCCTATACGCCTAACTTAACAAGTACATCCGGTTCTTTTTTAAAGTAAATAAGGCTTTTGTCGCGATGAATTTTAAACACACTTTGCAGCTGATTGTATGTTGCTTTATACAAATTAGATGCCTGAGTTGTTTCTGCCTCATCAGCAGTATTGGCATTCCAAACAGCTTGTACTCGAGCGAAAAGTTGTTGCCCTTCATTTAATTGCTCATCAGACATACCATAATCAGCCAATGCTGCTTTAATAACAGAATCGGATTGGGCATTCACTAATGCAGTACGACAACGTTCAATAAATTTTGACTCTGACTGAAATAATCTACTTGACATATCTTACTGGTTTTAAATTAAATACTAAAATAAGTTAGCAAAAAAATATTGAATGAGCGGTATTTTTTTTGAACTTTTGGTAAAATAGATTGAATAGATGGTTATAAGCATTGCTACATTGGTAAAATCAATTGAGAGCATGGTAAAGTTGGGTGAGAACCCGGTAAAATCGGTTGAGAGCTTGGTAAAATCGGCTGAGGACCCGGTAAAATTGTACGAGAGCATGGTATAATCGATTGTGCAACAAATTTGAAAGAATGAGACTACTGTATACTTATACGAGAGGCTGAAAAAACGTTATGCGCAAAGGACATTATTATTGATTACAGAAAAAACAAGGTCATTTTTATCTAAAAGCAAAGCATTATACGCGCTATATTCTAACGACAACACCTATTATGCAACATTCTTAATATTCTATATATAAGGATATTGCAAATCGTGCGTAGTTTTGACGTAGCTTAATATTCGTAATTTTCACGTATTTATTTTTTGTTTGTTGTTGAATATTAGTTTTTGATTTAATACCTAAAAACAAATGAAGAAACAATTACAGTTACTTATTATTTTATGTTTTACCATATGTAACTTAGCTAATGCTACAGACTACAGTGGTGATATTACTACTGCCACCACATGGAGTGGTGAAGTTTATTTAACCGGCGATATAAATATCTCTGATGGAGGTTCATTAACCATTGAGGCAGGAACAACAGTTAAAGCTAACGACTGGTATGCCATTAATGTAACAGGAACAGGTTATATTGTGGCAGAAGGAACTGTTGACAACCCAATTACCTTTAGCAGTGCTGACCCAACAGACTATACAACATACAGTGAAGACGACGAAAGCACCGATGGTGCCTGGCATGGAATCCGTTTTACGGATATGGATGAAGATGCTGATTCATCTAAATTTGAATATTGCGATTTTTCTTATGCTAAAGGCGTAGGTAGTAGTGATAATAACTACTATGGAGGAGCTGTTTATGTGTATGCTAGTTATTCGGCACAATATAACCAGTTAAGTTTTACCTCATGTAGCTTTACAAATAATAGTGCAACTCGTGGAGGAGTAATGTATTTACGTTATGCGGATGCTTCAATTGTGAATTGTAGTTTTACTAAAAACAATAGTAACAATGGTGGAGCAATGTATTTATACTATGCAGATATAACCTTAATTAATTGCAACATCATAAACAATACTACCTCTACTTATGGAGGAGCTGTTTATAGCACAAATTCTGAACCTAATTTATACAACTGTATTATCAGAGATAATTCATCAAGTTCAAGTGATCAGATACAGACCTCTATAAGTTCTTTTGTTCCTATCGTATATTCATGTAATATTGAAGGGGGGAATACCTTTGATGCAACGACATACGAAAACTGTATTGATGCTGACCCATTATTCACAGATGCTGATAATGATGATTATTCCTTACAAAGTACTTCCCCATGTATCAATACTGGGGATACTGCTAATATTTCAGCGTATATTCCAGAAACAGATTTATTGGGTAATACACGTATTTATCAATCTTATATCGATATAGGCGCCATCGAATATCAGGAAGATATTGTAGCTTCCATTAGCGGAACAGCAACTTACGAAGATGGTTCGGTAATAGCGAATTATGAAATTTATTCAGGTGTAACAACCGATAATAGTGGGAATTTTAGCATTGAAGCAGGTAGTAATAATATTGAATTAGGTGATACTTTAGTACTAAATAACCCAGATGGTTATGGCTTTTATCCAAGTTGGATATCGGTTAAATCTGATGAAACGGTTGACTTAACCGCCTATGTTGGAACTGTTGTCGATACGTCTTATAGCGAAGGCAGTACTATAATTTGGAGTGCTGATACCATAAATGTATTTACGGATGTAGATCTGGATAATGCTTCTTTAACTATTGCTGCTGGCACTAAAGTTAAGTTTTACGATTGGTATTCAATTAATGTAAGTGGTACAAGTAATATAAGCGCAGAAGGTACGGCCGATGATCCTATTATATTTATACCTGCTGATACTACTGATTACCTAACGTATGGCCAAAGTACTACAAATTTTGATGATGCCTGGGGGGGTATACGTTTTGAAGATATGGATGCCGATGCCGACTCTTCGATATTTAAATATTGCAAATTTTCATATGCTAAAGCTTTAGGTAGTAGTAGTAATAGTAGATATGGCGGAGCTATTTATGTATATGCTAGTTCTTCGGCACAATATAATCAGCTAAGTTTTACGTCATGTAGTTTTACAAATAATAGTGGGCAGTATGGAGGTGCTATATATTTGTATTATTCAGATGCTTCATTTGTTAACTGTAATATAATTAACAATAGTTGCTATACTAAAGGAGCCATATACATCAAATATTCCGAAATAAATATATTTAATTGTAATATTGTAAACAACGCTGCGTCTTATTCTTTTGCTAATACTGGAGGAATCTACAATTATCGATCTTCTCCTAAATTCTATAATAGCATTATTTGGAATAATACAGCCGATATAGATAGTTGCCAGATATACAACAATTATGACTCATACGTTCCTTCTGTTTATAATTGTAATATAGAGGGCGGTAATACCTTTGATGCCAATACTTATGAAGATTGTATAGATTCTGATCCAATGTTTACAGATTCTGATAATGCTGATTATTCATTACAAAGCACTTCGCCATGTATAAATATGGGTGATACTACGAATATTTCAGGATATATTCCTGATTCAGACTTATTGGGTAATTCACGTATTCATCAATCATATATTGATATGGGTGCGATTGAATATCAAGAAGATATTACTTCAATATACGGCGTGGCCAGCTATGCTGATGGTTCTGCAGTAGCTAACCAAGAAATATGCTCTGGTGTAACAACCGATGCTGATGGGAATTTTGCTGTTGAACTAGAAAGTGGTGTAGAATTCGCAGATACTTTAATATTTAATGCTCCTGAGGGATATGGCTTTTACCCAAGTAAGGTAAGTGTAACTACAAATTTAAGCCTTACTGCTTATAAGGGTATTGTTGTAGATACAGCTTATACCGAAGGTAGTACTATATCCTGGTCGGCTGATACGGTTAATGTATTTATAGATGTGGATTTAGACAGTACTTCTTTAACCATTGCAGCAGGAACCAAAGTTAAATTTTACGATTGGTATGGCATTAATCTCAGTGGAGCAAGTAGCATTACAGCAAAAGGTACAGTTGACGAACCTATTATATTTATACCAGCTGACACTTCTGGTTTTGAAACTTACAGCGAAGATGATGAAAGTACTAATGGTGCCTGGCATGGAATTCGTTTTTCAGATATGAATGCCGATGCTGATTCTTCAAAATTTGAATATTGTGAGTTTTCTTATGCAAAAGCAGCAGGCACCAGCTCTTCTGATTATAAAGGAAGTGTAATTTATGTAAATGCTAGTTCTTCAGAATATTATAATCAATTAAATCTCAGTTCGTGTAGCTTTACCAATAACAGTGGTAAATATGGAGGTACTATTTATTTATCCTATTCAGATGCAAGCATAGTTAATTGTCATTTTTATAATAACAGCGGTTATGGAGGAGCTGTTATGTACTTGTATTACGCTGATGCTTCTATAATTAACTGCAACTTAATTGATAATATCGCTTCAAACTATGCTGACGGAATCTATAATTCTCGATCTACACCAAAACTCTATAATTGCATCATAAGATACGATACAACAAGTAGTAGTGGTGATTTAATTTACAATAGTTATAGTTCTTATGTGCCTTCTGTTTATAATTGTAATATCGAAGGAGGAAACACATTTGATGCTACAACTTACGAAAACTGTATTGATGCAGATCCATTATTTACCGATGCCGATAATGATGATTATTCCTTGCAAAGTACATCGCCTTGCGTTAATACTGGTGATGCTACTGATATTTTAAGTATGCTTCCGGAAACTGATTTATTAGGTAATACGCGTATTTATCAGTCGTATATTGATATGGGGACAATTGAATATCAGGAAGATATTATATACACAATAAGTGGAACTGCAACATACGAGGATGGATCTGTAGTGGCTAATCAGGAGATTTATTCAGAAATTACTACTGATGATAGTGGGAACTTTACTATTGAAACAGGAAGTAATAATATAGAGTTTGGCGATACTTTAGTACTAAATGCTCCCGATGGTTATGGATTTTATCCAAGTAAATTGGTCATAAATAATGACCCTACAACCAGTTTTACTGCTTATAAAGGCATTGTGGTAGATACCACTTATACCCCGGGAAGCACCATTATCTGGAGTGCCGATACCGTAAATGTATTTATGGATGTAGATTTAGATAGCACATCATTAACTATTGTTGCAGGAACCAAAGTTAAATTTTACGATTGGTATAGTATTAACCTAAGTGGAGCAAGTAGTATTATAGCAGAAGGTACGGTTGACGAACCTATAGTATTTATGCCTGCTGATACTACTGATTATACAACTTATACTGAGGACGATGAAAGTACCGATGATGCCTGGCATGGTATTCGATTTACTGATATGAATGCAGATGCTGATTCTTCGAAATTTGAATATTGTGAGTTTTCTTATGCAAAAGTTATTGGTTCCAGCTCTCCTGATTATTATGGAGGTGCCATTTATGTATATGCTAGTTCTTCAGAACAATATAACCAGTTAAGTTTCACCTCATGTAGTTTCACTAATAACAGTGGTAGCTATGGAGGAGCTATGTACTTGTACTATTCCGATGCAAGCATAATCAATTGTAATTTTATTAATAACAGTGGTTACATAGGAGCAGTTATGTATTTTCGCTATGCTGATGTCAATATAATTAATTGTAATTTAATAGATAATATCGCTTCAAACTATGCTGACGGAATCTATAATTATGTATCTACGCCAAAACTCTATAACTGTATTATAAGACACAATTTAATAAGTAGCAGTAATAATTTAATTCACAATTCTTCAAGTTCATTTCCGCCATCTGTTTATAATTGTAATATCGAAGGAGGTAACACTTTTGATGCTACAACTTACGAAAACTGTATTGATGCAGATCCTTTATTTACCGATGCAGATAATTATGATTATTCCTTACAAAGCACCTCGCCTTGTATTAATGCTGGTGATGCAACTGATATTTTAGGTATGCTTCCTGAGACTGATTTATTGGGAAATACACGTATTTATCAATCGTATATTGATATGGGAGCTATAGAAAACCAGGAAGATGTTGTAATTACAGTTAGTGGAGTTGCTAGTTATGAGGATGGTTCAGTTGTAGCTAATCACGAAATTTATTCAGGTATCACCACTGATGATAGTGGGAACTTTACCATTGAAACTGGAAGTGATAATATTGTAGTAGGCGATACTTTGTTATTGAACTCCCCTGATGGTTATGGATTCTACCCAAGTAAAATGACGTTTCAAAACGATGATGTAGTTTCGTTAACAGCTTATAAAGGTATGGTGGTAGATACAGCTTATACCGAAGGAAGTACTATTGCCTGGTCTGCTGATACAGTTAATGTATTTACCGATGTAGATCTCACAAACTCATCATTAACAATTAATGCAGGAACTAAAGTTAAGTTTCACGATTGGTATGCAATCAACTTAAGCGAAAGTAGTAGCCTTGTAGCACAAGGCACAGCAGATGAGCCTATTGTTTTTATGCCTGCAGATACTACTGGCTTTACAACAGATGACCCTTCAAATCCTACCGAAGGAGGTTGGGCAGGTATTCATTTTAAAAACATGAGTTCAGTAGCAGATACTTCTGTGTTTAAATATTGTACATTACAGTTTGTGAAAGAAGATAATGGTAGCGATGTTGGAGCAATTGGTGTAACTTCGGCTTCTCAGTCTTATTTTAATCAATTACAAATAAGCAATTGTAGCATAACAAACAATAAATCAGTAAAAGAAGGAACTGGAATTTCACTTGAGTATAGTAATGCTCAAATTGTAAATTGTAACATAAGCAATAATGTTGCAGATTGGTTTGGAGCAGGTATGTTTTTACATGAATCAGATCCTTTAATCATAAATTGTTTATTTACCAACAATACTACTTCTGAGAATGCAAGTGCAATATTTGCCTTTAATTCAAGTCCGCAACTATATAACACGATTATTTATAACAACCCAAGTTCGGGAGGTAACCCAATTCAATTTGAACCGAATACAGATGTGGATACAATTGCATTCTATAATTGTAATATAGAAGGGGATGCTATAGATGTAGCAACCTATGAAAACTGTATCAATACTGATCCTTTATTTACCGATGCTGATAATGGCGATTATTCTTTACAGAGTGCTTCGTCTTGCATTAATGCAGGTACTATTAGCGGAATATCAACTTATATTACAAGCTACGATATTATAGGAAGTACCAGAGTTTGTGGCAATGCTATTGATATGGGAATTTATGAGTATTACGAAGAGAGTACGCCTACAAGTATCAATTCAACAAATGAAGTTACATTTAATATGTATCCAAACCCTGCCAGTGAATCAGTAACTATTGAGGGTGATAATTTAAGTGGCACTTACATTTATGTGATGAGTATTGCAGGTCAAAATGTTGTATACGAAGAGTCAACATCTACTAGTGAAACCATAACTATTTCTGCTTTACCAAGCGGAACTTATATTGTTTTGATTAAGAAAGAAGGAGAAATAATTGCCAGTGAA
>JBFHEL010000032.1:0-19434 GCA_041584155.1 Saccharicrinis sp.
ATAAAGGGTGGATCGATTTTAATAAGAATGGGGTTAAAGATATTTTTGAAGATCCAACGCAAGTGATAGATGATAGGGTAGCAGATCTTCTATCGCAAATGACTATGGAGGAAAAAACCTGTCAGCTGGCAACTCTATATGGTTTTTCAAGGGTGTTGGAAGATGAATTACCCAATGAAAAATGGAAAAACAGGGTTTGGAAAGATGGAATAGCCAATATTGATGAGCATTTGAATACCATTGCCAACCGGCCTAATACCTATACCAAGTATGCATACCCCTATAACAATCATGCTGAAGCGATAAATACAGTGCAGAAATGGTTTATTGAAGAAACCCGTATGGGAATTCCGGTAGACTTTACCAATGAAGGCGTTCATGGCCTTTGTCATAAGAAGGCTACCCCTTTACCTGCACCTATCGGTATCGGTTCAACCTGGAATAAGGAGCTGGTTTACAGGGCAGGTCAGATTGTTGGTAGTGAAGCAAAAGCATTGGGATATACCAATATTTATGCGCCTATACTCGATGTGGCGAGTGATCCTCGTTGGGGAAGAGTAATTGAGTGCTACGGTGAAGACCCTTTCCATATTGGAGAATTAGGTGTTCAGATGACCAAAGGTATTCAGTCGCAGGGAGTAGCAGCTACCGTTAAACATTTTGCCGTGTACAGTATTCCTAAGGGAGCTCGTGATGGAGAGGCCAGAACAGATCCTCATGTGGCTCCTCGTGAGATGCATCAGATTTATCTTTATCCTTTTAAAAAAGTCATTAAGGAGGCTCAACCCATGGGGGTAATGAGTAGCTATAATGATTACGATGGTGAGCCTGTTACAGGAAGTTATTATTTCTTAACGGAGCTGTTGCGTCAGCAGATGGGGTTTGATGGTTATGTGGTTTCCGACAGTGAAGCAGTTGAATATCTATCGGATAAGCATAATGTGGCAAAAGATTATAAAGAAGCAGTCCGACAGGCCATGGAGGCAGGGTTAAATGTACGTACAACCTTCAGAACGCCGGAATCATTTATTGAACCCCTAAGAGAACTGATCAATGAAGGTAAATTGTCGATGCAAACCATTGATGAACGAGTGGCTGATGTGTTAAAGGTAAAAATGCGTCTCGGTTTATTTGATCATCCTTTTGTTGAAGATACTAAACTGGCTAATCAAATAGTGCATACTGAGGTAAATGAAGAGGTGTCAAAACAAATTACCCGTGAATCCATGGTGTTATTGAAAAATAGCCATTTACCCAATACTAATAGCAGTCTGCTTCCTTTGGATATTAATACAATAAAAAATGTATTGGTAACAGGTCCTTTAGCCGACGAAACGAGTTATACCTATAGCCGTTATGGTCCTGCCGATAATCCTTCTGTTTCAGTATATCAGGGAATAAAAAACTATTGCGCAGGAAAAATAAATGTGAATTATGTGAAAGGTTGTGAGGTGATGGATGATTTTTGGCCGGATAGTGAATTAATGGATGTTGCGCTGACAAGCGAAGAACAGGATGGTATTGCTCAGGCTGTTGCTCAGGCTTATAAGTCGGATGTGATTATCGCTGTTGTTGGGGAAGATGAAAAAATAGTTGGCGAGAGTAAATCACGCACCAGTCTGCAACTTCCTGGCCGACAATTAGAATTAGTTAAAGCGCTATATGCTACTGGAAAACCTATTGTACTGGTATTGATCAACGGGCAACCCCTTACTGTGAATTGGGAAAATAAATTTATTCCTGCTATTTTGGAGGCATGGTTTCCTGGTACCTCTTCGGGAGACGTGGTGGCTGAAACATTGTTTGGCGACTATAACCCTGGTGGGAAGTTGTCTGTTACCTTCCCCAAAACAACAGGACAGATTCCTTTAAATTTTCCTTTTAAGAGAGGATCTCATGCCGGGCAAACAAAAAATTCGGGTAATGGATATGGTACTACCCGGGTGGTAGAGCCCTTGTATCCTTTGGGTTATGGATTGAGTTATACCACATTTGCTTATAGTAATTTAGTTGTGAATCCTTCTCATTCGCTATTTCAATCAGATATTCAGGTTTCGTTTAAAGTAACAAATACAGGTGAAAGGGCAGGGGATGAGGTGGTTCAGCTTTACCTGGAAGATGTAGTGACCAGTGTGACCAGTTATGAATCTCAGCTGAGAGGTTTTGAAAGGATACATCTGAATCCGGGAGAGTCCAAAACAGTTGAATTTACACTGCATCCTGATGATTTGCAGATATTGGATAAAAACATGAACTGGGCAGTAGAACCAGGTAAGTTTAATGTAAAAGTAGGAAGTTCATCAGTGGATATCAGGCTTAATGGAAGTTTTGAAATTATGGCTTACTAAGTCAATCTAACTAAATGAATACTCTTAAAAAAATGAATCATTCCAACCAAAATTTCATTGAAAAAACAGCAGGGATAGTACTTGGCTTATGTTTATTGGGGCTACTTATGTATAGTGGCTGTAGTTCCAATGGTAGCCCTCTTGAAAGAGTCATAAAGAATCCGGTAGATATGGTTTATCCTTTATTGGATACTAATAATTCGCGCTGGTTCTTTTTTTCGTCAGCATGCAGACCATTGGGTATGGTAAATCTAAGTCCTGATACTCAGGTAGGAGGAGCCTGGGGGAGTGGTTATCGATATAAAACAGATACAATCAAAGGATTTAGTCATATTCATGCATGGCAGCTTTCAGGCCTTTCTGTGATGCCAATTACTATTGACCAAGACAATGAAAAAAACGTTTTCAAGGATTACTTTTCAAAGTTCAGTCATAAAACAGAGAAGGTAATGCCTGGGTATCATTATCTTGAGTTGGATAGATACAAAATGCAAGTGGAACTAACCAGTACAAAGAGAGTAGGCTTTCATAAATACCATTTTCCCCCAAAGCAGCAAATGGCCATTTTGTTTAATTTGAATGGTAAATTAGGACCGTGTGAAATTACGGATGGACAGCTCATTCAAATTGGAGATAAAAAATTAACCGGAGAATTAATCAATGCACCTACCATACGTCGACCCAAACCTGCCAAAGTATTTTTTTATGCAGAGTTGAGTTCTTCTATTGATTCTGTAACACAGGATGCTGCAACGGGAAATTATATGGTTTGTCTTTCAAATAGCCATCAGGAGGTATATATGAAAGTGGGTATTTCTTATACTTCGGTTAAAAATGCAGGAGAGAATTTGCATTCGGAGTTGCCTCATTGGGATTTTGACAGGGTTGTGGAGGAATCAAAGGAGAAATGGAACTCATTGTTGGGAAGAATAGAAATAGAAGGAGGATCAGATACGGCTCAACAAAGATTTTATACTGATTTATGGCATGCTTTACAGGGCCGAAGAACCATTAGTGATGTGAATGGCGCTTACCCTGATAATACAGGGGAGGTATTTAGAGTAGGTCAGTTACCTTTGAACGATGAAGGTAAACCACTATTTAATCATTATAATTCAGATGCTTTCTGGGGAGCACAATGGACCCTTAATACACTTTGGGGATTGGTGTATCCTGAAATAATGGATGAGTTTGTTCATTCTCTTTTTCAATATTATAAAGATGGAGGTAAGATACCTCGTGGACCCTCCGGAGGCAACTATACCTTCGTGATGACAGGAGCCTCCTCAACGCCTTTTGTGGTTAGTGCCATCCAAAAAGGTATTGTTACAGATCATGTAGAGCAAATATATCAGGCCTTAAAAGTTGGACATATGCCAGGCGGAATAATGGAAAAAGCCGGATACGAACATAAAACTTCCATAGGTGGAGGCTTGAATTATTATTTGGATAAAGGATATGTTCCCTATCCCTTGCCGCAAGGGAGATTTGGTTTTCATCAGGATGGAGCCAGCTTAACCATGGAATATGCTTATCAGGATTGGACCCTGGCTCAACTGGCAAAGAAACTTGGGCATGAGAAAGATTATTGGTATTTTTTTAAACGATCTGCCAATTACAAAAATACCTTTGATGTAGCAAGGGGTTGGATGAGACCCAGAGAGGAGAATGGTCAATGGCATGGTAAATTGGATCCGTATTTATACGAAACAGGATTTAATGAATCCAATGGTGCTCAGTCTACCTGGTTTGTGCCGCATGATATACCTGGTTTAGCTGAATTAATGGGCGGGAAGCAACTGGCGGTTGAAAAACTCAATGCTCAATTTATAGCAGCTGAAAAACTGGGATTTACCTCAGGCGATTCGCACGATAGGGAATTACACCCGGAGTACAGCAGAATACCTATTAATTATGGTAATCAGCCCTCTATTCATACAGCACAGGTATTTAACCTGCTTAATCGGCCTGATTTGGCACAATACTGGTCACGTAAGGTAGTGAGTACTGTATTCTCAGGCTTAAGCCCTGCAACAGGATACAATGGCGACGAAGATCAGGGACTGATGGGTAGTTTATCTGTATTGTTAAAGTTGGGTTTGTTTCAAATGAATGGGGGTACAGAGCAAAATCCTGCTTACCAAATAGGTAGTCCGCTATTTGATAGAGTAACTATTCATTTAAACCCTGATTATTATGAGGGTCAGACATTTATTGTCGATGCAAGAAATAATGCTGAAGATCATTTTTATGTGAAAAGTATAAGCTTTAATGATATTCCCATCAATGATTTTAGCATTACTCATCAGGATATTGTTCAAGGAGGTGTGTTGGTGATTGAGTTGACAGACAAGAAATAGTTATCGGAATATTGAGCTACATTAACGCAGCCAGTAGTTTTTTGTTAATAGCTTAATGCTTAGAAAAAACATTATTTACCTATAAAAATATAGTTGGCTAAATTATTAACACACCGCATAGAACTTGTGTTTTACTGCTTTCTGGCAGCAAAAATATTTCATTGGCACAAAGTTTCAAATAATTGAAACATGTATAGCAGAATTTTAGACTGGTATTTTCTTTATTGCGAAAGTTTTAATCGTTAATTAAGTTAAGTCATGAGAATAAATATATTTTTGTTAAAATCAACATTTACCTTTCTCTTAGTTTCTGCTATTCTGCTTGTTTTAACCAATTGTAGTGTTCATGATTCTGCAAGGCAGGTTTATTTTACTACAGGAATGAAAATAGGAGAAGTGAGCAATAATAGCATAATCTGTTGGACACGTTTATGTAAAAATCAGAAGGCAGTTCCGGTTAAACATGCTCGAAAAGAACGGCCTTTCAGAAGTCCTTTGGGGTTTGATGAAGACATGCCGACTCTTCAAATGGAAGGGGCTGTAGAAGGTTCTTCAGGTTTCATTAAATTAACGTTAAATTCAGCATCAGATACGCTTGTGTTAGGATGGAAAGAAGTAATAGAAAATACAGACTTTACTTTTTGTGAAGAAATAACAGGATTAAAGGCAAATACCACTTACCAAATACTTATTGAAGGGCGCTACGATGAACAATCACCCATAACTCAGCTTACCGGTGAGTTCAAAACAGCTCCTGATCCTGATGATCATGTAGAGGTTACTTTTTCTTCCACTTCATGTCAATATTATTGGGATCATGACGACCCTATCATTGGTTTTAAAACCTATGATAGCATGTTAAAACTAAAGCCGGATTTTCACTGTCAAACAGGCGATTTTGTTTATTACGATAAACCGGGTCCTATTGCTGTGAATAAAGAGTTAGCCAGACATAAGTGGCATGCCATGAATTCATGGCCTTCTTTGGTTGATTTTTATAAGCAGGTACCCCTTTATATTCAAAAAGATGATCATGATATGCTTAAGGATGATGCTTCACCCCTTAAAGATCCTTTGGGCGACTTTACCTTTCAAGATGGTTTAAAAGTCTGGTATGAGCAGGTCCCTCTAAAGGGTAAACCGTACCGCACTTTTCGCTGGGGAAAAGACCTGCAGATATGGTTAGTGGAGGGGCGCGAATACCGGAGTGAAAATAATTCTCCGGATGGTGCTGATAAATCCATTTGGGGTAAAGAGCAAATAAAATGGTTTGTAGAAACCATGGAAAGTTCTGATGCTACCTTTAAGGTATTGTTATCTCCAACCCCTGTTGTAGGTCCCGACAGAACGAAGGGTAAAAATGATAATCATGCCAATAAGGCTTATCAAACAGAAGGTGATTGGCTAAGGCGTTTCTTAGCGCAGCAAGCTAATGCTTTTGTTGTGAACGGAGACAGGCACTGGCAATATGTATCCGAGGATTTGAAAACAGGGCTTATGGAGTTTAGCCAGGGTCCCACCAGTGATGAGCATGCACAGGGTTGGAAACCTGATGATTATAGACCTGAACATCGTTTTTTACGTGTCAATGGAGGTTTTTTGTATGTAAGTGTGTATCGCCAGGATGATGTTCCAACTATCAAATTTACACATTATGATGTAGATGGAGTCGAGGTACATCAGGAAGTTATAAAGGCCATATCTTATACAGTGCGCAATGAAGGTTGATGATAAAAGATGGGCAAATAAACAAAGGAAAGTGTTGTGTTTGATTAACGTTTTATTTTATAACTTTATAAACTCAATAGGAATATAGATGAATAAATAAAACAGATTGAAACAACCATTAACTTTATTAATTATAAAGTACTCACTGGAGGAATAGCCTGTCCCGAATTTGATTCGGGAATTAATAAAGTTAATGCGAGTTCCTGTCTGGCAGCTGCCTGATATGGCACATATTTTAAAGACGAAAATTTTAAACAAATGAAATTAAATTTTCTAATTATTGCATTTTTTATCAGTTTTTTCTCCTATTCACAAAACCGGGATACGCTTTATTTATGGTCTGGCGATGTACCCGGTGAAAAGGAAATAAAGCATGCGCCCGTTCAATCCAGTAATACCAAGGGAGATGTAATTCGCTTAAAAGAAGTTACAAACCCGGCTTTGGTTGTTTATAAACCGGAGATAGCCAACTCTTCAGAAGCAGGTATTATAATTTGTCCTGGAGGAGGATACAGTATTCTTGCTATTGATAAAGAAGGCTATGAAATTGCAGAATGGCTTAATTCATTAGGATATACAGCGTTTGTATTACAATATCGTGTGCCGCAAAAACAACAAGGGGCATTGAATGATATTCAGCGGGCGCTTCGACTTGTTCGTGCTCGGGCAGATGATTATCAATTAAACCCTCAAAAGATTGGGGTGATGGGTTTTTCGGCAGGAGGAAGCTTGTGTGCGCGTGCGTCTACTCAGTTTAATGCTGATACCTATGCTAAAAGAGATGACATAGATTCATTTTCTTGTCGTCCTGATTTTGCGGTGCTTATCTATCCTGCCTATCTCGATCAGGGAGAAAACAGAAGTCTTACTCCCGAACTGACAATTAGTGAATCTACGCCTCCATTTTTTGTTTTCGGAACGGCCGATGACAAATATGGCAACAGTTCGCTGGTGATAACAACGGCATTGCGAGATAATAAGATACCTGTTGAATTGCATGTATTGGCACAGGGAGGACACGGCTATGGTTTAAGACCTGGTAACATGGCAGCAGAAACATGGCCTGTATTGTTAAAAGGGTGGTTGAAGTACTTAACTTTTACTAAAGAAATAATGTAAGAAGTATTTTTTTTGAGAATAGATGAAAAAATCTTGTATTCTATTTACTATCTTCAAAAAATAAACTTTCTTTGCTCAGTTAATATATTGAAAAAACTTATTTGAATTACTAAGAAAGATGGGAAAAGTCTTGATAATTGGTGCTGGAGGAGTAGGCACTGTCGTAGCCACTAAAATGGCTGGATTACCTGAAGTTTTTACAGAAATAATGCTGGCGAGCCGCACTAAAAGTAAATGCGATGCTATAGCCGATAAAATTGGAAATAATCGTGTAAAAACAGCTCAGGTAGATGCCGATAATGTTCAGGAATTGGTTGGATTAATAAAATCTTTTAATCCTGATATTGTGGTGAATGTGGCTTTGCCGTATCAGGATTTGCATATTATGGATGCTTGTCTGGAAACAGGCGTAGCTTATCTGGATACTGCCAACTATGAGCCTTTGGATGAGGCTAAATATGAGTATAAGTGGCAATGGGCTTATCACGATCGTTTCAAAGAAGCTGGATTGACAGCTATCTTGGGTTGTGGTTTTGATCCTGGGGTGACCAGTGTTTTTACAGCTTATGCAGCTAAACATCATTTTGATGAGATTCATTATTTAGATATTGTAGATTGTAATGGGGGGGATCATGGAAAAGCCTTTGCTACTAATTTTAACCCTGAAATAAATATACGTGAGGTTACTCAAAAAGGAAAATATTGGCAGGATGGTCAATGGGTTGAAACAGAGCCTCATGAAATACATAAACCTTTAAATTACCCTCGTATCGGTGATCGTGAGTCGTATCTGATTTATCATGAAGAATTGGAGTCGTTGGTTAAGAATTTCCCAACCCTTAAACGTGCTCGTTTCTGGATGACATTTGGACAGGAGTATTTAACTCACCTTAGGGTTATTCAAAATATTGGTATGGCAGGTATTGAACCGATAATGTATGAAGGAAAAGAGATTGTACCTATACAGTTTTTAAAAGCAGTACTTCCTGACCCAGGTGAACTGGGAGAAAATTATACCGGAGAAACTTCTATAGGATGCAGAATAAAAGGTATTAAGGATGGAAAGGAAAAAACCTATTACGTCTACAATAACTGCAGTCATCAGGCAGCCTACGAAGAAACAGGTGCTCAGGGAGTGAGTTATACTACCGGTGTGCCGGCAACTATTGGAGCGATGATGTATCTTCAGGGTTTATGGAAGAAAGAAGGAGTATATAATGTTGAGGAGTTTAATCCGGATCCGTTTATGGAAAAATTAAATAAGCATGGATTACCCTGGGTTGAGCAGCACGAAGTGGATCTTGAATTATAGAAATTTAAATATTGACAGACTTTTTTATAAGGGTTTCGCTTTGAGCTGAAACCCTTATTTTGATTATTAAAGAGAAATATTAAAAGTAATATGCCAATAGATTATTCTAAAATCCCATCACCAAGTTTTGTGTTGGATGAGGATTTGTTGCGTAAGAATTTAGAATTGATTAAGTCGGTAAAAGACAGAGCTGGGGTAGAGATTATTCTGGCTTTTAAATCCTTTGCCATGTGGGGCGCCTTTCCGCTTATCAGAGAATATATACCTGTTGCCACAGCTAGTTCAATCAACGAAGCGCAGCTGGCTTTTGAAGAGATGGGCTGCAAAGCGCATACCTATGCTCCTGCATACACCCATAAGGATTTTGAGATTTTGTTGAAATATAGCAATCATATAACTTTTAACTCATTAACGCAGTTTCAGCGTTTTAAGGATCAGGTTAAAGAATATCCCGATAAAATTTCCTTAGGATTGAGAATTAACCCCGAATTTTCGTCTGTAGAAACTGATTTGTATAATCCCTGCTCACCAGGTTCTCGTCTGGGAATTCCTGTTTCCGGTATGCCTGAAGAGTTACCAGTAGAAATAGAGGGCTTGCATTTTCATACCCTCTGTGAATCAAATTCCTACGATCTGGAAAATACCTTACAAGCTGTTGAAAAGAACTTTGGCAAGTACCTGCCTCATATAAAATGGCTGAACATGGGAGGAGGGCATCTAATGACTCACCAGGATTATGATGTAAACCATTTAATTAAGGTCTTATCCGACTTTAAACAGAAATGGGGTATACAGCTTATTCTGGAACCAGGGAGTGCCTTTAACTGGAGAACCGGAATTTTAAAAAGTTCGGTGGTGGATATTGTGGAAAATCATGGTGTTAAAACGGCTATGTTAGATGTTTCGTTTGCTGCCCATATGCCTGATTGCCTGGAGATGCCCTATCAACCGGCCATTTCTGGTGCTAGTATAGAAATACTGAAAGATAAACCAGTATACAGAATGGGAGGTAATAGTTGCCTTGCAGGTGATTTTATTGGTAATTATTACTTTGAGCATGAATTGAAGATTGGAGACTCCATTATTTTCGAAGATATGATTCATTATACTATGGTGAAAACAACTATGTTTAATGGTGTTTCTCATCCGTCTATAGGAACCTGGAGCGATGAAAAGGGATTTACCCTGCTACGTAGCTTTGGATATGATGATTATAAAAATAGAATGGGTTAAAAAGATATATTAAGTTATTGATACAGGTCGTTTTTTTAACTTGTATCAATAATTTTTAGAAGTTGACAGGTATTGTTTTAACTGTTACCTATTATTGCTAAGAGTGCGGAATAGTTTGTTGGCAGCTGCTTCTTATTAACGTTCATCCTATCCTATTGATTCTGGCCTAACTCTTGTTTTATAAGCAGTTCCAGTTTATCGGCCAGTTCTTTGGCCTCCATACCCCTGGGGGAGATAGGCTCGAGTACTGTGTAGGTAAGTTTAGTACCCAGAGCTAAGGGAAAATATCCATTTTTTATTAACTCGTAATTTCCTTTTATGGCTAGAGGAATTACCATAGCTGAGGGGGCTGTTTTTGTAAGCATACCAATGCCAGGGTATTGAAATCGCCTGATGCTTCCGTTCTTAGTCCTTGTGCCTTCAGGAAAAATACTTGCGCTATAGTTTTCTGTTTCAATATGTTTGCCCAGTTTGGCAATTTCAACAATAGCTTGTTTACCATTTTTTCGGTCAATAAGGGCAGAACCTCCCATTCTTAAGTTATAAGAGATACTTGGTATGCCTTTCCCCAGTTCTATTTTAGAAACAAACTTAGGATGGTGTTTTCTGAAACCATAAACAATAGGAGGGATGTCAAAAGTACTTTGGTGATTTGATACAATAATAAGCGGGCAATCCTGAGGTAGCTTATCAAAGCCTTTAAAAGTAATTCTGGCTCCTACAATGCGTAAGCCATACAATAAGAGGTAGTTTAAATGATCAACAGCTTTTTTTCGAAGTGGATAACCACCAATAGCCTGACAAACAACTTGTATTAAGTGAAAAAAAAGTAGCAGGATGCCAAAATATAACCAATAAACTGCAGATAATATATAACTAAAAAGCTTGCTCATGATTGTACGCCATTATTTTGGTACAAAGAAATAATAAAAAAATGAATTAAAAATAGAATTGTAGTCCTCCAGCCATATAGTTATAGCTTTGGTCGAGTAAATTTGAATCAATGCCTGCTTCAAAGATAAAAGAAAGGTTCTTTTTCAGGTCAATTTCCGTGTTCACAGGAATCCAGAGGTAGGAGGGGGCATTTGAATCGGTGTAGATATCAAAATCCAGCCCTGTTGTTAATCTGGCAGAGCTGGTCAGTCGGATGGTATATAAGCCTGTTAAATCCATGGCGAAACTGCCAAAGGAGTGAAAACCTCCTCCTAAAGAAAGATTTCTTGTTACCGCAAATTCCACATCGCCGCCAAAGTAATTTTCATTTTCAAATAATCCAAGTTTTAATGCAAAATCAATACCTGGTTTTAAACCATAACCTCCTTGTAAAAATAAGGCCAGATCGTTATTGCCGCCTGCATCATAAATAAAGGGTATGATGCTTAGGTTGACTTTTTTAGGTGATAGTGTTTGTGCCGAACCAAATACTTGTGCGTAAGAGAATTTACTTACCAAGACAATGGCAAGTATAAAAGCTAATTTTTTCATGTGTGTTGTGTTTGCTTAATAGAACGTAATGCTTGCCTTTCTATTATAAAGCATGCAAATAATATTATTGTAATGCAAAGATTATTTATTAACTCTGCAATAGAAAATGTTTTTTAAAAGTTTGTGCTTGTTTGATAGTTGGCAACAATGGCCTTTTCTTATGTAAGAAAAGGTTGAAAAAAGTTAGTGAAATCTACTTTTTTTGCTGTGCTAAAAAGTACACCTTCATGATTCATAAAGGTTGAGGTAGCTCGGTTTAAATCCAGTTTCTCACCATAAATATTGCTTGCATTGGCACCTAATTCATGATAAATACATGTTGTAGCCCCAAAATCCCATATGTTACCACCTCCTTTATTTCTTTTGGGGAGTTTAAAATAACACCCCGGCTGATTCTCCAATACCCATATGGCATTCATAACAGCTCCGCCCTGCTTAAGCATTTTAAACGCAGAATAACCAATCTCCGAAGTTTTTGCATTGAGGGTGGTTATAATGAATTTATAGTTTTTGTGCTTACAAAAGCTTCTGTCGTTAATAAAAGTAAATTCATGAGCAGAACCATTTTCACGAATAAGCCATTGTTCCCCATTTTTATATGCTCCTTTACCCTTGATGGCATGGTATAAATCCTGAGTTACAGGATTACATATTACTCCGATGACAGGTGTGCCATCTTTAGCTATTAGTGCTATGGAAACAGAATACCCTTCAAGACCTTGTGTAAATGGAAGGGTTCCATCCAGAGGATCGATGCACCAAAAATAATCTTTCTTAAAACGACTATTGTCATCAATTAATTCCTCAGCTAATAAGCCCAGGTCGTACTTTTTTATCGTTGATCCTATTTCATTGAGTATAATATCCTGACTTTTAATGTCAACCTCTGTAACCACTTGTGATGCCAGACTTGTTCCTCCCTGAGGTTTATTCTTGCAATTTTGGCTTTTCATCTCAACAGGTAACTCATCTCTGCTATATGATGCAATAAATTCACCGGCTTTTCGGGCAGCTTCTATGGCAATAGAACAAAGACTAGTGAGGTCGTTATTTGTAAGGTTCATCTTTAATGTAATTTTTACTTTGTCTATCAGTATCGATATTACAACCTTAAATATATACAAAATTTGTGATAAGTTCTCCTTTGCAATATTCAAAGTATGTTAACAATTGATTAACGGTAATTAATGATTGATTAATGATTTAACTAATTCATTTTTAGGCATATGCTTGCGGGGTTATTGGGCTAGTTTTTTTAGAACTTTTCTGGCCGTTTTTTCGCTGTAGCTGTTTATTTTCCAGTGGTTGGGACTCCATCCTTTTAAAAAACGATGAAAATCTGTCCAGGCTACAGGATATAGATACCTCCATTCATTTTCCAGTTGATCAAAATCAATATTCTTTTTTGTTGTTTGAATGGCCGTTTTTAGTTCTCTGAAATAAAAGTCAAGTATATTATTTTCCAGGCGTTCACAGTCCTCTTCATAGAGGCAGCTACCTATAAAATAGGCAATATCTTTCATGCCGCACCCTCCTCCTACATATTGAAAATCAACTGCAGCTACCCTTTTCCCGTCTTCAGAAAAGCAGAAGTTAGCCAGTTTGGCATCTCCATGAACAAAGGTAAGATAATGGGCTGTATTAAGTTCTCTATCAATTAAGGGCGCTGCTTCTTTCAACGCTTGGTCTTGTATTACTTTCAATTCATCAGGACGGGTATCTAAATGCCAATAGGTACCAATAGGCCATAAGCCATTGGGTTTTTCATGCAGGAAGGTAGCATGAAAATGAGCCAACCATTTTAAGCAGGTTTCAATTTCGTTCCAGCTTACAGTAGTAAAACGTTTATTGTAGCCACTGTCATCCAGATCTTCCATCACCATAAAAACCTCATCGTCTTTACTTTCAATAAATAAACAATCAGGTACTTTACAAAAAGCATTGCATTTAATAGCAAAATGCTGATACCATTGACTCTCTACATCGTATGATTTAACCTTCCGTAAATGTGAAAAATCGGTATTCCAACCACGGGGATGATTTTTTTGCACGGGCATTTTAACATGTTTAGCAACCACACTGGTTTTGTCGCTGCCAATCAATTTTAACCGTACAATACTACCGTAACCGCTCCAAAGGCTTTGAATCACTTCCTGCTCCACTACCTCAATAGCCCCGGAGGCCTTTAAGGTCATATCCTTAAAATATCTGTTCATATCCTTTTCCTGAATTCACAAATATAATATTCTTCGCGAGAAAAGCATTACGATTATGAGTGAGTTTAGCTGCAAGGGCATCTTCTTTTTAAGGGAGGGTATTAAGGTGCCAATCCTAAGCTGTATAGGATTAAACAATTAAAATAAGCATGCTTTTACTAAGTAGTTATACGGCTCATACTTGTTCTAAAAGAGTGTTTAGTGGGCTGTATATCATCATCTTTGGCTTCTTGAATTATGCCGTCTGTCGGGCATGGTTTATACCCATTACCTAAAAGTATAACTTTATAAGGTGTTTTAAAAAAGGTATTTTTTTATACTTCCCGAGCTAACTTCTTTTATCTTTGATCTACTCAAATTATTCAACATGATTCAGAATATAATAATGATTGGGTCAGGAAATATGGCTACTCAATTAGGAAATGCCCTGGCAAAAAAAGGTTTTAATATCCGTCAGGTATATAGTTTTACTTTAGAAAATGCCGAGAAGCTTGCCGAGAAGCTGAATGCTTATGCTACAAATCAGCTTTCTGAGATTCAAACAAGTGCCGACCTTTATATTATAGCGGTTAAAGATGCTGTTTTGCATCAGGTAATCGAGAATTTGCCTAAGGTAAAGGGAATTGTTATCCATACAGCAGGAAGTATGAGTATGGACTTGTTATTGAGGTTTGATAAACATGGTATTTTTTATCCTTTTCAAACGTTTACGAAGGAAAGAGAAGTGGATTTTGGAGTTATTCCTATTTTGTTAGAGACCAGTGATGAAGAGGTGTATAATGACTTAAAGGTTTTTGCTAAAAAAATATCTCAAACAGTAATTGCCTGTGATTCAAATCAACGCAGACAAATTCATCTGGCTGCCGTTTTTGCCTGTAATTTTGCTAACCATATGTATGCTATTGCTGATGGTATACTGCAAAAAAACAATATCAGTTTTGATGTAATTAAACCATTGATTAAGGAAACTGCCGAAAAAGTACAGGAAGTTCCTGCAGAGAAAGCTCAAACAGGGCCTGCTATTAGGGGTGACCAAAATGTTATTAATAAACACTTAAAGCTGCTATCTGATGATGCTGAGCTATCGGCTTTATACAGAAAATTAACAAAAAGAATTCAGGGGATTTAGAGCTTAGTCATTAGTAAGCTGTCAACAGTTAATAGTATTCAGGTTTTTACTGAATGCTATTAACTGCTGTCTGCTTACTGAAATATTATTCTACAATGGTCATTTCATCGAGCAAATAACCAGCCCCGGCAAATTTATCAATAATAAATAGTGCGTAACGGATATCCAATGAGATATTCCGACATTGTTCGGGGTTAAACATTAAATCACTCATCACACCTTCCCAGGCACGGTCGAAGTTTATACCTATCAACTCTCCATTAGCATTCACAACCGGACTTCCTGAGTTACCTCCTGTAGTATGGTTGGTTGCAATAAAACAAACAGGTACAGTGCCATCTACTTCATATCTGCCAAAGTCTTTGTTATGATATAGTGTTTTGAGTTTTTCAGGAACCCGGTAATCATAAATATCAGGGTTATCTTTTTCTATGATTCCATCCAGGGTTGTGAAATTTTTAAAATCAACACCATCGCGTGGAGTATAGGCTTTTACCTTTCCGTAGGATACACGTAAAGTAAAGTTGGCATCAGGATAAAATACATGGCTGGGTTGATAGTCCATTTGTGCTGCCATATAGTCTTTGTTTAGCGCTTTTATTTTGTCGTTCAGTTCATTATAACTGGGGTAAATATTGATTTTGTATAGATCATAGAAGCTGGAATATAGTTGATAAGCCGGATCCTTTTTTATTTGAGCAATGCTTTTAGAAGAGAAATCATCGATAAAGGCAAAAAGCGTTTTTTGATTGGCAAATACCGACTTTTCAAATACTTTGCTTACATATTTTTCCAGGTCATTTTTGTATTTCTTTTCAATAAGCTGGTAAATGTCAGGTTGAAATTGGCTGGAAATAGTTTGCTGGTATTTGTTTAACAGCATCACAGTCATTTGTTGGTCCAAAGGCTGGTAATAATCCTTAAAAAATTTGGTATAAGAATCCTTAGCCTCTGTTTTAAGCATTTCAATCTGTTGCTTGTCTGGTGCCTCTTTCCTGAATTCATTCGTTAGCTTATTCAGATAGGAGGTAGCTCGTACCATCTCCATGCCGTTTCGAAATAAAACCTCAACCAGATAATTATAGCTTAGTTTATATTCGCCAAAGGACTCGTACAGATTTTTGTATTCAGGTAAAAGATGACTGTATTTTGCATTTTCATAAGTGTTTGCCCATTGTTGTAAACCTTTTTCAAATACTTCTTTTTTTTCAATGGCATCAAGTTTATCTAAACCTTTTATCTCTCCAATCCATCTTTTCCAGCTGTTTGAGATGCTGGCACTTTTAGCTGCATATTTAATACGAACGGCTGGGTCTGATTTGTAAGAATTGATGATGTCCAGTTTTTTTCCTCGTAAATCAATTAGCTCAGGATTGACCTTTTGGGTAATCATTTTTAAGTGATAGGAAGGAACATATTGCTCTGTGCTTCCGGGATATCCAAAAACCATGGTAAAATCATTTTCTTCTATTCCTTTTAAAGAAACAGGAAAATACTTTAAGGGTTTGTAGGGTACATTGTCCTTTGAATAAGCAGCAGGGTTGTTGTCTTTATCGGCATAGATTCTGAACAAAGAAAAATCACCGGTATGACGAGGCCACATCCAGTTGTCTGTATCGCCACCAAATTTGCCAATTGCCGAAGGAGGAGTACCAACTAAACGCACATCGGAGAATACTTCATTGATAAATAAAAAGTATTGGTTACCATGAAAAAATGGTTTTATCTCCGCTTTATAATGGGTATCCTTGATTGCTTCTTTTTTAATTTTCTCAATGTTGTTATTTATCTGTTCAGTTTTCTTCTCTTCTTCCATATCATCACTCACTCCTATAAAAACCTGTTCAGTAACCTCTTCCATTCTTTTCAGGAAGGTGACTGTAAGGTCTTCATTGGCCAGTTCTTCATCGTGATTCATGGCCCAGAAACCATCTGTCAGATAATCATGTTCAACAGTACTGTGTGATTGAATGGCTCTGTATCCACAATGGTGATTGGTGATGAGCAGTCCTTCGTCAGAGATTAACTCGGCAGTACACCCCCCTCCAAAAATCATTACTGCATCCTTCATGCAGGCCTGGTTTACACTATAAATATCTTCGGCAGTGAGTTTAAAGCCCATCTGCTGCATTTCTTCGATATTGTATTTTTTTAGTAACAGAGGAATCCACATCCCTTCCTTTGCTTCTGCCATAAATGAATGTAGTATGGCAAAAATAAGTATGAATATACTTTTCTTCATGATTATATGTTTTTGTTGTTTTAGTCTGTGAACGAACTAAAATTTCAGCAGTTCGGTATATAATTTTTGAACAGGCAAACCAACTACGTTAAAGTAGGAGCCTTCTATTTTTTCAATGCCGGTCATGCCTATCCATTCCTGAATGCCATAGGCTCCGGCTTTGTCAAAGGGTTTGTATCTGTCGATATAATAATTAATTTCTTCTGCTGATAAATGTTTAAAATAAACCTTAGTACTAACGGCAAAGGTTATTTTTTTACTGTTGCTCATTATAGTGACCCCTGTGATTACCGCATGTGCTTTGCCCGATAATTTGTGAAGCATTTCAATGGCTTCGACTTTACCTCCGGGTTTGCCTAAAACCTCTGTTGTGGTGCATACAATAGTGTCTGCTGTGATCACTAGTTTGTTGCTGTCTTTTATTTCTTGGGTATAAACCGAAGCCTTTAATTCGGCTAAATATTGTGCTATTGCCGTATTTGATAAATTTTCAGGATAAACCTCTGCAGGTCCGACTAGGTGTCCTACTTTAAACTTAAGGCCTAATTCTTTTAAAAGCAAGGCTCTTCTGGGAGATTTTGAGGCCAGAATAACCTGGTATTTATTCAGGTGTTCAGAAATCATAGATTGAGTTAAAAAATTTGCTGGGTGACAAGAATATATAAAATCCCCATCAACATAATAAATTTGTATACAGTGCTCAGGTTATGGTAGGCTTTGGGTGTGTTTACTTTGAATAAATAGTATAAGGATACTAAAAAAGGTATTGTGATTAATAAAATGATGTAGTAAAATGTTAAGGTATTGCTTTTGAGCATGTTGAAACTAAAGTAGAGTGCCCATATCGAAAACAAGGTAAAAAAGGTAAGTAAGGCGACAAATATTTTACTGAATTTAATTCCAATGACTACGGGAAGAGTCTGACAGCCTTCTTGTTTATCTCCATATAGGTCTTCCATGTCTTTTACAATTTCACGAATCAGGGTGGTTATGAAAGAGAAGAAAGCAAATGCTAAAGTCCAGTACCAGGCAATGGAGCAGGCTTCGCTATTGATCACGGCCCTACCATGAATTCGTTCAAGGGCACCAAATTCAAGCGATACTACAATAATCCCAAGCATAGCGGTAAGTCCTGAAACGACAAGGTTTCCTATAAATCCTTGCTTTTTAAAGGTGGTGGAATAATACCATAGGAAAACAGGAATGAGCAGAAACATAAAGGCCCAGGATTCTTTACGGGTGACATAGGAAAGATATAAGCCAATAAATACACCACAAAAAGTTAGGATCACATGCAGAAACATGGCTTGCCGTCTTTGCAGACCATTGTCAATGACAATTTTGTCGGGTCTGTTGAGCTTATCTATTTTAATATCGAAATAATCATTGATCACGTATCCTGATGCGGCCAGTAACACAGAAGCCAATACCAATAGCGCAAACCTGAAATGTGATAATGAAGGTTCGTATCCATAATGGAGGAGAATAGGAATAATTAATCCATAGCGTATTAGTGTTTGAAACAGGGCAATGATGATCAGATTTTTAAATCTTACCAAAGATAGTAATGCTCGCATATTTTGAGTTTTTGGGCTATTGTTGTAAGTAAAAATATATGCTCAGTTGTTCAAATGCTCTTCAAAAATGTTTTGATTCAGCCGATCTTCCGAAAACAAGATTATGAAAACTTACCAGGTATGATCCAGCCCCCAATTATTATGAACTCTTAATACCTGTTCTATTACATCTCTTGCACATCCTTCTCCGCCATTTTTATGACTGATATATTTACACAGGCTTTTAATTTCCTCCACAGCATCGGCAGGACACACAGGTACACCAACTTCTTTCATTACCGGGTAATCAGGCAGGTCATCACCCATATACATAATGTTTTCCGGATTCAGATTCCGTTTGTTAATCCAATCTGTAAAAGCTTCTATTTTATTCGAGGCACTCATATAAATATCCTGAATTCCCAATTTAAGGTAGCGATTCTTAACGGCTTCGGTATCTCCACCTGTTATAATAGCAATAGGGTATCCTAATTTTATGGCCAACTGTAAAACATATCCATCCTTAATGTTCGCTGTACGCATTGGCTCTCCGCTTGGGTGCATAGGTATGATTTGTGCCGATAAAACACCATCCACATCAAAGGCAAAAGCCTTTACTTTCATCAGGTCTTCTTTAAAATTACTCATTATATCTTTGTCCTTTGGGTGCGAATTTACAAAATAGAAATGTAATTTATAGTGTAAT
>JBFHEL010000033.1:0-19260 GCA_041584155.1 Saccharicrinis sp.
ACAAGAATTGCTGGTTCGCATAGAGTCAAGTACAGAATATCCTAATTATTATTTCAGAAAACTTAAAAACAAAAAACTTGAACAAATAACTGCTTTCGAAAATCCATTTAAAAGTATCGAAGGAATTCATAAAGAAGTCATAAAATACCAAAGGGAAGATGGTATAGAACTATCAGGAACCTTATACCTTCCTGTTGGTTACGACATGAAAAAAAAGGAAAAAGCTCCAATGATTTTATGGGCTTACCCAACGGAGTTCAAAGATAAATCAAGTGCTGCCCAATCCACCTCAAACCCCAATAAATTTACTTACCTGTATTGGGCTTCTCCTATTTTTTGGGTAACACGCGGCTATGTAGTACTCGATAAAGCTTCCTTTCCAATAATTGGTGAAGGTGATGCAGAACCTAATGATTCTTTTCGTGCTCAATTAGTGGCTAATGCCAAGGCTGCAATTGACGCTGTTGATTCGCTAGGTTACATTAACAGGAACAAGGTGGCTGTTGGCGGCCATAGCTATGGAGCTTTTATGGTGGCTAACCTATTGACCCATTCAAATTTATTTGCGGCCGGAATTGCACGCAGCGGAGCATACAACAGAACACTTACGCCTTTTGGTTTTCAGGCTGAAGAAAGAAACTATTGGGAAGCACCTGAGGTATATTATAACATGTCACCATTTATGCATTCCGACAAAATGAAACATGCACTTTTATTGATCCATGGTGAAGCAGACAATAACTCTGGCACCTACCCTATGCAAAGCGAACGCTATTTTAATGCTTTAAAAGGATTAGGAGCCACGGTACGTCTGGTAATATTGCCTAAAGAAAGCCACTCTTATAAAGCCCGCGAAAATATTATGCACATGCTTTGGGAGCAAGACCAATGGCTAGAAAAATATGTAAAACATAAAGAATAAAAACTCTATAAATCAACAAAGCCACGTTAAAGATTAACGTGGCTTTGAAATAATATTCAATATAACATCAATTATACAATTCTTCTTTTTTATAAAAGCCCGAACGAATTAAAACCTCATCAACATTATCTTTAGTTACAGCCACTGAATTAACCCTAAAAGTCGAAACATCCTTAAGTCCATTAAACTCAGAGCTATTCTTATAGTCATCCACACTCTCCCCTTTAACCATTTTTATAGCAATTTCAGCTGCCTTATCTGCACCCTTTTTTAAAGGATGAAATACGGTTACCGTTTGCATCCCATTGATAATATTTTTACAACCTCTAATCTCTGCATCCTGACCTGTTACAGCCACCTTTCCTTCCAAACTATGTTTCTTTAACACCTCAATAACCCCATCTGCCATTCCATCAAAACCAGCAAAAACAGCATCAATATCCAATCCATACAAATCTACCACTTTTTCCATTTCAAAAGCAGCTACTTCCGAACTCCATTGTTCAATAAATGTTTCATAAACAATATTTACATTCCCATTTTCGATATGTGGTTTTAAATATTTTTTAATAGCGACTTGTAAATCTTCCCCATTCTTATCAAATTTATCACCTCCCAGTATAACAAAATTACCTCTTGGCTTCTCCTTGATTACAGCATCAACCATTACTTTTCCTATCAAATCACTATTGCTGCCAACAAAAAAATCAAGATCACTATTCTCTATCATCCTATTGTAAGCCATAATTGGAATATCATTCTCATGAGATTCTCTTACAATACCTACTGCAGTATTTACATTTACTGCAATAACTACCAAGGCATTAACCCCCTGACTAATTAATTCTTTAGCCTGTGCCAACTGTAGCGACTCATCGTTAGAAGCATCTTTTACAATTACCTCAACGCCCTCATTTTCGGCATATGTTTTAAAATAATTACACTCTTTGTAATAACGAACTATATCTTTTGATGGGTATAGAAAGCCAATTTTTAACTCTTTTTTTTGATGACAACCAGACATCAAAATACTTGTAAACACAAGAACAACAACCCCTAAACTGTTAATTATTTTTTTCATTATGTTGGAAAGATTTATAGATTAACCTTACAAATCTAATAAAATTAAGTTCGCAATGTAATTTTTATACCAAACGAATAGACAAGTCTTTAATTAGATTAACAAAGACTGTTCTTCTAATGTTAAAAAAAATTAATTACATTTGATCGTTAGAACGAGAAACCTATAACCTCAAATCTAAGAGAACGATTTAATTAACCCTTTTTCTTATTATACAGACACATCATGACATGGATTGACCTTAAAATCAGACATAAGGTTGGAACCGGTTTAGGGATAGTCATTATCCTTTCAATGCTTTCAAGCCTAGTCTTACTCTTCAATCTGCTACAGGTAGAAGATGAAATTAATCAACTATCAACGCGTTACATTCCTTCAGTTAATGAATCCTCAAAGATGGATCGTTATTGGGAAGGTGCCAATGGTTTAATAACAGCACTGGATTTATCAGGTGATCTATACTTCAACCAAAGAGCGGAAGTACAAATTGACAATTTTAGTCATGCACTGGATAATTTAATTAATCTGGGAGATTCTTCCGGTAATAATTTATCCTCTCGAAGTATCAATTTGGAAGAAGTACGAAGCCTCTCAAACAAATTTAAAGAGCTCCGATTAACTTATGTAAATGCAGAATCAGAAAGTCAGCATTTACTCACCGAAATTGATTCACAGTTTAAAGAGCTAAACAACATAGCTAAGGACTACAAAGGCTCCTTTGCCGTTCAAAAAACAATGGCTCAGGTTAATTTTGTTTATGCTCAGCTCACTCAATTTATTAAAGCTAAAAAGATGGTTTCTGTAGTTTCCATCCTGAACGACAATGCCAGTGCATTTAATACCTCTTCCTTACCTACTGCACTTAAACAAGAACTTAGCTCTTTAAAAAACAATATTGAGCGCTTTATACCCATTTATAAAAAAGCACGCCTGGCCGAATTAAAACGTTACGAAACAGGTAAAGAACTTATGTGGGAAGTACGAAAATCATCGGAAGTAGGACTTGACTATCTCTTAGAAATGGGTGATCGCAGCTCTCAGGTGGTATTTAAATCAAAGAGACTACTTATCATTGCTATGATCCTGGTTATTGTAATCGGAATAACATTGGCTTATTTTCTGGCCTCCTCAATTAGCCGACCAATTGAAGAGAGTACTTATCTGGCCGAAAAAGTTGCCCATGGCGATTTAAATGTATCATTTGCCGTTAACCGGAAAGATGAGATAGGGAGGCTCTCTGCTTCCATCGACACAATGATTTCGAATATTAAAATAGTGGTTGATGAAATAAGAGCTGGTGCTGTTAAGATGGTTGCAGCCAGTGAGCGTTTAACCCGGGAATCTTCAGAGCTCAGCGAGGGAGCCAATCAGCAAGCCTCAGCCGCCGAAGAAGTCTCTTCTTCTATGGAAGAGATGTACGCAAATATCCAACAAAACACAGATAATTCAAAAGAAACAGAAAAGATTGCTCTTGATGCTGCTGAAGGAATAAGAACCAGTAACCAAAGCTCGCAACAAGCCCAAAAATACCTAAACGATATTACCGAAAAAATATCAATCATAGGAGACATTGCCATGCAAACCAACATCTTAGCCTTAAACGCAGCTGTTGAAGCAGCCCGGGCTGGACAGGAAGGCAGGGGTTTTGCTGTTGTTGCGGCAGAGGTTCGAAAACTGGCTGAAAGAAGTCAGCATGCTGCTGCTGAAATTAATACCGTATCGCAAACAACCATCCGGAGCGCTAATGAAGCCAGTCAAAATCTACTGGCTATAACTCCGGAAATTGAAAAAACAGCCTCTCTGGTACAGGATATTACTGCAGCTTCACTTGAACAGGTCGCTGGCGTTGAGCAAATCAACAATGCACTTCACCAGTTAAATCAAATTACCCAAAGAAATGCAGCCAATTCAGAAGAAATAAATTCAGCAGCCAAAGAATTGGAGGACCTGTCGGTTATGCTAAATAATTCCATCTCGGTATTTAAGTTGGATGAAGGAGATAATAAAAGAACAGAGCCCAAACAAACTAAAACTCCCCAAAAAAATTCTGCTCAAAAGCAAACCTCAACATATTCAAATTTAAATAAAAGCAACTCTTTCAATGGTTCAGTAAAAATTGATTTAGGAAGAGAGTTTAATGACGCTGACGAATACGAGAAATTTTAATAGCTTCGCCGGAAGCCTAATAAACAAAAGCTTCCGGCGGATATATATTTTAAGATTTATTCCTGTTTATCTGCATTGTTTATTTTAGGATATGCCACTCTTGCGTGATATATATTTTTTAATTTCATTTTAAACACTTCTTTTACCTCGGTAATCTCTTTAAAGGTGATAGGTGCATTATAGAACTGACCATCTTTTATCTGATCATTGATAATTCCTTCTACCAATTTATCTATAGCATCATCTGTATATTCCTTTAAACTACGCGAAGCTGCCTCAATAGAATCAGCCATCATTAATAGGGCAGTTTCTTTAGTAAAGGGAGTAGGACCCGGATAGGTAAAACTTTTAAGTTCCGGTTGTTTATCAGGATATTTATTAACGTATGAATTATAAAAATACTTCGCCTTTGTAGTACCTTGATGGGTAGCAATAAAATCAATAATTTTCTCAGGTAAGTTATATTTTCTGGCAATTTTTATCCCACCTTCAATATGATTAATCACCAGCTTGGCACTTTCTTCAAAATCCATATCATTATGCGGATTTACACCGGAGATTTGATTTTCTGTGAAATACAATGGCAAAGCCGATTTTCCAATATCATGATACATGGCTCCGGCTCTTACCAACAAAGGATTAGCTCCGATTTTATAAGCAGCCTCCTGGGCTATATTACCCACCTGAATGGAATGCTGAAAGGTACCTGGCGCATTCTCAGCCAGCTTTCTTAACAAGGGATGGTTGGTGTCTGAAAGCTCTACCAGAGTCACATCCGATAAAAATCCAAATAGCTTTTCAAAAATATAAATAAGCGGATATACCACAAATAATAACAATCCATTAATTGCAAAGTGCAAATAATATTGATAATTTAAATTTTCAATGCCTCCTTCTTGCAATAGTGTTAACCCTGTATAAAAAATAGAATAGGTAAGCATGATAAAAATAGCAGATCGTACAATCTGCGCCCGACGCACCATTTTATACAAACTAAAAATAGCAGCTATCCCTGCAGGGATCTGCATAAAAATAAATTCGAAACTATTATAGCTAAAAAAGGAGGCTAGAATAACCGTTGTTACATAAAAGAAAAATGCCAGACGAGAATCCAAAAAAGTACGTACGATTAATGGCAGAATAGTTAATGGAATAATCCAAATAGGTATATCCGGTATTCGATAAGAGAGATACACCAAAACAATAACCATACAAAGAATCAACAATAAAAATGTGATATGATTCATATTGTAGAAAACATCACGCCGGTAGAAATATAAAAACAGATATAAACCCAACATAAACATGAAGGTGATTAAAAAATGGCCGGCAAAAATAATGTTGTATTGCGATAATGTTCCAACACGGGATTCATATTCAATCCTATAGGAGTCAAGCTTTTTAATCGCTTGCTCATCAATAATCTCGCCCTTATCAATAATTTTTTGACCTGCCAGAACAATGCCTTTTGTTAAGGACATATTTTTAAGAACATTTTCTTTTTCACCTAAGGTTCTGTTGGTATCGATAAGGATATTAGCCCGCAAAAAGGTATTAACCTGCAACTCCGATATAAAGTTCTCTACGGCACCAAAATCATTGGTCAACACGGTCATACTCTTGGCCAACTCAGAAGTCATATACTGATATGAAGAACGAAGTGTATAAAATTCAGTAGCCATATAAGGTTCTGCAAGATTATCTCTGATCAGCATCAGTTCCAGCTCCTTCTTTTTAGCCAAATATTCTTCGGGCAAAACAATAACCCCTTTTTGAAAAATATGCCTAAACAAAGTGTCAGCGCAACTTTTTACATTATCCGAATTTGGTATGCCATTATGCCTTTTTCTTAAAAAAGCATATTTACTCTTTAGGCTCTTCAAATTTTTCTCAAAAGCATCAATAAAGGCTTTCTTTACCTGCATCTCAACCAGACTATCCTGTATAAAATAAGGTCTGAAATTTTTTAAGATACTATCACGCTCTACTTCAATTTCTTTGGCGGTCTTATAAATTCTGAAATCAAAAGGCGCTATCAGGACTTCGTAACGCCAGGGCTCTCCTTTTTTAAATTCATAACTAAATTTACCTTCTCGAGGCATGAGGTTGGAGATAATAAAAACAACCACTAAAAAAAGTAATATCCGATAAGTAGACTGAGAATATTTTTTAAGTTTATGCAAGAAATTTTTCATATACTCTTAAATTACAAGTTTTTATTAACCATCACCTCTCTCTGCAAATCGAGGTAAGATTTGCTACCCATTTTAATCATTCTCTAAAACGTACACTAAGAAATTACTTTCTCAGCATACACAAAATTAAGCACACACACATGTATTATGAGTGTGAAATTATTGATCATACCTACGTGTGTATATTTCTCCTCAACATGCCGAAAACAGTTAATTGCCGGATAAAAAATGCTCCATAAAACACTTTCCCCCGTGCCTACAAACTCATTCCTGGTCTCATTTTATTTGTTATCAGCAAATAAAAGAACTCAAGGCCGCAGAATTTAATACACAACACGAATGCATTAACAAATATGGGCAAAAAAAAGATATTACTTCCTACCCTACCACAATTCATTGTTGATAAATTTTGCCACTACTATATAGTCTTTATACATATTTTGGTATCTTCGCAGCTCAAATTTTTATGTTATATGAGCGGTTCTATAGGCGTATATAGTTTTATTCCAGTAAGAAAGGATCCTTCGGAAAGGGCGGAACTCGTAACCCAGATTTTATTTGGAGAAACCTTTGTTGTTACTGAAAAAACAGATAAGTGGGCCAAAATAAAGATGGATTTTGACGGGTACGAAGGGTGGATTGACCACAAATTAGTATTTTCAGTATCTCCTGCAGAGTATGAACTCTGGAAACGAGCAGATGCATGGATGGTACCAACCCCCAAAATTAACATTGTACAAGATGGCTCCAGTGCTCCTATTACGATACCTGCCGGAAGTCGCATTGTATTTAATGGTCATGACAGAAATAGCTTTTCGATTGGAAGAAATGATTACTTTATTTCAGGGTCAATACCTAATAACAAAGAAATTAATATTAGAGAAATAGCAAACTCTTTACTCCACACTCCTTATTTATGGGGTGGCAGATCTTACTTTGGTATTGACTGTTCCGGTCTTTCGCAAATTGTTTACAAAATAAATGGAGCCTGGCTTCCCCGGGATGCCTATCAGCAAATTGAGCTTGGTAACAATGTCAGCTTTGTTGAGGAAGCAATTGTTGGAGACCTGGCTTTCTTTGATGATGAAGAAGGAAATATTGTTCATGTGGGTATCTGTTTAGGTAAAGGACAAATTATTCATGCTTACGGAGAAGTGAGAATTGATCAGTTGGATCATCAGGGAATATTTATTCGCGAGCAAAACAAATACAGTCATAAGCTCAGAGTGATAAAAAGAATTTTACCCTAATCTGAATTAAGATCAAAAGACTTGATTGAGATTGCATAATGATTAAATCTGAAGGGTTAAACTTATGCATTCCTTTCAATTTACAAAAAAGAATATTTCCTGTCCTCAAAACAAGAACACCTGCACTCCAGGCTCTAAGCTTTTGAAAGCGACCATACATACCTAAACTTAAATACAAGCCTCATGACTTATTCATACGAATATCCACGCCCTGCAGTCACCGTAGATGTTATTTTAATTACCAGAGATGAAGTACCAAAAATCCTGTTGATTCAACGTAAAAACGAGCCATTTATCAACAAATGGGCTTTTCCTGGTGGCTTTTTAGATATGGACGAAGACCTGGAAACTGCTGCCTTACGCGAATTGCAGGAAGAAACCAACATACAGCACATTCAACTAAAGCAGTTTAAAAGCTATGGAGCTGTTAACCGTGACCCCAGAGGAAGAACTGTATCTGTGGTTTTTTATGCCATTATCGATCTGGAAATAACACCTACAGCTATGGATGATGCCAAGGATGCAAAATGGTTTCCCTTAGACCAAATACCAACATTGGCCTTTGACCACCAAAGCATATTAAATGAGTTTACAATACGAAAGCAAAAGGCCAATCTGCCACTATAAAGAGGCATTAAAAATAATACACCCCGCAAATACACTAAATTAAAACGAGTACTAATGCCAATTTAAAATGTATTCCTTTGCTGAAAAATTAACTGATTTCAGACACGTACAATTAAAGGAGGATAATACTGAAGCATTTGAGTTTTTTACCCTTACCAGATCTGAGTACCCTCACAGGCTAAATATGACGTAACAAACAATACTTCTTATCTAAAAACAGAAAATAAATATCATTGATATTTTTTACTCACCATTCATTACACAATCCTCTAACCAATCTAAAGCTTCAGGACCTTTATTAAAAATTAAATCAATAATACTCAAATTGGGAACAAACGAAAATCGGTCCTGAAATACCTGACGATACTCTTTTGGTATAAACGCCTTATCCAGCTTGCTAAAATCTTTTTTAGGATGAATCAGTTGTCTATAATCCCTACTTCCACACAACTCGTCTTCATCTGTATAATCCTCACTTAAGCACATATTTGCATCCACATCCAATGCTTCAAGCAAAACATGCATTAACTTCAAATTATAATCGTATAAAAAACGATGTTTTTTTTCGTAAAATGGCATAAGATCGTCCATGTAATACTCAAAAAAAGGAGAAGATCGATAGGCCGAAACAATAGATCGCCAATGCAAATCCTGCCAACGTGTATCATACGAAATTTCTATATCTTTTGTTTTTACCTTTAAACGCCTGCCTTTTGCCACAGGTATAGTGAGCTGAATAACACCATTGGCAGCCAAAATATCACACCTGTTACGGTAGGTTTGCTTTACGTAATTGCAATGGCGTTCAAGTATAGGATGCTGATCATTTATCCAATGTGCAAAATATTGCACTGGCGGCAAATAACTAATTGTAAAAAGAGAGCTTGTTTCACTCATAAATATTTGATCACTAATATAATTTCTGCTAAATATCTCTATCATCATGGCTTAAGAGTCAAACCAAGATTAGTATTCTACCCTACCAAGAACTAAACCCAATGGGCTTACAAACATGGCAAAACAACCATAGAACACGGCATTAGTACTTTTCCGATTCTTCCACATCCGACTCTTCTCTAGGTGTATCAAAGGCCATATCACCCGCCACATTCTCCTTACCAGCTTTCTTTTTTTGCCGGGCATTTAAAGCCGAATACAAAGCACCGGTTATTAAGCCCACTAAAAAAGTTAGGATCAGCAAAATAGCCAGAGATACTTCACCTTTCCAAACTACAAATTCAATAGATACCACATTTGCATTCTGCACTGAAAAGATAACCACCAGAACGGCCAAAAAAATAAGAAACCAAAACGATTTTTTCATAACAATATTTATCAGTTTAAAATATCCTTTTACCTAACAATCACAAAAAATGCAGCAACAAACCTATTATGTTTGGTTAAACCTTTCTCTTAAACAAAGCCATTGGCTTATCGCAGCATAATAACAAAATTAATACAAAGAACTTAATCCAAAGCATACATAGCAAATCATTTCACTTTCTTCCAAAATCTATTTGGTTTAAACCAGCCTTTTTCTTGTAGACTTCTGGATACCAAAACTCTATCAACCTTACCAATAATATGGTTATCCGGAACATACCCCCAAAATCTACTATCAAATGAATGAGGACGATTATCTCCCATCACCCAATAATAATCCATTTTGAACTTATACGTCTGAGCTATTGTCCCATTTATAAAAACGCTATCTCCCTTCTGCTCCACTTTATTCTCCTCAAACGTTTCGATGCATCGTCTATACCTAATCATATTCTCCCGAGATAATTTTATCTCATCACCTTTCTTAGGAACATAAAGAGGGCCCATATTATGCATGTTCCATAGCAAATAATGATTAAAGGGAAAAACAAGCGGATCCGGATAATTTTTGGGCAAACAATCTTCCTCTATAGGAAGTCCTAAACTCCGCACTTTTTGAACATCCTTTTCATATAATTCCCAAATAAGTCCTTCACTTGTGGTTAATTCATTATAAGGCACCACTCCTTCCCTATTAAGTCTTTTCCTACGATCATCATTCAGTTTATATCTGGCCACTGAAAATTCTGGATAAGGAATGATATTTCCATTGGCAAAAAACTGCCCATTGACAATAGATATTGAATCACCGGGTAATCCGTAAACCCTTTTAACAAAACGTGGGCGATCGACTACTTTTCTATATTCAAAATTGGATAAGGATTTCTGATTATTATTAACCTCTTCACTCCCATAACGACGCTGCAGATAATAATAACTCTCGGTAGGTCGTTTTTTTAACAATGTATCTCCTTCGGGGAAGTTAAAAACAACAACATCTTCATATTTAATGGTGGAAAGTCCTTTTGTTCTATGGAACCAAGGAATATTATTTGCATTTTTTCTGGCTCCATGCTTCACTTTATTCACAAGCAACACATCGCCGGAATCCAGTGTTCCATGCATGGAGGAGGTATGAAAAGTATATACACCAATAAAATTATGCTGAACAAAGAAAATCAGCCAGGCTGCGATGGCAAGAGCAAAAAACCACTCTACCGTTCTCATATGCCGCCCTGTTCTTTGCTTCATAAAACTCCAGATAACTGAAAGGTAGGATGTTTGACGGAAGGAATCGACCAGTAACAGAATAACAAAAAATGGCAAAAAACTCCAAGTCCACACCCCTATGACCAAAAGAAAGATGGCCATAACAATCTTCACTGTTGCTATTTTATTCATATACCTAAAAATAAAAGCAGGAGTTATACCATAAAACGATAACTCCTGCCCTTAAATTACATTATTTATTGCTCGTTAGCAACCCATTTAAAGAAACGATCGAAACGAATTTTCCCTTCAAATAAGGACTTATCTTTATTCAGCGACAACCATACCAATAAAGGCCTTCCCACAACATGGTCTTCAGGCACAAAGCCCCAATACCTGCTATCCTGTGACTGATGACGATTATCTCCCAACATAAAGTAATAGTCCATTTTAAAGGTATACTCTTTTGTTGGCTTACCGTTAATATAAATATCTCCATTTTTTACATCCAGTGTATTACCCTCATAAGCTGTAATAATTCTGTCGTACAACACCAGATTTTTAAGATTTAATTGTACCGTAGCACCCTTAGCAGGAATCCATAGTGGTCCGAAATTATCTCTACTCCACACATAATCGCTGGAATAAGGCCAGGTCATTATTTTAGATGAATCAGGGGTTTGTTCCACTTGCTTGATTTGACGGATAAAAGGATAGGTTTTCATTTGCTTCACCTTTTCATCGGTTAAAGGCAACATACCCATTCCCAGCCATCTTGCATCTTCGTCAGATATTTCCATTTTATCCAAAAATCTTTGATTAAGATTAGTGCCATCGGTCATAATCTGATAAATATGCTGTAATCCACGTGGATTAATAACTTTTTCGCCATTGATATAAATCTGATTACTTTTTACCTGAAAAGTATCTCCCGCAACAGCCACACATCGCTTTACATAATTATCACGTCGGTCAACAGGGCGATACACCACTTCGCCATAACTCTCTGGGTTTGAGTAAATAATTTCTCTACCAAGGGCTTTTAATCTATTATTTATCTCCCATTGACTTTTATTTTTATAAGCATCCAACAGTTTAGGATCATTATTCACCCGGTCAACACCTATTTCTCTACAACTAATATAATAATCAGGGTTTACTTTGTACAAAGGAACTGTATCCTGAGTAGGGAAGTTAAAAACCACTATATCATTCTTTTCAACCTTTTTAAATCCCTTTAAGCGCTTATAATCCCATTGCGGCCATTCAATATACGATTTGGTATTAAAAAACGGCACTGTATTTTGCAGTAGAGGAAAAGACAAAGGGGTATTTGGAATACGCGGCCCATAGGTTACCTTACTCACAAACAGGTGATCACCCACCAAAAGTGACTTTTCCAGTGACGAGGTTGGTATTTTATAATTCTGAAATAAAAACAAGTTGATAAAATAAACTGCTACCAATGCAAATAATAAAGCATCTACCCATTCAACCCAGGCTTTAGGTTTTTCACCCTCTTTGGTTCGTTTCCAGAAATTCCAGGGTACTTTTTTGGTAATATAATTATCAAATATAATAGCAACCCCAGGTAATAACCAATAGTTACCCACCCATATTACCCATAAAATATAAACCAGGGTAGCTATTGCACATCTTATCCATTTAGCTAAAGATACTTTAGGCATTATCATTTGTTTTTAATTAAAATTTCAATAAATCACTCATTCCCAGGTATCCTTTATTTTTAGCAGCAAACTCTGCCGCCAGCACAGCTCCTAAGGCAAAACCTTTACGAGATTTAGCACTATGATGAATCACTATTTCATCTACAGGGGAATCATATTTTATAGTGTGAATACCAGGAACCTCATCGCGTCGGAAAGCCTGGATATGAATCTCCTTTTCTGTGGCTTCTTTTCCTTCCACCCATCCATCTTTTCTGTCCAGATTTTCAATTAGTCCTTCAGCGAGCGTAATAGCCGTACCACTTGGGGCATCCAGTTTATGTATATGATGGGTTTCATCCATACTAACCTCATAATCGGGCAGCGTATTCATAATTTGAGCCAGTTTTTTATTCAACTCAAAAAACACATTTACACCCACACTAAAATTAGAAGCATAAAAGAACGTTTGTCCTTTATTTTTGCACCAATCTTTGATCTCTTCAATCTTATCTAACCAACCTGTAGTACCTGAAACAACCGGTTTATTGTGTTTAAAGCAGGATAAATAATTATGATAAGCAGCCGCCGGTACAGTAAATTCAATGGCTACATCGGCAGCAGCAAAACCTTCTCCGTCAAAGGTATCTTCACTCTGCATATCTATTTTGGCAGTTATGGTATGTCCTCGTTCGATGGCAATCTTTTCTATCTCTTTACCCATCTTACCATATCCTATTAAAGCGATGTTCATTTTTTTGATTTTTATGATGAGAGAATAACAGCAACTATTCCATAGTCATAACTCTCATAACTCAATAAATATTATAATTAAGCTTAAATATAACAGACAAATATGCCAGAATCTAACGAGTAAGTCATCTTTAACTAAACATTAACCTTCATGAATCCTTGATCTGCCATTTACGCATGGCAAATATAACAATTGATGGTATATATATACGAATCATTTATTTAGTATTTAGCGAAAATAAAAAAAGCACAATGAATAACACCGTGCTTTTTTTGAATCTATATCCTTGTATCTTCTGCACTAAAACAAATTACTCAACACTTCCTTTACATCCTCCATCTTAGGAGTAACATCAAACACATGAGCAGGTTTGAGATAAACGATTTCTTTTTCACTTTTAAATCGCTCTTCACCTCCTCCGGTAATATTTAACATGATACAATCATCTTTTTTAACAATACCTTGTTTCACTGCATCAATTAATGTAGCCACAGCTACGGATGCTGCAGAATGAATATCATTTCCTTCTTTCTCTTTGAATATTTTGGCAGCTTGTGCGGCTTCATCGTTAGTAGCGCATAAAACATCACCTCCGGCCTCTTTCATAGCATCGTATAAACCACCACAAACCGGATAAGGAGGCTTGCGATTAGAAAGCACTTTTGCATCTATCTCCTCCACTTGTTTGCGAGCCACATCATCATCTAAAGGTAACATATCCCTTGAATCTGCTTTCCAGGCATCGTGAATTGGCACAAAAGGGGTATTCTGAGAAACCATTAATTTCATAAAATGATCACCAAAACGACCATCTTCAATCAGTCGTATATTAGCTTCCCAGGCAGCTATAGCACCTGTTCCACTCCCTACAGCCTGAAAATAATAATCAGGGATTTTACCAATGCTGGTCACTGCAGAAAGAGTGGTGGTTCCCATTCCATCGCGACGAGCCACATTTTTTGCTCCTCCCTCTGCCAAAAAACCATCCAGTTCACAGGCCATATTCGATAAATGAATGGCATCAAAATAATCACTACCCGACTTAGTAACCACAAGCTTTACATTGTCTTTAATCGGTTCATCAAACCAAAGGGCATTGATATTATCCTCGGGTACACATAACAATAATGGTATATTATTATCTGAACATACTCTAGCAAAAGCTCTTGCAGTATTTCCTGCCGAAGCAACCACTAATATGGTATCATTGTTCGCGGGCAATCGTCCACCAACAGCATAGGCCTCAGTTTCTTTAAATGAACAAGTTCGGAAATCAGCTCCTTTTTCGGGCCAGTAACCACTAAAAGTAATGTACAAATCTGTAAGTCCCAAAAAATCAGCCAGGCCTTTGCTCTTATACGTTACAGGAGCAGAAGAACCCTCCAGCATTTTATGTATGGGTAACCAGTCGGCAAAACGAAAGATACCATAGGATGCGTCTTTAACCTCAATCTGCTTTTTTTCATATATAGCCCTTACTAAAGTAGGGTATTTTTCTCCTGGTGCATCTAAAGTCCAACCTGCATCATTAAAGCGCTTACCGGTTTTTACTGACTCCAACATATATGAAGTCGGATTAAATTCTTTACTCATAACGTATAAATATTTGGATGGTAAAAGTATAAGTTTTGCATGGTACGATAAAACCTTTTTACGAAAATAAGATGCACTTTTGGTTATAACCTATAACTTTAAGTTATAGTTTATTTTATTCTAAACAGAAAACAACAGGCATAAGAAATAAAAAAAGGCAGAAAAGTTGAACCTTTCTGCCTTTTAATAAGTTATTTGCCTGCACTATTTTGCAGCAGCCATAGCTTTTTGCACAACGGCTTTAAAAGCATCTGGATGATTAACAGCTAAGTCAGCTAAAACTTTTCTGTTAATTTCAATATTTTGTTTAGTCATCATACCCATTAGTTTAGAATAAGAAACTCCTTCTAAACGAGCAGCAGCATTAATTCTTTGAATCCATAATGCTCTAAACTGACCTTTCTTTCTTTTTCTATCGCGGTAAGCATAACCTAAACCTTTTTCATAGGTATTTTTAGCTACCGTCCATACGTTCTTTCTTCTTCCAAAGTAACCTTTAGTTTGCTTTAGAACCCTTTTCCTTCTTGCTCTTGAAGCAACAGTATTTACTGATCTTGGCATTTTTACTTGTTTTTAGAATGATTAGCGTCCTTTCCTCAGGATCTTTCGGCTAAATTCATTCGGTTAATTAAATGTTTTGTTAATAAGGTTTACCCTATTACTTCATGTTCAATAACAACTTTACATTGCTTAAGTCAGCTGCATGAACAGTTGTAGCGTAAGTAAGATTTCTTTTTTGCTTTTTAGTCTTTTTAGTTAAAATGTGACTTTTAAAAGCATGCTTTCTTTTAATCTTACCGCTCCCAGTGATTGTGAAACGTTTTTTCGCACTGGAATTCGTCTTCATCTTTGGCATTGTACTTACTATTAATTGGTTTATATAATTGAAACTACTTTTTCGCTTTTTTAGGTGAAAGGAAAATAATCATCCTTTTACCCTCCAGTTTAGGTAGTTGATCAACCTTTCCGTATTCTTCCAGATCCTGAGCAAATCTCAAGAGCAATATCTCACCTTGTTCTTTAAACAAGATAGAACGTCCTTTAAAGAACACATATGCCTTCACTTTGGCTCCTTCTGAAAGAAACTTCTCAGCATGCTTAAGTTTAAAGTTATAATCATGATCATCCGTATTCGGACCAAATCTGATTTCCTTAACAACAACCTTAACCGCTTTCGATTTGAGCTCCTTTTGCTTACGTTTTTGTTGATACAAAAACTTTTGATAATCCGTTATTCTACAAACTGGAGGATCAGCTTTAGGAGAAATCTCCACCAAATCCAGCTCTAAATCATCAGCCATCTTTAACGCAACTGATGTTGAGTACACTCCCGGATTATCTATATTATCGCCAACAAGTCTAACTTGAGGTATCCTGATCGCATTATTTACGCGGAAACTCTGTGTATCTCTTTGTTCCGATCCCTGTGGTTTTCTTCTATTCTGTGCTATGTTAAAATCCTCCTATAATTAATTAATAAACGGTTTTACTTATTTTCAATGGCAGAAAGTTGTTCTTCAACTTCCTTATTTATAAAGCTTATAAATTCTTCAATCTCCATAGATCCCTTATCACCATCACCTTGCTTACGAACAGAAACCATGTTTGTTTCAGCTTCCTTCTCTCCCACGATCAACAAAAAGGGTATGCGTTTTAGCTCATTATCACGTATTTTCCGACCAATCTTCTCATTTCTATCATCTAAAACGCTGCGAATATCGGAATTATTCAGGACTTTTGAAACTTTTTTTGCGTAATCGTTATATTTTTCGCTGATTGGTAAAACTACCACTTGTTCAGGCGTTAACCATAATGGGAATTTTCCAGCCGTATGTTCTATTAAAACAGCCACGAAACGCTCCATACTACCAAATGGTGCACGATGAATCATTACCGGACGGTGTTTCTCTCCATCAGAGCCCATATATTCCAACTCAAAACGATCGGGTAAATTGTAATCCACCTGAATAGTTCCCAATTGCCATTTACGTCCAATTGCATCCCGAACCATAAAGTCAAGTTTTGGTCCGTAAAAGGCAGCTTCTCCATATTCTACTATGGTTTCCATACCTCTTTCTTCACAGGCCTCTACAATTGCAGTCTCGGCTTTCTCCCAATTCTCCTCAGTTCCAATATACTTTTCGCGATTAACTTGATCACGTAAAGATATCTGTGTAATAAAATCCTTAAAATCGAGAGCCTTAAAGATATATAAAATAATATCAATTACCTTTTTAAACTCATCTTTCAACTGATCAGGCGTACAAAAAATATGTGCATCATCCTGTGTAAAACCACGTACCCTAGTCAGGCCATGCAATTCACCACTCTGCTCATAACGATAAACCGTTCCAAACTCAGCCATGCGTATTGGCAAATCCTTATAAGAAACCGGTTTCACCTTATAAATTTCACAGTGATGCGGACAGTTCATTGGTTTCAATAAGAATTCTTCACCTTCAGCGGGTGTATTGATCGGCTGAAAAGAATCCTTACCATATTTGGCATAGTGTCCGGAAGTAACATACAATTGTTTGTTACCAATATGTGGAGTAATTACCTGTTGATAACCATAAGCCACTTGTACTTTTTTCAGAAAATTCTCTAAAAGCTCACGCAACTTAGCACCCTTAGGCAACCACAAAGGCAAACCCTGACCAACATTTTGCGAGAAAGCAAACAACTCAAGTTCCTTACCTATCTTACGGTGATCACGCTTTTGCGCCTCTTCCAGATTTGTCATGTATTCATCCAGCATCTTTTGCTTAGGAAAGGTAATTCCATACAAACGAGTAAGCTGCTTACGTGTTTCATCACCACGCCAATAGGCTCCGGCAATACTCAACACTTTAACGGCTTTTATCACTTCAGTAGAAGGCAAGTGAGGACCACGACATAAATCGGTAAACTCTCCATTTTTATAGAAAGTAATGGTTCCATCTTCCAGCTCCTGAATAAGTTCTAACTTATACTCATCTCCTTTACCATTGAAGTAAGATAATGCTTCCTCCTTAGGCACTTCAGCGCGTATATACTGATTTTTTTTAGAAGCCAGCTCTTTCATCTTGGCTTCAATCTTAGGAATATCTGCATCACGAAGCACCACACCCTCACCTGGATCTACATCATAGTAAAATCCGTTCTCGATTGAAGGTCCGATCCCGAATTTCATTCCAGGATATAAGGCTTCCAAAGCCTCAGCCATTAAGTGAGCCGAAGAATGCCAAAAAGCATGCTTCCCTTCTTCATCCTCCCATTTATACAACTTAATGGAAGAATCTTCGGTTATTGTGCGTGTAAGATCCCAGGTTTCACCATTAACCGAGATTGATAAAACTTCTTTAGCCAAACGAGGACTAATACTCCTGGCTATTTCAAGACCGCTTACTCCGGACTCATACTCTCTTACACTGCCATCAGGCAAGGTTATTTTAACCATATTATATCATACATTAAAGATTTACCGAACTTAAGTTATACGAACACCATTGTACCGGCAATCTATTATTAGTTTACAATTTGTATTGAACGTGCAAAGATAAATATTATTTGTAATAAGGCTAAAGGTATGCATAGTTTTTAAACATCAGATTTGAAATTCATTTTTAAATTCAGATTCCCCCAATAGATCAGTTATATCCTAGCATTGATTATTTAAACCGGCCATATCATTAAATAAGCATCACCCTCTCTCTCTTGTTTTACAAGCATTTACACGTACATATCTATATTTATAGATATTTATATAAACATTTAACAGTTATCTGTGTTTATAATGCATCTAAAAACATTTAAACATGAAGATATTATCTATTTTCTCTTTACTAATAGGGTTAACAATAATGCCTATTGCCGCGCAGGAACCCAATCATGATTTTGAAGCAACCAAAAAACAGGCTCATTCAGAAGACAAATACATCCTACTCGTTTTTAAGGGGTCTGATTGGTGTGCACCCTGTATTAAATTAGAAAAAGAAATTTTAGGAACAGAAGAGTTTTTAAAATTAGCCGAAACAAAATTTATTATTGTAGAGGCAGACTTCCCCCGCAGCAAGAAAAACAAACTCTCCGAAGAACAACAGCAGCAGAATAATGCACTTGCTGAGAAATACAACAAGAACGGTTACTTTCCTTATGTACTAGTTTTAAATAAGGACGGTAAAATATTGGGTACAACAGGCTACCAAAAGACAAGCCCCGAAGAATACTTCAACACCTTAGTTTCTTTTCAATAACAATGGTTCTTAAAACAAAAGTGATATGACTATACGAATTGCATTAACCTTTCTTTACGTTTTTATTGGTGGCATACTGAGTTATGCACAGCATATATACAAGGAAAAGGATATACTCATGGGGTGCAGTTTTGAATTTACTGTAGTCGCTGAAGATGAAATCTCAGCCAGCCATTATATTGATATGGCAAGGTCGGAGATAAAAAGAATTGAAAAAATTATTTCCTCCTGGGATAGT
>JBFHEL010000034.1:0-19073 GCA_041584155.1 Saccharicrinis sp.
ACTAATTCCTAATAGCCTGTTTGATTTTTCATCGTTATAAATACCCACAATCTTGTCAACACCAATTACCAAATCCGCTACGTGATTGATCACGGAAGAAAAGTAATTGCTTATTCTTGTGTGTTGCATATTGGGCATTCAAGTAAATTTTAAAGTACAAATATAAAAATTTAAGCAAATTATTAAGTCAATATTTAAGTTGTATTTAAGCGATTTTCGACGGCTTAATTTTTACTTAAAGTTTAAAGTTATTACTTAAAAAGCTTTATTACAAATTATTAGCTCTGTAATTTTGAAGTTTAAAATATGAATTTACTTTAAATACGATTAAATAATTAAGCTATGCAAAATGTAAAATTAAGTATGGAAGCGCTTTGGGTGAACTGGGCTGACTTAATAGTGGATTGGTTTATGAATTTTTTTGCCGATCCTGAATATTATTGGGTAGAGGAAACGTATCCTGGCCAAATTAAACGCTCTGTAATAGTTAAAAATTCATTGATTAAGAGAGTGCAAAAAACAAATCTTCATTTTTTAAAGTCCTTAATTCTTTGTTTAACAAATTCATTAAAAGATTTTCCTCTACAGGAGTGTCAAAAGTATATTCGCAAATCCTGGAAGCATATGATTTTTCAGCTTAAGTTGAGTCATCAATATATCACAAATTGCTTATATTTGATGCAAACTTAATAATGGTATGACCAGATATTGCACACTAACGATTATCTTTTTTTTTGCATTTATTACTTTACAGGCTGAAGGAGCTCCCAAGCTCTCTGATAAGGCAACAATTTCTGTTCTAACCTGTTCGGCAGGTAATGAAATGTATTCATATTTTGGCCATAGTGCTTTGCGTGTCTGTGATTCTGAACAACATATTGATTTAGTATTTAACTATGGTACTTTTGATTTTAATACTCCTAATTTCTATCTCAAGTTTGCAAATGGTCAACTAAATTATATGCTAAGTGTTGGACGATATAACCATTTTTTGCAGGAATACTTCCGGGAAAACAGAGCAGTGATAGAGCAGGTTTTAAATTTGGAATTAGACGACAAACAACGGATTTTTGATGCACTGGTGCTGAATTATCAGCCAAAAAACAGGTTTTATAAGTATGATTTCTTTTATGATAATTGTGCAACGCGTATCTTTGATATGGTGGTTGACCATTTAGATGTGGAGCTTAAGCTGGGCGTATCAGATCAAAAGTTGGTTGACTTATCCTTTCGCGATTACTTGCATTATTACCTTAAAAACCTGCCATGGACTGAGACTGGTTTAAATATTATTTTGGGTTTACCTGCCGATAAAACAGCCACCTTAAGAGAATCAACATATTTGCCTGATTTTTTAATGGATGTTTTTGATCATGCTAGTCAGCATACCTCACAGGGTGAAACATTTCCTTTGGTAAAAGAGAAAATTAGCTTATTGGAGATGGATCAATCACAAAATAAGCCGGGTATTTTTTTATCTCCATTTTGGTTTTTTGGGGTACTTTTAGTTTTTGTTGTTTTTTTAAGCATTTTATTGCCTTCAAATAAAATTATTTTTCAGGTCTTTGATCGTATTTTATTTTTGATATCAGGATGCATTGGCCTATTAATTAGTTATTTATGGCTAATAACCGACCACAGTGTAACAGCCAATAACTTAAATATTCTATGGGCTTTGCCTACTTTTATCTTGTTGGCTTTTTCTAGTACTGACTCTCGACTGGCTAATTGGTTATTAAAAATAAACCTGAGCTTGTTGTTTGTGTTTTTGGCTGGATGGTATTTTATTCCACAAGCATTTCCTTTAGCGACTATACCCATTGCCATGCTGTTGCTTTTTAGAATAGTAATGCGACTTAAACAAAAGAGTGTTATAATGGTTGTTAAAAGATAACTATACAACAAATATAAAATGACAAGAAGAATTTTTTTCACACTATGTGTATTTTGTTTAAGCAACCTAGCTTTTTCACAGGAAAATGTACCTAAAAAGATCAATTATCAGGAATTAGAGAATCGTATCCGTGGCCAAAAAGATACTATCTTTATCATTAATTTTTGGGCCACCTGGTGTAAACCATGTGTGGAAGAAATGCCTTTAATTGATAATATTTCATCTACCTATCAAGGTAAACCAGTAAAAGTATTGCTGGTAAGTCTTGATTTTCCCGATCAAATAGAGGGCCGATTGAAAAGTTTCGTCCAGAAAAAACATATTATAAATGAAGTTTTGGTATTAGATGAATCTAACCCCAATAGCTGGATTTCTAAAGTATCAGATGACTGGAGTGGAGCCATTCCTTCATGTTGGTTTTTATACCAAGGACGAGAGGAATTTTATGAGGGTCAGATAACACCGGAAATAATAGATCAACGGTTGAACTCTTTATTGTAAAGGTTGTTTAGTTTGTGATAAAGATTATTAATTGTATGAACAAGTAAATATTACAAACATGAAAACGTTATTTTTGGGTATTGTATTTGCTTTAACAAGCATCGGCCTCTCGGCTCAAGTAAGTATTGGAGATAAAGCTCCTGAGTTTAAATTAAAGAATATCGATAATTCCTATGTTTCGCTGGATGAATATAACAGCGAAAAAGGAGTTATATTAATTTTTACTTGTAATCATTGTCCTTATGCCAAGCTGTATGAAGACAGAATTGTAGCATTGGATAAAAAATACAAGAGCAAAGGTTATCCCGTTGTTGCCCTGAATCCAAATAATCCGGCTGAATACGAAGAGGATTCTTTTAACAATATGATAAAAAGAGCAAAGGATAAGGGCTTTACTTTTCCTTATTTGGTAGATGACATAGGTATCTATAAGAAATATGGCGCTACTAAAACGCCACATATCTATTTACTTCAGAAAAATGACGATGGTTTTGTTGTTAAATACATTGGTAGTATCGATGATAACCCTCGTGAAAGTGAATCTGTTAAAGAAAAATACCTGGCTAATGCAATAGATGCCTTATTAAAAGGGAGTGAGCCTAAAATTAAAGAAACCAAAGCTATAGGTTGTAGCATAAAACCTTATTGATTTTATTACGTATATAATCACAGGTTGATAATATTGGCACTTAATTTAGCAAAGACCTTTGTTGTTTCAAAGGCTTTTGCTTAATTTAGTGCCTGTTAAAGATGATGATTGAATGACGATTATATATAAGACTGGTATAGCTCTTTTGGGGGTTATTTCTTTAAGCATAGTAAATCTAACCATATTTAACTCGGGTGAGTCTTTTGGTGGAGATTTTATTCCTCCTAAACCAAACGTATCTTCATACCATATCTCTAATGCTTTCTCAGATCTTGCTGAATTTGATGTGATTGATTATCAAGTTGAGCATTTTTTAAAACGTAACCATTTGGCCGGTGCTTCATTATCCATTGCTAAGGATGGTAAACTGGTATTTACCAAAGGTTATGGCTATGCCGACAAGGAAAGGTCTATTGAAGTTCAACCTTATAACTTATTCAGAATAGCAAGTGTTTCAAAGTTAATTACTGCTGTGGCAGTAATGAAACTAGTGGAAAATGAAAAGTTAACACTCGAAAGTAAGGTATTTGGTCCATATGGCATATTAAACGACTCCATTTATCTTGATTATAAGGATAAGAAAGTAGAAGCCATTACAGTACGAGAATTACTAAATCATTCGGCAGGATGGACCAGCAGGTATGGTGATCCAATGTTTATGCCTAATATCATTAAAAAGAAACTTGGGATAGAATATCCCGTTGAAAGTGAAGATATTATTCGTTTTATGTTACAAAAACGATTACATTATGTGCCTGGTACGATGTCGTCTTACAGTAACTTTGGATATACTATTTTAGAGAAAGTGATAGAAAAAGCCTCTGGTATGAATTATGAGATGTTTGTAAAAACAAATATTCTTTATCCACTGGAAATTTTTGATATGCAAATTGGTAATAGTTATCCTTGGGAAAGACTTGACCTTGAGGTAAAATATTATGAACCGGATGATACATATCTGGTTGAAGATCATTTAGGTGGAGATAAATTGGTTCCCAGAAGTTATGGTGGAAATGACATAAAAACGCTGGGTGCTGCAGGTGGTTGGGTAAGCTCAACTACAGATCTATTACGTTTAGTACTAGCTATTGATGGTTTCAATTTCCCGAAAGATATTCTTACGCAAGAAAGTATCCACGAAATGGTAAGCACTGAACTTATAGGTGGGAGTCCCTTAGGTTGGCGTGGGGTTAGAGAAAACAGGTATTGGTATCGCACAGGTACTCTTGCCGGAACTTCAGCATTGGTTGTTCGTAAAGATAATGGTATTTCTTATGCTATTGTTTTTAATACCAATTCATGGAAAGGCCCAGAATTTTCGAGTGAAATTAAGTTAATGATGGATCGTACCTTAAACAAGGTAGATGAATGGCCATCTTATAATTTATTCGATTTAAAAAATAACGAAAAGCCTCGTAGAAAAACAACAATTTTTTAAACTTTTGTCTTAGCTTTTTGTTTACTCTCTGTATAAATTTTAATTTATTTTCATCTGTTTATAATTTTCTTTCAATGGTCAGATGAAACTCGCATTAACTTTTTTAATTCCCGAATCAAATTCGGGACAGGCTATTCTCCTGTGTTTACTTTATGATTCATAAAGTTAATGATCGTTTCGTATTATTTACAATGCCATACGAAATGAGCTTGAGAATTTCTTCTTACACAATCAGTCATCGCACCTAAGCGGGAGAAACAAGATTAGCTCAGCGAGTTTTTCCGTTAAATAACGGACAGATTATATGGGACCTGGAAAAATAAATTATAATCATATGGGAAATTTGTAGGGCCTGTACATATTATATTAAGGTAGTATATGGCTATAGGATATTCTAGTGGATTACATTTAGTTAAATATAAAGTATGGATATTTCAAAATTTAAAATTACTGATCTTCCTTTTGGTGAAAGACGAACTACACACAAACCTGATATAAAAATTTTTGAGTATCTAAAAGAAGATGGTATTCGCAAGGCTGTAAGCGATCATTACGAGTTACTTATTCAAAGTGAAATTAAGGATTTATTTCCACCTGCTGGTGAACTGCTTGAAGGGGCAAAAAAAAGGTCGGCTGATTTTTTTATTCAACGTTTAGGTGGCCCTGAATACTATAAAGTAACCAGAGGAAACCCCATGTTAGCCAATCGACATTTACCTTTTAAAATTACGCCTAAAGCACGAATTATCTGGCTGGAATGTTACCGTGAAGTGCTGAGTAAAATTGATACAGTTCCTGAAAATTTAATGCTAAAGTATTGGAGATGGCTGGATGAATTTTCTAACTGGATGGTCAATCAGCATGATGATCCAAAGTATAAAGTTAAAATTACCATTCCTCGTAATTTTTAAGATCAGAAAACTAAAAAAAGTAAAAGTTTGATCTTTTATCTATCATCTATGTTTGTCTTATAGTTGATATTATGTTATATTTATATATAAAAATATATCCGGTATTACCCGGATATATTTTTTTTATGCTTTCTAAGGATTAATTACCCGCGATAGCTTTTAATTTTTCATTAACCTCATTATACTCATCCATCATTTCAAAACGATAGTATAAAGTTTTTAAACTCTCAAGAACAGCTGTTTCCTTAGGATTAATAGCTGTTGCTTTTTCAAAAAATGGTAATGATTGCTTAAATGTTTTATCAGCAATGGCCTTCTTGGCTTCATATTTTTTAAAGTCAGTTTCGGCATTCGCTACATTTGTTTCTTCAACAGCTTTGTTAAAGTACATTACACCAATATTATAAAGTGCATTAAAGTAATTAGGATCAAGCTCTAAACACTTATTATAATCTACTAAAGCAGCATCAAAATTCTTACTATTGTCATTTAATACCGCACGTGCATAATAAAATGAAGGATTAGTATCATCCTTTTCAATAGCCGTATTTAGATAATCTAATGCCTTATCATTTTGTTTGGTAGTAAGATAATAGTTAATCAACTCAGTTAAAATTCTATTATCCTCAGGATAAGTCTCAAATCCTTTAATTAAATTAGGACCCATTTTAACAGAGTCTTTAGCTGAACCAAATACCTGATGTAACAATAATACAGCATCTCCTCCTCCATATTTTAGGTCAATAGCATTATTAAAGTACTTTTCAGCATTAGCCCAGTCTTTAGCATTGTAAGCTGCCAAGGCAGTGTTATAAATGATAGCAGTATCAACTTTTTCACCTTGAACTTCTATCATATAATCGTTGGCATTCAGGGCTAATAAATCTTCAAAAGCAGTAACCGCAGCAGCAAAATCTTCCTTATTAAAGGCTTGTACTCCAGCATTAGTCAGATCATTGGTAAAGAAAACCAATTGTTTACCAATTTCACCTTTGTAACGACCAATTTTTTTACCTTTTGCATCTCCCTTTTTATCCAGCTCAATGGCTTTCATATAGTACTCATATGCCTTTAAAATACCTTGATCATCTTTTCCTTCTTTTGCTAATTTTTGATATACCTGACCTGCTACGATATATGTTTTTGGCCAGGTGTTACTTTTTTCATCCTGTAAAGCAGCATCAATAGCAGTTTTTGCTTTTTCGGCATCTCCCTGATCAAGCAAGGTAGTTGCTGTTGTTACTTTTCCTTTTTGAGCCATTGCTGCAGAAAGGGTTATAACACTTACAAATAATAAAATAGTCTTCTTCATCATATTAAGTTTTATTGTGTGATTTTTTAAACTTAAGTTTCTAATTTAAATATTTATTAATCTTGATTTTCAGTATCTTCTATGATATCATCTTCATTTACACTTCCATCTTCACTTGTTGTTTCATCTTCCTTATAGGCAGAAACTTTAGCTACAGATGCAATTTCATCACCATTTCGCAAATTAATTACCTTCACCCCTTGTGTAGCTCTACCTGTTGTTCTAAGTTCAGATAAGGCTAAACGAATGGTAATTCCTGATTTATTAATGATCATTAAATCATTCTCGTCAGTTACATTCTTAATAGTAATTAGATCACCTGTTTTGTCGGTAATTTTCATGGTTTTAACACCTTTTCCACCGCGATTGGTAATTCTATAATCTACTATTTTAGATCTTTTTCCAAATCCTTTTTCCGAAACTACCAGAATATCTTCTTTCTCAATATCCATAACACAAATCATACCAACTACTTCATCGGTCTTGGCATCAAGGGTTATTCCTCTCACTCCCAGTCCAGTACGACCAATACACCTTACCTTGGATTCGTTAAAACGGATGGCTCTTCCTGAGCGGGTGGCCATTAAAATCTCGGCTTCTCCATGGGTAAGTCGTGCTTGTATCAGCTCATCATCTTCCTTAATGGTAATGGCATTTACCCCATTTACTCTGGGTCGGGAATAATCTGCCAATAAAGATTTTTTGATGATACCTTTTTTGGTACCCATAATAATATAGTGGTTGTTTATGTAATCCTGATCTGTAAGTTTTTTTACTTTGATAAAAGCTTTAACCTGATCATCTCCCTCGATGTTCAACAGGTTTTGGATAGCTCTTCCCTTTGTATTTTTAGCACCTTCAGGAATTTCGTACACCTTTAACCAGAAACAACGCCCCTTTTGGGTGAAAAACAACATGGTATTATGCATCGTAGCAGGATACAAGTGTTCTATAAAGTCCTGATCACGTGTGGTACTTCCCTTAGAGCCAACTCCACCCCTGCTTTGTGTTCTGAAATCTGCCAGTGGTGTACGTTTAATATAACCCATATGTGAAATAGTAATTACCATCTCATCATCGGCATAAAAATCTTCAGGATTAAATTCTTCAGAAGAATAATTAATTTCTGTTCTGCGTTCATCACCATACTTATCTCTTACCTCAATCAATTCATTGGTAATGATTTCCATTCTTCGTGATTCATTGGCCAGAATATCCTTTAGGTTAGCTATTTCTTTCAATAACTCTTCATACTCTGCATGTAGTTTATCTTGTTCCAGTCCGGTTAACTGACGCAAACGCATATCAACTATTGCACGGGCCTGTATATCACTCAGTTCAAAACGTTTAATCAGATTTTCTCTGGCTTCATCTGGACTGGAAGCTGCACGAATAATTTTAATTACCTCGTCGATATTATCACTGGCAATAATTAAACCCTCAAGAATATGAGCTCTTTTCTCTGCTTGTTCAAGTTCATATTGTGTCCGACGGATCACTACATCATGACGGTGCTCAACAAAATTACTTATCAGTCCTTTAAGATTAAGCATTTGAGGCCTACCTTTAACTAAAGCAATATTATTAACACTAAAAGAAGTTTGTAAAGCCGTTAACTTATATAAGTTATTCAGAACAACATTTGCTATTGTATCGCGTTTTAAATCAACAACAATACGCATTCCATCTCTGTCAGACTCATCATTCACATTGGATATGCCTTCAATTCGCTTTTCATTAACCAGCTCAGCAATTTTAATAATTAACTCTGCCTTGTTAACCAAATAAGGGATTTCCGTGATTACAATTTTCTCTCTACTATGCGCGTCGGTTTCAACTTCTGCTTTGGCACGAACGACAATACGCCCTCTACCTGTTTCAAAAGCATCTCTAACACCTTTGTAACCATAAATAATACCTCCTGTTGGGAAATCGGGAGCTTTCACATATTCCAATAAACCATCGGTATCAATATCATTATTTTCAATATAAGCAACGGTGGCATTAATGATTTCGGTAAGGTTGTGAGGTGGCATATTGGTAGCCATACCTACAGCAATTCCCGAGGCTCCATTTACCAAAAGGTTAGGAATACGGGTAGGAAGTACGGTGGGTTCCTGAATAGAATCATCAAAGTTTAATTGAAAATCAACAGTTCTCTTCTCAATATCCACTAAAGTCTCTTCTGCAATTTTATTTAATCTGGCTTCGGTATAACGCATGGCAGCCGGACTATCACCATCAACAGAACCAAAGTTACCCTGGCCGTCAACCAAGGGATAACGTAACGACCATTCCTGAGCCATCCGAACCATTGCAAAATAAACTGATGAATCACCATGTGGGTGGTACTTACCCAGCACCTCTCCTACAATCCTGGCCGATTTTTTATATGGCTTGGTGGAAGACAAGCCAAGATCACTCATCCCATAAAGAACGCGCCTGTGAACAGGTTTAAATCCGTCCCTAACGTCAGGAAGGGCTCTTGAAACGATAACCGACATTGAATAATCAATGTAAGCCGATTTCATCTCTTCCTCAATATTTATTTTTATTATTTTCTCTCCTTCAGCCATTTATATTAAATTATGAATTAGAATTAACAAACGAAAACAGGCCTATAGCAAGCCTGTTTTTTGGTCGGCCTAATTTAGTCATTTAAACCGTAATTTTAAAGGCTTTCAACATACATTTTATCAACAAAAGATAAAGTTGCTGAAATGCATATAATTATTAGTATTTTTGCTTAATGAATTGAGTAAAAACTAAAATAAATTGTAATTTTAAATTTATTATTTTTTATAAAATAAGATATTCAAGCAAAACAAACATAGAAAATTTTATGTAAGTACCTTAGACATCAAACAACAAAATTAAACGCATGAATTTAAATTTTTCACAAAGAATTAATGATGTAATTAGTTTTTCCAAAGAAGAAGCTGAAAGATTGGGGAATCCTTATATAAGTCCAGAACATTTATTTTTAGGTATTTTAAGAGAAGGAGAAGGAACCGCTATAGAGCTTTTAGAACAATTAAATGTTGATTTGGAAAAATTAAAAAGCGACATCGAATCGAAGTTGAAAACAAATGATCCATTGGAATATGCCGATCATATCCCTTTGTTAAAATCTTCAGAGAGGATATTGAGGCTTATTTATCTGGAAGCCCGGTCGGTTAAAAGTGAAAACATTAATACGGGTCATTTGTTATTAGCTTTATTAAAGGATAACCAAGGATTTATATCTGAACTTATGGCAGAAGAAAAAATTAATTACGAAAGAGTAAAGGGATTAATGACTAACAATGAGCCTTTAGCAAAAGCTGATTTGCCAGAGGATGATGATCAGGACAGTCCGTTTTCATCAGGAGGAGGATCTGATTCTCCACGTTCCTCAGGAGGCTCTAAAAGCTCTGATACCCCTGTTTTAGACAATTTTGGTATTGACATGACGCAAGCCGCCGAAGAAGGTAAGCTTGATCCAATTATAGGTCGCGAAAATGAGATTGAAAGATTGGCCCAGATATTGAGCCGACGCAAGAAAAACAATCCTATTTTAATTGGGGAACCTGGCGTTGGTAAATCGGCTATTGCAGAAGGTTTGGCCATTAGAATTCATCAGAAAAAGGTATCAAGGGTGCTATTTGATAAGAGAGTAGTCACACTTGATTTAGCTTCAATAGTTGCTGGCACTAAATACAGAGGACAATTTGAAGAGCGCATGAAAGCCATTTTAAATGAGCTTTCGAAGAATCCTAATATCATTTTATTTATTGATGAGATTCATACCATTGTTGGTGCAGGAGGAGCTACCGGTTCTTTAGATGCTGCAAATATGCTTAAGCCTGCCTTAGCTCGTGGTGATATCCAATGTATTGGAGCAACTACGCTGGATGAATACCGTAAACACATAGAGAAAGATGGTGCTTTGGAGCGCAGATTTCAAAAGGTAATGGTTGAGCCTACCTCTATTGATGAAACCATTGAGATTTTAAATAATATTAAAGAAAAATACGAAGATCATCATAATGTGCAATTTACTGACGATGCGATTGAGGCTTGCGTTAAATTAACTGAGCGCTATATCACCGACCGTCACTTGCCTGATAAAGCAATTGATGCACTTGATGAAGCTGGTTCCCGTGTACATATTTCTAATATTGTAGTTCCAGAAACAATATTAAAACTGGAAGAGCAAATTGAAGAAACCAAAGAAAATAAGATTAAGGCGGTAAAAGCACAAAATTTCGAATTGGCAGCAAGCTTTCGCGATAAGGAAAAAACTTACCTTGAAGACTTGAATAATGCCAAGATGAAATGGGAACAGGAGCTGCAGCAACACAAGGAAACTGTTGATATTGAAAAAGTTGCTGAAGTAGTTGCAATGATGACTGGTATTCCTGTACAAAGAGTAGCTCAGGCCGAAGGGTTTAGATTACTTCAAATGGGTAACCAACTTAAAGGAAGTGTGATTGGACAAGAAGAAGCCATTCAGAAAATTGTAAAAGCAATACAAAGAAACAGGGCAGGTCTGAAGGATCCCAATCGTCCTATTGGTTCGTTTGTCTTCCTGGGCCCTACAGGTGTTGGTAAAACTCATTTAGCAAAGGTATTGGCTAAGTATTTATTTGACTCTATAGATGCTTTAATCAGAATAGACATGAGTGAATATATGGAAAAATTCTCTGTGTCACGTCTGGTTGGAGCCCCTCCGGGATATATTGGTTACGAAGAAGGCGGACAGCTCACTGAAAAAGTACGACGCAGACCTTATTCTGTAGTTTTACTCGATGAGATTGAGAAAGCTCATCCTGATGTGTTTAACCTTTTACTACAGGTGCTTGATGAAGGTAGATTAACAGATAGTCTCGGAAGAAAAGTTGACTTTAAAAATACGATAATCATTATGACATCCAATATCGGAAGTCGTGAACTGAAAGATTTTGGTCGTGGCGTAGGTTTCCAAACCGCTTCGCGTCCTTCAGATTCAGATCACGCTCGTCATGTAATTCAAAAAGCGCTTAAAAAGGCCTTTGCTCCTGAGTTTATTAATCGAATCGATGATGTCATTGTGTTTAATAGCCTTGAGAAAGAGCATATTCATAAAATTATTGATATTGAACTGGCAGGACTTTATGCAAGAGTGGAGAGTTTAGGTTATGCATTGAGGTTAACCGATAAGGCTAAAGATTTTATAGCCTCTAAAGGTTTTGATACTCAGTTTGGTGCACGTCCTTTAAAAAGAGCTATTCAAAAATATCTGGAAGATGAGATGGCTGAAGTAATTATTCAGGCTTCTGTTTCCGAAGGAGATACAATAAGCGTTGACTACAATGAGGAAGACAGCAAAATTGTTACCAGCATTTTAAAAAATGAGAAGGTAGTTAAGGATGCTAATGATGAATAATAGCATTAATTTTAAGTGCTGCTTAATTGCAGCACTTAAGACATAAAAAAAAGGATGAACTTTTAAGTTCATCCTTTTTTTTATAAGATATTTTTACGTCTGAATTATTTCAACAATTCAGGAACTTTAGCTATAATAGTTTGAGCAGCTTTATTACCTGCTTGATAAGAAATAGCTTTATTAGCCAACTCTGCAGCTTTTTCTAGCTCAACTTTAGCATTTCCTTTAATAGCCTCCCACTGATCACGATTACCATCCACACGTGAGTTAAGCAATTTTTGGCCTTCTACATAATACTCATTAGCTTGCTTAACATAGTAAGTAGCCAATTCTTTTTTCATATAGTTCAAATACTTACTTGTAGGAAACTCTTCGATTCCAGCCAATAAAGTATTTTCCATCTCCTCCATTTGGTCATTATCCTTATAAGCTAGTCCTGTATAATAAGTTGAAATATCACCTTTATACCCTAACTCTTTAGCTTGACCATAATACTTCAATGATTTTTCATTGTTTTTTAATTTACGAGCACAAGTAGCCGTATTATAAATCATAGCAGCATCCATTTCTTCAGCTTCATCCCAAACTTCAATAGCTGATTCGTATGCCGCCATAGCTGTTTTGTAATCCTTTGCTTTTAACGCGGCGTTACCTTCATTCTTATACTCAGCTGCACTCTTCTCTTCCTGCGCAAAAGTTGCTGTGAACAATCCAAACAACAACAACATTGATAAAATGTACTTCATAATTTCTGTTTTGATTTTATTCTATAAATAAATTGTTTTCCTTTATTAAGAAGCGTAAAAATAACTATTTTTTGAAAAAAACTTAATAATTGTAAAACTTTTCATTGAAAACTAAACAAAAACCATTCCTATTTTAGTAAAAAGGCTTTCAAATTCGACAGATTAGCTTCCATTTGAATTGATTTACGCTCTCCATTCATAAAAGCCTGCAAACGTTGGGGCACCTGCACTTTTTTTCCTATAACAGGCTCTACCACCTCAGGAAATTTGGCAGGATGAGCAGTTTCTAAGAACACCCCTGTTTCATTTTTCTTTAACCCCTCTTTTAATGCCATATATCCGGTGGCTCCATGTGGATCCATAATATAATGATAGTCTTTCTCTACCGATTTCAGAGCTCCTCTAATATCTTCATCTGTATAATAATAGCCATTCAACTTACTTTTAACCGTCTCATGCTTAGCATCATACAAATCAAGTATTCGTGCAAAGTTACTAGGATCCCCCACATCCATGGCATTAGCTATAGTGGCTTTAGAGGCTTGCGGCAAATACTCCCCTGTTTCAAGATATTTAGGCACAATATTATTAATATTAGTAGCCGCAATAAACCTTTTTACAGGTAAGCCCATTATTTGAGCAATCATACCGGCTGTGATGTTCCCAAAATTTCCACTAGGCACACACATCACAATATCATTAACTATTCCTTTTTTGCGCAATTGCGCATAGGCATGATGATAATATATCGACTGAGGCAACAAACGGGCCAGATTAATTGAATTAGCTGAAGTAAGGACCAACTGATCGTTTAATTTTTGATCAAGAAAAGCCTCTTTTACCATTCTTTGACAATCATCAAAGGTTCCATTCACTTCTATAGAAGTAATATTTTGACCCAAAGTGGTAAATTGTTTTTCCTGTACCTCACTTACCAGGCCCTTCGGGTAAAGCACAAATACATTAATACCCGGCACTTTATAAAAACCATTAGCCACAGCACTTCCTGTATCACCAGAGGTAGCAACCAATATATTAATTTCCTTTTGTTGATCACCCACAAAATGAGATAAGATACGCGCCATAAAACGGGCACCTATATCCTTAAAAGCAAGCGTTGGCCCATGAAACAGCTCAAGTGAATAAATATGCTCACTCACCTCAACGGCAGGGATCTCAAAATTAAGTGCATCATAAACCAAATCTTTAAATTTATCCTCCGGTATATCAGGACAAAAAAATGGTTTTAGTACTTCAAAGCCAATCTCCTGAAGTGATTTATCCTGAATATTTTTAAAAAAATCAGGAGACAATTCAGGTATTTCTTCCGGCATGTACAGTCCATTATCGGCAGCCAGCCCCTTCAGAACAGCTTCCTTAAGGCTAACTTTAATATCTTGAGAATTTGTGCTGTAAAATTGCATGTTTTTCGATTTTATTATTTCAATAGGATTTGCATGAATTCCGGTCCATAAATCTTACCAAAGCCACCCTTTTTAGCGGCTACCTCATTATATTCCATCACTTCATCCGGCTCTAGACCTGGCTTAGTTATAAAAAAGGGAACGGCATCTCTGGTATGTGTACGTAAAGCACATGGAGTTGGATGATCAGGTAAAACAGCAATTGTTACAGGTTCATCCATTTTCTCTATTTCTTCGATGATATATTTTACCACACGCTGGTCGAGATATTCAATGGTTTTTGTTTTTAATGCATAATCTCCTTCGTGCCCGGCTTCATCGCTAGCTTCGATGTGAAGATATACGTATTGATTTTCCTTTAAAGCTTTGATTGCAGCTTCAGCCTTTCCTTCATAGTTGGTATCATACAGGCCTGTTGACCCTGGAACATGTACACCTTTTAGTCCTGCATACGCACCTAAACCATAAATTAAATCAACAGCCGAAATAACCACACCCGATTCTATTCCGTATAATTCCTTTAGAGTTGGCATATCGGGAGTATTTCCAGCTGACCAGGGCCAGATCATATCGGCAGCAGGTTTTCCTGCCTTTCTTCGTTTAATATTTACCGGATGATCTTTTAATAGCTCTTTTGATTTGAGCATTAAATCGGTAATAGCCTCGATGGTATCCTGAGCATCACTATTATTAGCCTTAGGTAACACTTCCTTAAAGGCTGTTCCCGGAACATCATGAGGAGGAGTACAGTGAATCTGGTCATTTCCCCCTTTAAGTACCAATAAATGACGATAACTTACCCCAGGATAAAAATTCACTTTATCAGAGCCTAATTTATTCTGAAGGAACTCCATTATTTCTTTGGCTTCTTCCGTACTGATATGCCCGGCAGAGTGATTAAGTATCTTTTCGTTCTCAATAGAAATTAAATTACAACGAAATACCAAATCATCCAAAGATGTTTTAACCCCCATAGAAGCAGCCTCTAAAACGCCCCTGCCACGGTAATATTTAGCAGCATCGTAACCCATTACCATCATATTAGCCACTTCGCTACCCGGATGTAAAGAGGGAGGAACCGTATCCAGCAAACCGGATACACCTTGTTGGCATAATTTATCAATATATGGCGTTTTAGCTGCCATTAAAGGAGTTTGTCCATTTAGTTCCTTGATGGGCTCATCAGAGGCACCATCTGCTAATATTACTAAGTATTTCATAAACTTTTAACTTAAATCAATTATTTATTAGCCACTTTAATTATGTCAGCAAATACACCTGCTGCAGTCACATCAGCTCCTGCTCCGTAACCTTTAATTTGCATCGGATGCTCTTTGTAATGCTGGGAATTAATTAAGATAATATTATTACTACCTTCCAAATCAAAAAATGGATGACTGGCATCAATCTCAATAAAACCAACAGTTGCCTTACCATTTTCAAGCTTGGCTGCATAACGTAGTTTTTTTCCTTCGTTGGCTAGTTTTTTTCTTCGTTCTTCAAAGGGTTGGTTATAGTTTTTAATTTCAACCATAAATTCTTCCAAAGAATTGCAGTCCATATATTTTTGAGGCACAAAAGGTTCTAACTCTATATCTTTCTGTTCCATTTGATAACCTGCTTCGCGGGCCAGAATCAAAATTTTACGAACCACATCTGTTCCGCTCAAATCAATCCTTGGATCCGGTTCACTAAAGCCTTTGTTTTTAGCTTCTTCTATTACCTCAGCAAGGGTTTTATTTTCACTAACCGTATTAACAATATAATTTAAGGTACCGGATAATACGGCTTCTAACTTTAATATTTTATCACCACTCATCACCAGATTATTAAGTGGGGCTATAATGGGCAACCCTGCTCCTACATTAGTTTCAAATAAAAATCTAACGCCTTTATTTAAAGCTGTAGCTTTTAGTTGATGATACAAGGAATATTCTGAAGAAGTAGCAATTTTATTGGCTGTTACTACAGATACATTGGAGGCCAATATATCCTGATAAATGGAGGAAATGGCAGCATTTGCAGTACAGTCTACCATAACACTATTGGCCAGATTGTAATCCTTAATCCTATCCTTAAACACCTGGAGATTTGCAGTTTCTCCTTTTTCCATCAGGTTACTCAGTATTTCACCGGTTGATAAACCCTGAGGATCAAATAGCATTTTACGACTGTTAGTAATACCCGCAATCCTTATTTTAAGTTTATTCTCCTCAAAGAGTTTTTGTGATTGGTAATTGATTTTTTCAATCAGCATTTTACCTACTGTACCCGTACCTATTATAAATAAATTAAGTACGGCAAACTGAGACAAGAAAAATGCTTCGTGCACCGTATTTAATCCTTTCTTGAGGTCTTTTTCTTTCACAACAAAAGATATATTCAGCTCTGAAGCCCCCTGAGCAATGGCAAAAATATTTACCCCATTTCGCCCCATACTATCAAACAATTTACCTGAGATACCGGTTGTTTGCTTCATATTCTCACCCACAATGGCTATTACAGCCATATTTTCTTCAACGGTAATATTATTAATCTGATTGAGCGCCACCTCTGCCTCAAATTCATCATTAACCAACTCCAGCGCATTGGATGCAACAGAAGATTCGATTACTATACTTATCGAATTTTCTGATGATGCCTGAGAAATAAGGATGACATTAATATTTTTTTGTGCCAGAGATTTAAATAAACGCATGGCAATACCGGTCACACCAATCATTCCAATACCCTGAACAGTAAGTAAAGCAACATTATTAATGGATGAAATACCTTTTATTTTTTTATCCTTTAAAGGTTCCTTTTCATTATTAATCAAGGTACCTGGGGCATCCGGGTTAAAGGTATTTTTGATAAGAATAGGGATATTCTTTTTGTATACCGGTAAAATGGTTGGTGGATAAATAACTTTAGCCCCAAAATGAGATAACTCCATGGCCTCCGAATAGCTCAACTTATCGATACAATAAGCTCGGGATATAATTTTCGGATCAGCGGTCATAAAACCATTTACATCGGTCCATATTTCCAACATGGAAGCGTCATAGGTAGCTGCAAGAATAGCAGCTGTAAAATCAGAGCCTCCTCTTCCTAAAGTTGTAATTTCATCATTGGTATTGGTGGCAATAAATCCCGGCCAAACTGAAACCTTACACAATTGATCCTTAATAGATAAAAGGTTCTTTTCTGTTTCAACGAAATTAACGGTATCCTTACCAAATACTTTTTCGGTAATAATATATTTTTGGGATTCAAACAATGCAGCGTCAGAAATAAACTGAGCTATAATAAAGGAAGAAATTCGTTCACCAAAACTGGAAATAATGGCCTGACTTTTAAGGGTCATTTCTTTCAACATATAAACTCCCTTAATAATGGTGCTTACCTCTTCAAATAGGTGTCCAACATTATATTTAATAGTTTGTGCTAAATCCAGAGGAAAGAGTTCGTTAATTATATTGTAGTGTTTTTCTTTAACTTCACTAAACACATCAAAACACTCATTGTCTCCACTCTCTGCCAGATTAGCAGCCCGAATTAGCAAGTCGGTTACCCCTCCTACTGCAGATACCACAACAATAACCTGCTCTTCCTGTGATTCTACAATTTTTTTAACCTTTAATATACTATCTGATGTTCCAACGGATGTTCCGCCAAATTTTAAAACCTTCATTATAAATTATATTGACTTCTTCAATTTCAGCTATACTGATAATTTCAGAAACGTTTACCAATTAAGTTATCTTTAAATATATTCGATAAACTCTTTTTAGAGATTAATTAAATGTTTCAATCGTAAATTAAAATAAATTGAAAAGATACAGTATTTATTATATTATCATATAACATACCTGAATTTTGGAAATACAAAGCTAAACCCCCCAAGGGGTGATAGTAGAAGTAGTTGTTGTAGTAATATGGGATAAATTATAAACCATAAGTAATTTTTGTGTTTTTCCAATAAATTGAAATACAAATGTAAGCTTTTAATCTCATGTTCAAAATAAAAACATGACTTTTGCCATATTTTCTTTGTTAATTTTCAACTAAAAATTGCTACTTAATTAATTTTCAATCTTTTGTAAATTTATCAAAGTTATACTTTGAAATACTACGATAATTACCCGAGGATTCCAGAATAAAATAGTACTTCCCTCCCCAGTCATGATTTACCTGATAATAAATTCTTTGTTCTTCTCCATTAATCAATACCACACGCATAATTTGCTTTCCTTTTACTTTGTGTATTTCAACTGTTTTACCTTGAGGATAATTCTCATTTAAAGGAGGCAAGCCAAATGGGTTTTCTTGTTTTGTTGTTTTTACAGAAACCTGAGCAATAACCTGTTCGGGTACAGGATCTGACATGACAGGTTTATCAACGGATATTTGTGGCCGGGCAGATGAACTTTTTATTTTATTTTTCCTTGTATTTAATTGATCTTCACTAACATAGGTCTTCATACCCACCCATTTATGATAGGCAATTTTTGTTTGTTCTGTTTTTTCCTGAATAGAAAGTTGATAATCCAAATCATAATCAAAATCCTGAATCGTTTCAGAATAATGAATTTTAGCTACTGGTTTCTTATAAAATACAGTATCTACATTGGGAAAAACAGGAAAAAGCTCTATTACTATTTCGTAAGGAAAAATACTTGATTTTTTTACATCAGCCGGTATTTTCGTAGAAAATTCAACACTTTTAGATACATATCCAATCCTGGAAAAATGTAAAATATAATCACGATCCCAATTCAGATAGGTCACAAAATTTCCATCAGTACTTAC
>JBFHEL010000035.1:0-18746 GCA_041584155.1 Saccharicrinis sp.
CCCATTCATTTAATTTTTCGAACCAAAATAAAAAACAACAATTTCAGCTCTTCTTTTTTTATTCGTCAACAGTAAATTAATTTTCCTCAATCTTTCTGAAATTACTGAACAAATTTGCTTACCTTTTAGTTATAAATATAGTATAAACAATCAAAAATTAAGAGGAAGTACCAACCGTTTCTCTTTAAAAATAAAATTAATTATTCACAAAAATCATCAGGGTTGAATAATCGACATTTATATTCTAATACATTTTAAGAACCAATAAACTTTATAGCTTATGATTAAAAAAGAAGAAAAAAGCAAAAAAGGAATAGAGGAAAAAATCATTTCTTTTGTAGAGGAAAGACAACCTGTTCATATTGGAGAGATATTTAAAAACCTAAGAATATCTCAAACCAAAGGATTAAACTATGTGATCTCCTTAATCAGTAGGGGAAAGCTAAATTATGCATCGCACAACCAGGTACATCTTTAAAGAAAAAACCATGCTGGAGAGAATAAATCAATTATGTAATTTCAATTAAACTTCCCTTATTCAGAATAAGGGAAGTTTTTTTTTATTTAGTTATCTCTACCTACATAAATCATAACATAATAGAGCAAAGTAACCAGTGACGAAAGTGCAGCAACTACATAAGTATAGGCTGCCCACCTAAGTGCATCTTTTGCTTTATCATGTATAGCCCCGGTGGCGATACCACTACTATTTAACCAGGTAAGAGCGCGTTGCGTTGCGTTTATCTCTACTGGCAAAGTTACAAAGGCAAATAAAGTAAACATCGCATAACAGCTAATAATTATCTGCAAGGCCAATGTAATAGGTAAAAAAGCAGGCAATAAAAATCCACCTAACAACATTGCAATAAAAATTATATTTAACACCTTGGCACTCACATTCTGAATAGGAACAAGAGCTGACCTCATTTCCAATGGCGCATAACCGGTTGCATGCTGTATGGCATGACCACACTCATGAGCTGCAACCGCAGCCGAAGAAATACTTCGTCCACCATACACCTCAGGGCTAAGGTTAACCGTGCGTGTTTTAGGGTTGTAATGATCGCTTAATTGTCCTGGAACAGATACAATTTTCACATCGTAAATACCGTTATCACGTAGCATTTTATCTGCCACATCTCTACCTGTTAATCCATAATTCAAAGGAATCTTCGAATATTTCTTAAACTTTGATTTCAATGTTGAACTTACTATCCAGCTCAACAACATAAATCCTATAAATATAACCCATAATCCCATATTTCTTTTTTTTATTGTTATACACTTAACAAACACATTAAATCAAAAACTCTGCCACAACTAATTTCCTGATTTTATGTCAGAGGAAACTCTACCATAAAAGAGGCGCCAAAACCGCTTAAGCTTTCACACCTAACAGTACCATTCATTTTTGCCACATACTTTTTTACAATATATAAGCCTAAACCCGAAGAAGCCTTCCCTTGATCATTTTCCTTATTTAACTTGCTATATTTTTTAAATATCACATTTTGTTCATCTTTTGTCAGTCCTGGTCCCTGATCGTGAACTTCTATATGCACCTTATCATTCAAGGAGCTTAATATGATTCTAATCTCTTTTTCTTTAGGGGAAAACTTAATTGCATTGGACAACAGGTTTTCTATAATCTTAACAAACAAACTCAAATCCAGGTTCACTATTGTTTTTTTGCCATTAAATTTCAATGTGATTTGCTTTAGGTCGGCTTCCTGTTTCAGATTATCAATTACACTTAAAATCGTTTCCCGTAGCTCTATGGGTTGTGGATCATAATCGTAAAAATCCATATCAATATTATGAACCTCCAGCACTTTATTGATGACTTCATTCTGTTGTTTTAATATTTTTAGCAAATCATATAAAAAATACTTTTGCTGTTCTGTGCAGTTCTCCGACTCCTTAACAAATCCATTCATCTGACCGATAGCCAAATTCAATGGTTCCTGAATACCCTTAACAAACAAGGATAACAACTGATTTTTTTCGTAGTTTATATCTTCGAGCAACTCTTTCTGACTGATAATCTCATCCTTTTCACCTAAAACATGCAAGTGCTGATGTTTAAGTAAATTTTGCTGGTGCACCAGGTCCTGATATTTCATTGCATTACCCAATGCTATAGCTGCATAGATAGCCATATTTTGCATAAAGTTAAGATGATAATTTGTATAGGCATCCTTCTTTAAACTTTGCACTGACAATACTCCAATCACCTCATTTGAAGACCTTAACGGAAGATAGATGACCGATTGTGATTCAGCACCCTGAACAACAGGCCTTAACTCTTTTATATAATCCTGATACTCATTATAGAAATCGTTCAAAAATATTTCACGGTTATGGGTAAAAGCATAAATAGCCAGCCGCTCCTTATCTTCAATCAGGTAGCGAATAAAAGGTTGGCGTTCTCCCTTTACATAAACATTAGTAAAGTCAATTGCTTTTTCCTCCTGATTAAACAAGCCCAGTAAAAACACATCCGAGCTCATCACCTTAGAAACAGACTGGTATAGTAATTCAACAATATTATCCACCGACAAATTGGCAGTCACCATTTGTCCGATTTTTGAAAGTCGCTCGAGGTTACTATAGGAACTCTGGAGAGTTTCTGCCTGAAGCTGAAGTTGGGATTTTTGCTCCTTTAAAATTTTAGTTTGCTTAAGTATTTCTGTCTGGTGCTTTTGTATTTCTTTCTTTTTAACAGCCAGATGATATTCCAATTCTTCCTTTAACGATTTTTCCTTTTGCAGACGTTGGCGAATGAGTACCACGATAAACGATACTACCAGCATCAAAAACAGAATTTTGACCATGGCATATTGATACCAGGCCGGTACAATTTCAAAAGCATACGAAGCCCCCTCCTCATTCCAGATTCCATCATTATTGCAGGCAATAACCCTAAAAGTATACTTACCGGGTTGCAAGGCAGGATAAAAAGCCTTATGCGAGGTATTTTCGGGTGACCATTCTTGTTCAATCGGCTCTAGTTTCCATTTATATCTTACTTTTTCAGGAACAGTATAACATAAGCCATCAAATTCAAAAGCCACATGATTACGATCATGAGGCAACTTCAGCCCTAAGGGTAAGGAAAACCATTGCGAAATGGAATCATATTTAAAACTATCCCCTTCCTTTTTCCAATCAGGTTCTTTAAAATTGAGCAATGTTTTTCGAATAATAACAGGAGGTTCCAAATAATTTGATTTTTCTTCCTCTGGATTATATATCATAGCACCGTTGATCGTTCCAAACCATAAGCGCCCTTTATTATCAAGCAGATTACAGCTCCCATTATTTTCAATACCAACAAAACCGTCATATTTATCAAAATTTACGATTGATAAGATATCGCCTCCTCCTCCTATATCGATCTTATCCACACCGTTCTGGGTACCTGCCCATATATTTCCCTGAGCATCGGCTATAACAGAGTATATATTGTCAGAAGCAATACCATTTGATGTATCATAAAAAGTAAAGTCATGACCATCAAACCTGCTTAGTCCACCTGTAAAAGTAGCAAACCAAATATTCCCTACCTTATCCTCTGCCGCCTGCAAAACCCAGGATGCATGAAAACTATCCCTGTCAGAATAATGAACAAAAGCTTCGTCATAAAACATAAACACTCCATTGGTAGTGCAAATCCACATTTTACCTTTACTATCTTTGAAAATATTGGTAATAAATCCCGAGGTAAGTCCTGAATTCTTGGGGGTATACCATGTCATCTTATGGGCTTCGTATTTCAACAAACCAACACCATATACCGCTATCCAAATAGTATTTTTATCTTTCAACAAGTCAACGACAGGGCTTTGCGAGCTAACACCATACTGAAGGCTGACATCCTTCATCGTTGAACCATCGTATTCAAACAGCCCTTTTAGTGTAGCGATTAATATATTGTGATTAGGTAATTCCAACATTTTACGTGCCTGACCCATATCAGCCTTGAAGGAGGCCTGAATCTGTTCGACACGAATTCCATCGAAACGAGAAATAATATTATTATCATCTCCTAAATAGATATTCCCTTTACTATCCTGAAACAAAGCCCTCACAATATCGCCACCCAATCCACTATGTCTATTGAAAGCCACAAACCGATCACCACCATACTTCAACAAGCCCGAACCACTGGTACCAATCCACATATTACCTTCTCTATCCTCAATAAAACAGGTTACCAGAGAAGCTTTCAGCCCATTGTCTTTGTTAAACACCTTTACCTCATCATTTTTAAGCATAACCACCCCATTATTAGCTACAGCTATCCAAACACCACCACTCCGATCTTCATAAACATTAAAAATTCTGTCTAAGGGAATCCCCTCAGGCCACCTAACCTTTTGCACTTCACCAGTAAAGCTCACCTTTAATAAATCGATGGATTGATCATCATCCACAACCAACAACCATTCATTACGAAACTTATCTTGTAAAATCGGAACGACCAGTTGATTATTCAAAGGGTACTTACCAACAGAAGACACTTTTCTGAGCACTCTTTGGTCAATAGCATATAAACCTGCAGAAGTAGACACATAAAGCAAACGCGGACCCCCTTTACTCACAAAAAAGATTCTATTACCCTTAAACACCTCAGGGTACTTGTCGTAATAATTTATAATGGAATCATTAAAAATACCATATAGTTTCCTTTCTCCTGAAACATCCCGGGCCAGCGCCCAGATGGAGCCATCGATAGTTTCCAAAAACTGTACCCGTTCCTGAAAGAGAGTAGTATCTGATTGTATCAAATGAGTATAATGAACTCCATCGTAACGGGTTATTCCTTTTTGACTGGCTATCCACAGGTTATAATTATTATCGCTATGCAAGCCCATAATAATATTTTCGAGCAGACCATCCTTTTTTGTAAACACCTCAAAACCAACTCCATTAAACCTGCACAAGCCACCGCCATTGGTACCCAACCACAAATAACCAAACTGATCTTCAGCTATATCATTAACCTCAGATTGAGGCAAACCTTGTTCAAGAGAATATTGACGAAAATAGTGATGCTGAGCATTCATCCAAAGGGATGTACCCAAAAGAAGAAAGATAATATAAATAACAATCTTTTGCATAATAGGCTATACTATAACGATGTAATGTTAAAATCAAAATCTAAAATAGATAAAAGGTTTAACATCGAATAAACTAAACTGGTATAATATTATACAAAAGGTTATAAACAATAACAATTTAAACACTATATGTGATTTTATCAAATATATTTGAACAACTCTCATAAACCTAAGAGGTATCCAATGAATAGTATACCCCAAAAACAAGAGGAGTAATATACGGGAATAAGACATTAGCAATTGATCATTTTGATAAATGAAAAAAGCACTCTTAATTCTCATTAAATACAACCCAAGTGAATTGATATCGGACGAGCGAAAAATAATCCAGGAAAAGACAACAAAATGAAAAGTAAAAAGAAATCCGATAAATTTTGGAATGACAATACGGTATTTCTTAAAGATAGTCATGGTTAATTTTTCAAGCAATAAACCTATCCCATGCAGGCCTCCCCAACACACAAACAGCCAGCCTGCGCCATGCCACAAACCACCCAACAACATAGTAATCATTAAATTAATACCTTGCCTCACCTTTCCTCTCCTATTCCCTCCTAAAGGAATATACAAATAATCTCTGAGCCACGATGATAAGGAGATATGCCACCTATGCCAAAAGGAAGTAATGGAAGTTGCACGGTATGGCCTGTTAAAATTTTCAGGCAAACGAAAGCCCAGAATAAGAGCAACACCAATAGCAATATCGGTATAGCCAGAGAAATCGCAGTAAATTTGCATGGCATAAGCATAGGCGCCAAGCAACAATTCAAAGCCGCTATACATCATGGGCGCATCAAACACCCGGTCAACAAAATTAACAGACAAATAATCGGAGATTACCAGTTTTTTAAATAACCCACCCAGTATAAGAATAATAGCACGCCAGAACCATTTCCTTGAAAGATGATATTCTTTATACAACTGAGGAATAAACTCCCAGGCCCTTACAATTGGTCCGGCTACCAGCTGCGGAAAAAAAGAAACATAAAAACCAAAATCGATGATATTTTTCACAGGGGGTATGCGCCGTCTATATACATCAATAGAATAACTGATGGTTTGAAAAGTAAAAAAAGAAATCCCCACCGGTAAAATAATCTGGTTAACATCAAAGCGGGTATTAAACCAGGCATTGGTAAATGCCGAAAAATAATTAACTACCGTATACGTTTCACCGGTAACCCGAGATAATATATCGGAAAAAAAATAAGTATATTTAAAATATGACAGCAGTCCAAGGTTTATCAGCAAACTCATTAACAGCAAAAGCTTTCTTGCACCCTTATTTTTAGCATAGCCAATACCCATGCCAATAAAGTAATCGACAAAAGTAGAAAACACCAACAATAAAAAATAGTACCCTCCAGCTTTATAGTAAAAGAATAAGCTGATCAGAAAAAAGAATAAATTACGCAAAACACTTTTCTTGTACAAAAGCGCATTTCCTAATAATACTACACCAAAAAATATCCAAAACAAATAATGCGTAAAAACAAAATCTGAATTAGGATTATACTTAAATAGATGTGACAGGTATTCCAACACAGAAAAATGAGTTGATTAATTTTTAAAAATAGCTGTTTTCTTCCAATTATTATAATCGCACATGATAGCATCATAAATCCAACCAGCCACTTTTTTGCCACCAAGCTTATTAAAATGTGTATAATCAGACATGGCTAATTTAGGATGTTCATTGGCCCACAGCAGCATAGAACCCTCTCCTCCCATGGCTTCATATAAATCAAAAAAAGCAAACCCGGCTTTAAAGGCTGCTTCTTTTTGTGCTTCTTTAATTTTATACACATGTTTATACGATTCGGCCTGCCCTTCTTTTATCGTACCTACATCACCCACACCAACAACCAACACTGGCACACCAGGCATAATCTTCTTAATAACCCGAAGTTGATTTAAAAATGTTATGCGGTAAAAATTATATTCATCGGAAATGGTGGGTACCATATTGGTACCATATTGCAGAATAACCATACCTATATTTAAATAACTGGCCATTGAACGGTATAATACGGTATCTGTTTTATCGAGTCGTGGAGTTGACTGCCCGCGCATGGCGATATTATCAACAGCCACACCAGCCAGTGAATCTAAACTCATACCCAAAAAAACAGGGCTTATATCTGATTCAAAATCGAGAGAAAATTGCTTGGGTGAAGATTCAAAAGTCCAGTTAATTTCGGTAACCCCTTCTTCTGCCAACAAGGAATCCTTACTAATCGGCTGTGTTCCCAAATGAGCAGTGACCAGCAAGGGTTTTTGAATACGTTTTAAAAACAGGCGCGACTTAAAAAAATTACTGGCACCAGGTTCCGCAATATAGGACCTGGATATCTTTATACTGGAAATACAGGCAGAGTCGATGGTAGCCACTTTACCCATAATCCCATATTCATTACCTTTAATGGTACGCGGATATTGATAAACGGTATGTTCGCTCCATTTACCTTTATTATTTATCCAAACGGAAGGAAACTGCTTTTGCGGATCGTAAACAGGAATTAAACCCGGACCACAGCCCTTAAATTCCTGTTGAAAATATTCTCTTAAATAGCGGGTTATCCTATCCCCTTCTATTTGTGAATCTCCCATATGGAGTATCCTGATAACTTTTCCTGAATCACATGCAGTACTAATATCCTGATAAAACCGGGCCAATAAACTTTTAAAGGAAGCAGGATATTGAATGCTGCTTTTCTTATCCACTGTAACTGCAGTGGCATCCTCCTCTACCCAAACATCCACACTATCGGCACTAAGAGAATCGATATCAAGTGCAACAGATATTTTAATACTATCTTGTATAGCAGGCAGCAAAGCTACTACACTGTCCTTTGGCTCAGTTATATTTTTTTTTAAGGATAACCATTTAATGCGATAGGGTAAATTACCTATCTGAATACCCTTTTGAGGAATCAAAAAACTTAGACCAAGAAAAACAATAGCAATGACTACATAATATAAAAATATTTTAGGCGGTTTAATCATAATTTAAAATCGTCAAGCTAACGATTAGCTCTTTGGTCTGATTTTTAACCTTTGCCCTGGGCTTATCTTCGCTGCACTTGTCAGATTATTTAACTTTACAATATCTTCATTTGAAACACCCGGATATCTTTTGGCAATAGACCATAGGTTATCACCTCTTTTCACAGTATAATACTCATAACCATTACTGTCATTCTGCACAACAGGCTTACTGACTGTTGATGCTGTAGTCACAGTTTTTCCATTAAGGGCCTGTTTTTGAGCATAGCTCATACTATTAATTTGGTTATAATGGCTTACTTTATCTTTAGGAACATAAACCACAAGTTTTTGACCCACTTTAATCAGATTCCGGTGAATATTATTCCAATATTTAAGATCTGAAGTGTACACATCATACCAATCAGCAATCAAACCAACAGCGTCTCCTGATTTTACGGTATAATAAACCTTAGCTTTATTTTTAGGTGCTGATGGTGTATGATAGTTATCAGAAGGATCTACCACCAAACGGTCAGAGGCAAAATACTTTTCTCTTTGATAGGCAAACATTGAATCCTCAACAGCAATAAAACGCTCTGTAGACTCACGAGGGATTCTTAACGCATAAGCTTTTTTCTGCGCAGGAACAACGTCTCTTCGGTATTGAGGATTTAGTTTCTGCAGTTCTTCCACTGGAATCTCCGCCACCTTAGCTATCTGATTAAAATGAAGCAAATCATTAATCATAACTGTATCTGTTGCTACTGGCAAATCGGCAGGTTTAGGCTGAATTTGATGTTCCTGATAGTAAGTCATAGTATAGGCTGCTGCAATAAAGGCCGGCACATATCCTCTTGTTTCGCGCGGCAGGCGATAATAGATCTGCCAGAAATCACGTTTTCCTCCAGAGCGATAGATAGCCTTATTCACATTTCCGGGTCCACAATTATAGGCTGCAATAACCAGATACCAATCACCATAGGTTTGGTACAGATCTTTTAGAAATTTAACAGCTGCCTGGGTTGATTTTTCAGGATCACGACGGTCATCTACATAAGAATCCACCTGAAGACCATACATTTTACCTGTACCGTACATAAACTGCCATAAGCCAGATGCTCCGGCCCGGGAAAAAGCTCTTGGGTTTAGCGCAGATTCAATAATAGGTACATATTTTAATTCCAAAGGTAAACCTGCAGCATCCAGAGCTTCTTCAAACATTGGAAAATAATATTCCGAAAGACCCAGCATAATCTCCACCTGTTCACGCTTTTTCTGCGTATACAATTCTATATAAGCTTTTACTTTACTATTGAAAGGAAACTCAAGAGGAGACTCAATACTTTGAAGTCGCTGAATATAAACTGAATCACTAATATCTTTAGGAAACCCAATCACTTCCTTAATCTCTTGGCTTATTTTAACTTGATCGGATTGTATCGTATCCAGATTCTCGGTAAAAAAACCCTGTTCCACATCACCTCCTAAATCCAGGCTATCTGTTTGAAGAGAATCGGCTACAACAGCCAATGAATCAACATTTAACGTCTGCTGACTATATAAGAACGCAGAGGATAGACAGAACACCCCCACAAAAAAATTTATCTTTAACATTTACTTCTTTTTAAAACACAATCTTAAGTTGAAGCCCCAAACTATTTCCCCCAAAACCGGGGTTTACAATGGGCTCAACGCGCATACTCAAATCATTACTCACATCAAATGTTTTAAAGTGAGCATCAACACTTGCATCAATAATATTGATAACATATACAAGAGCAAATCCCACATAACTTAGATTACGCCATTTCTTATAATAGTCTTTACCATTCTCCAGCGTATTCTCAAACCAGTCGGAATAAGTTCCATCATCCTCTACATCTTCTGCTGATATTGTAGTTCCTTCCAGCAAAGTCAAATAACTTGTATTCACTCCATCCTGAATCACAAAATCGCGATAGGCATTACGATACTTATTGTACATTGATGAGTTCCAATCTATGGCATAAGCTAAACCAGCAAACCCTGCATACAATATTGGAATTTTCCAGTATTTTTTATTGTATGCCTGACCTAAGCCCGGCAGAACTGCAGAATACATACTGGCCTTATGCGGTGAGAATTTCTTCATCAACGACTCAGAGTATAATTCCTTTGTCGTTTCAATGACTAAAGTATCACTTTGTGCCTTAACCAACTGTCCTGATGCAAAAAAGATTACAAACAAGGCAATTTGACAACATAATCTTTTCTTCTTCACCAATAGTAAATCCAAATCGTAATTTTCTAAGTAACGTTTACTGTAACTGAAGTATCTAGTTTGTATTTGCTTTATCCAGTATACTAATAATCCTTTCCAGATCCTCGTCAGAGTCAAAGGGGATAACAATTTTACCATTTCCTTTTTCGGCTCTGGAAAACTGCACTTTAGTATTAAACACACTGGATATCTGCTTACTAAGCTGTTGATACTCTTCTGGCAAAGTATTATTTTTCTTAGCGGTTTTTTTCTCGGGTTTATCGCTATTTAACTCACGAACAACTTCTTCTACTTTTCTAACCGAGTAATCAAACTCAATAATTTCTTCGTAAATTTTAAGTTGTTGTATTTCATCTTCAATACCAATAATGGCTCTGGCATGCCCCATGCCCAGTTTCTTATCTCGCAGTCCCAGTTGTATTTCTCCGGGTAACTTAAGCAAACGAAGATAGTTAGTTACCGTAGCCCTTTTCTTCCCTACTCTTTCCGACATACTCTCCTGGGTAAGATTACACTCATCCATCAGTCGCTGATAACTAATTGCAACCTCAATGGGATCCAGATCTTCACGTTGAATATTCTCTACCAATGCCATTTCAAGCATGGTATCATCATCAGCTGTTCGTATATATGCCGGAACTTTTTCCAGACCAACTAACTTAGAGGCCCTAAAACGACGTTCACCGGCAATCAGCTGATATTTATCTCCGTTTTTACGGACTGTAAGTGGCTGAATAACTCCAATTTTCCTGATGGAAGATGCTAATTCCTCCAGTTTCTCTTCATCAAAGCGGGTACGAGGTTGCCACGGGTTAGCAACAATCTTACTAACTTCTATTTCATCCATGCCTGATAAAGGCTTCCCTCTGGTTACCTCATCAGCACTCTCTATAAGAGCACCCAGCCCTCTTCCTAAAGCATTCTTTTTCGCCATTTATATAATTAATTAGCAGATAACAAAAGTATCTGCATCACATTTCTATTTTTTATTTCTTACTGAATGACTTTGTCTTTATTATCGATTTTAGTCATATTATTTTTCTGCAGCAATTCACGGGCAAGATTTAAATAGTTAATCGCACCTTTTGATGCGGCGTCATACTCAACCACCGCTTTACCATAACTTGGTGCCTCACTTAACTTGATATTCCGGGTAATTAATGTTTCAAATACCATATCCTGAAAATGGCGCTGCACCTCTTCCACTACCTGATTAGATAAACGCAAGCGGGAATCATACATTGTCAATAAAAATCCTTCAATAGCCAGAGTGGTATTCAATCTGCTCTGAATAATTTTAATGGTATTTAATAATTTACCCAGTCCTTCTAACGCAAAATACTCACATTGAACAGGAATAATAACCGAATCAGCTGCAGTTAAGGAGTTTACGGTAATTAAACCCAATGATGGAGAACAGTCAATCAGGATAAAATCATATTGATCCTTTACCTTTCCCAATACATCCTTTAACACATTCTCCCTATTAGAGCGATTTAGCATTTCTATTTCAGCTCCCACCAAATCAATATGTGAAGGAAGAATATCCAATCCCTCAATATTAGTTTTAAGCAACGCCGAAGAAGGTTCTATTCCATCTACAATACATTCGTAAATACTGGATTCAATCTCCTTTAAATCAAACCCCAATCCCGATGTAGCATTAGCCTGTGGATCTGCATCAACTACCAAAATCTTATATTCTAAAACTGCCAGACTAGCAGCCAGATTAATCGCGGTAGTAGTTTTACCAACTCCTCCTTTTTGATTTGCTAAAGCAATGATTTTTCCCATATTGTGGTCATTAAAATATTTTTGCAATTATTATCACCTTAAACATTACAAACTCGCTTACTATCAGCCCATTAATCATTATTTATTCTTAAAAAAGCCTGCATAAACGACTGTCAAAGTTAAACTTTTAATTAAAATATATACGAAATCCCTGATAAAAGTTTCATATATCAAACCAAGATAGTACACTAATCTAACAAAAGCTTTTATTCATCAATTTTCTGGCTACACTCCTTCAATAACAGATCCTTATTTACAGACACCACACCCGACTCTTCACACACCAAGCCTCCGGCCATATTGGCTATACGGGCAATTAATGCAGGTGCCACATTTTCTATTAAACAAAGAGCACTCACACTGATCACGGTATCTCCTGCTCCTGACACATCGGCTATATTTCTAATTTCTGCCGGAATGATACTTGACTCTTCACCATTTTGCTTTATAAACACGCCATGTTCTGATAGGGTAATCATTAAAATATCGATTCCCTGCTGTATCTGAAATTTCTCACCGGCTGTCATTAACTCTGTACTTCCTCCTTTTTTCAGCTCCAGCTTACATCCTTCATTAAACTCTTTAAAGTTGGGCTTAAAAAAAGTAACACCCTTGTAATGCATGAAATTTCTTTTTTTAGGATCAACAAGCGTTGGTATACCTTTACTATTAGCCAGACTTACTACCTTTTTAATTCCCCGTGGAGTAATTACTCCTTTATCATAATCCTCAAAAATTATGGCATCAATCCGGTGTGTTTCTATCTGCCTCTCTATTTTAGCGATCAACTTATCCTCAGTGGCTTTCACTATAGGGCTACATACTTCCTCATCTATCCTTAACAGGTGCTGTTTCTGGCTGATCACACGTGTTTTCACTGTAGTCTTTCTGCTTGAACACTTTACGATACCATCTGAAATTAAACCTTGTTTATCTAAAAGCTTAATAAAATCATGACTCATCGCATCTTCTCCAATTACCGAACACAAAATAGGTTTTGCCCCCAACGACTGGATATTTAAAGCCACATTAGCGGCACCTCCCAAACGATTTTCTCTTCCGATACCTGAAAGAATAGGCACAGGAGCCTCAGGCGAAATACGGGTAACATCGCCCCACAAATAGGAGTCGATCATTACATCTCCTAATACAAGAATATTTTTATGATTAAACGATTCAAAAAGTTGTTCGAAATAATTTTGAGACATTGCCTTATTTTTTGCACAAATATAAAAAAAGAAGATTCACTGAAAGGTCAAATAAACAAGAATCGTATATAATTAACTCTAAACCCACTTATATTCATGCTTTTTAAATCATCATATTTCTTTTATTTTACCTGTTTAACTTCCTCGTTTGATCTTGCTTTTTTTGAGTTCTTTATGCTCCTTTGTAATTCTCTGGGCATTGCCTATATAAAACCAACAGTTTTTCCTATTTTTGCAGCCTATTTTTTATTAGTCGTGACAAAAGTCATATTTTCACAATAACACGTTTAACCATAATGAGTTTTTCGTGAACAAGCACAATTTATGAACAGAACAGAGATATTATACAAGTCCATCGAGGAAAGAATATTGCTTCTTGACGGAGCAATGGGTAGTTTAATTCAAACCTATAGGCTAGAGGAAGAAGATTACAGAGGAGAAAGGTTTAAAGATTACCACATGCCTATTAAAGGGAACAATGATATTCTCTCCATCACTAAACCACAAGTGATCAAGGAAATTCATGCCAAATATCTCGAAGCCGGTTCTGATATTATCGAAACCAATACCTTTAATGCCACCTCAATATCTCAGGCGGATTATGATATGCAGGCGGCAGTTTGGGACATCAACTACCAATCGGCAAAGATTGCCCGCGAGGTAGCTGATGAATACAGCTTAAAAACCCCTGATAAACCTCGTTTTGTTTGTGGAGCAATTGGTCCTCTTAACAAGGCGCTATCTCTGTCACCCGATGTCAACAACCCGGGGTTCAGAGCAACCACTTTTGACCTGGTTAAAGAGGCTTATGCCGAACAGGTAGAAGCTTTAATAAAAGGAGGTGTTGATCTTTTAATGATTGAAACCGTTTTTGATACTCTTAATGCAAAAGCAGCCTTACTGGCCATCGAGGAAGTATCAGAAAAACTAGGAATAAAGATGCCTGTAATGGTATCCGGTACGATAACCGATGCCAGTGGAAGAACCCTATCGGGTCAAACCCTAGAAGCTTTTATTGATTCTGTTTCGCACATGGATATTTTATCCATTGGTTTAAACTGCTCATTAGGTGCTGCAGAATTAGAGCCTTATGTAACTGAGTTATCGCAAAAAGCACCCTTTTATATTAGTACACACCCTAACGCAGGATTACCCAATCAGTTTGGTGAATACGACCAGACTCCGGAACAAATGTCGTCGTTGGTAGCAAAGTGGCTGGAAGACGGAAAGGTAAATATTTTAGGCGGGTGTTGCGGCACCACTCCTGAGCACATTGCAGCTATGGCTAAAATGGCCAATAAATATAATACTCATAAAAGATCAAAGGCCAGTCATATTACGCATCTCAGCGGACTAGAATCGCTACAAATGCGTGAGGACACTAACTTTGTTAATATTGGTGAGCGATGCAACGTAGCAGGTTCACGCAAGTTTCTGCGCCTGATTAAGGAAAAAAAATATGAAGAGGCTGTTGACATAGCTCGTCATCAGGTAGAAAACGGGGCTCAAATCATTGATGTAAACATGGATGACGCCATGCTCGACGCCAAAGAAGAAATGGTTATCTTCCTGAATATGCTGATGTCGGATCCTGATGTCTCTAAAGTTCCTGTGATGGTGGATTCCTCCAAGTTTGAGGTTATTGAAGCCGGATTAAAATGCCTGCAGGGTAAATCGGTAGTAAATAGCATCAGTTTAAAAGAAGGAGAAGATACTTTTCTGGAACATGCCCGTATCATTAAAAAATATGGAGCTGCCGTGGTAGTAATGGCTTTTGATGAAAAAGGTCAGGCCGACAACTTTGAACGCCGCAAAGAGATATGTAGCAGAGCCTATAAACTACTTACTGAAGTTGTTCATTTTCCGCCTCAGGACATTATTTTCGATCCAAATGTATTAGCTATTGCTACAGGCATAGAAGAACACAATAATTATGCTGTAGAATTTATCAGAGCTACAAAATGGATTAAGGAAAATTTACCTCATGTCCATATTAGTGGAGGTATAAGTAACCTGTCGTTTTCATTCAGAGGAAATAATGTTGTGCGCGAAGCTATTCACTCGGTCTTTTTATATCATGCCATCAAGGAAGGGCTGGATATGGGAATAGTTAATCCGGCTATGCTACAGATTTACGACGATATACCTAAGGAGTTATTAAGTTATGTTGAAGATATCGTTTTCAATAAACGCCCCGACGCCACCGACAGGATGGTTGAATATGCCGAGACCATAAAAAACACTCAGCATACGGCAACAGATATTCAACAAGCTGCATGGCGGGATGGGACTTTGGAAGAACGCTTAACTCATTGCCTTGTAAAAGGAATCAGTGACTATTTAAGTGTTGATATAAATGAAGCGTTGGAGAAATATCCAACAGCACTGGAAATCATTGAACAACCATTGATGGATGGAATGAATGTGGTAGGAGAGCTTTTTGGCGATGGAAGAATGTTTCTGCCTCAGGTGGTTAAAACAGCCAGGGTAATGAAAAAAGCCGTTGCTATTCTTCAGCCCATCATTGAAAAGGAAAAAACTACCTCCGGCGCATCTTCAAGCAATGGCAAGATATTAATGGCAACGGTAAAAGGCGACGTACACGATATAGGTAAAAATATTGTAGGCGTTATTTTAGGTTGTAACAACTACGAAGTTATTGACCTCGGCGTTATGGTACCTACTGAAAAGATCCTTAAAAAAGCTATTGAATACGATGTTGATATTATTGGTCTGAGTGGTCTAATCACACCTTCTCTTGAAGAGATGGTTAACGTAGCTAAAGAAATGAAACGATCAGGCTTCACTGTTCCTTTAATGATTGGAGGAGCTACCACATCAAAAGTTCATACCGCTGTTAAGATAGAACCTGAATATGACCAGCCGGTGGTGCATGTAAAAGATGCCTCCAAGAGTGCTCAAGTGGTAAGTGCCTTATTATCTAAAAAAGGAAAAGAACAGTTCTCCAAGAATATCCGTGAGGAATATGCGGAACTACGTGATCGCAACGCCAATAAAAAAGCCATTGTGATTAAGCCTATTGCTGAAGCCAGAAAAAACAACTTTAAAATCAATTGGAGTCAAAACGAAGTACACACCCCTAACATGACTGGCATTCAGGTTTTTGAAGATTACTCAATAGCTGAAATACGCAAATTTATCGACTGGACCTTCTTCTATCAGGCATGGAGCCTGACAGGCAGCTACAATGGTATTGAAGAAATCAAAAGTCCTGAAGAGGAGAAACAATGGCTTAGTAAATTCAATAGTGATCAATCCAGAAGCAAGGCAGAGGAAGCCCTCAAGCTCTGGAGAGATTCCCAGGCCATGCTTGACAAAATTGAACAAGACAAAATGTTAACTCCCAAAGCTGTTTTTGGCCTATTCCCGGCCAACAGCGAAGGCGATGACATTATCGTTTACACAGATGAAAAACGAAACAAAGAGAAAACAAGATTTCACCAAATACGCGAGCAACAGGACAAGCCAGGCAAAGAAACATTCCACTCTTTGGCCGATTTCATAGCCCCTGTTGAAAGTGGAGTAAAAGACTACATTGGAGGCTTTGCCATAACCGCAGGCATAGGTATTGAAAAATGGATTCAGACCTATGAAGATGATCAGGATGATTATTCTGCTATCCTTTTAAAGTCCTTAGCCGACAGGTTAGCCGAGGCCTTTGCCGAGTTGCTGCACTTCAGGGTTCGCAGAGAATTCTGGGGCTATGCTCCTGATGAAGAGTTTAACACAGAAAACTTCATCCGCGAAAGATACAGAGGAATCAGGCCGGCAATGGGCTACCCTGCCTGTCCCGACCATAGCGAGAAACGGCTATTATTTGATTTAATGGAAGTTGAAAAAAATGCAAACATCACCTTGACAGAACACTTTAGTATGTACCCGAACGCTTCGGTAAGTGGACTGTATTATGCCCATCCTAAAGCCATGTATTTTGGTATAGGCAAAATTGGTAAAGACCAGGTAGTAGATTTAGCTCAACGCAAAGGCATTTCTGTGGAGGAGATGGAAAAATGGATCCCAGTGAACCTGAGCTATAAATAATTGTTGCACGGGTTAAAGTAAATTAGCACTACCAGATAGTAGCTAAAGTAAAGTGCTCCAGATAAAAGGGCACTACAAGGCCAACATAGAATCAAGCCTTTTTAGCTAACAATCCAGGTGCCTATAAAAGAGCAACATATTAAAAACCACGATGCGAACAACCAACGCTCCCAACATATGCAAGCGTTTGGTAATAAGATATATAAAAACTAATTTGCACCAATATTTAATTCAGTAAATTAATTATAAAACACATATGACAGCTGCAGAGTTAATTTTAAAAGATAAAGAAACCAAATTTTCCTTTGAGCTATTACCTCCTTTAAAAGGAAATAATATTGATAGGGTTCATAAAACTATCGATACTTTAAAAGAGTTCAATCCACAGTTTATCAATATCACATCTCACCGTGAAGAATACAAATTTGAAACCAACAGCCAGGGTTTTGTGGAAAAAAAAGTGATACGCAAACGTCCCGGTACTGTTGCTGTTGCAGCATCCATCCAAAATAAGTATGGCATTAAGGTAATTCCTCATATTATTTCTCGTGGATTTACCCGCAGCGAAACCGAATATGCATTGATCGACCTTAACTTCTTAGGCATACACGATGTTTTGTTGCTTCGAGGAGATGATACACACAAAGAAAAATATCCTCCCCGCGACGAAAGATGCAATCAATATGCCATTGAATTAGCCGAGCAGGTAAACAACATAAACAAAGGCATTTTCCTTGACGGAACAGAGGGAGAACCTTTTCAAACACCTTTTGCTTTTGGAGTGGCTGGCTACCCTGAAAAACACGAGGAAGCACCCAATATGGAATCTGATTTAGCTTATTTAAAAGCTAAGGTTGATGCCGGAGCTGAATATGTAATGACTCAGATGTTCTTTGACAACAAAAAATATTACGACTTTGTTGATAAGTGTCGCGCTGCAGGCATTACTATACCAATTATACCTGGAATAAAACCTGTCACTTTAGCCAATCAGCTTACTGTGTTACCTAAAATATTCAGCTGCGAAATTCCTGAAGACTTTGCCAGAGAATTACGTAAATGTAAAAACAATGACGATGTTAAGCAGGTAGGCGTTGAATGGTGCACACAGCAGGCTCTTGATTTAAAAAAGAATGGCGTACCTATCATCCACTTTTATACCATGATGGCCACACAAAGTGTAAAGAAGGTAGCCGAAGCAGTATACTAAATCAATCATTAATTGATATTCACATCCGGTATTCTTCGAGTGCCGGATGTGATTATATTGGGCATCTCTAAACTTTCAATATTTCCTACTTCAACAATAAA
>JBFHEL010000036.1:0-18686 GCA_041584155.1 Saccharicrinis sp.
GAATGCCCGCTTTTAAATTTTATATTTGTCATCAGCAAAAAAAACATACATGGATTATATTGTTTCAGCCCGTAAATACCGTCCTTCTACTTTTGTTTCAGTAGTAGGACAACAAAATATCACAACTACATTAAAAAATGCAATTAAAGGAAGCCAGTTAGCGCATGCTTATTTATTTTGTGGACCTCGTGGGGTAGGTAAAACTACTTGTGCACGTATTTTCGCTAAAACAATTAACTGTTCTAATATAACAGCTGACTTTGAGGCATGTAACGAGTGTGAATCCTGTCAGTCGTTTAACGAAAATAGGTCATACAATATTCATGAGCTGGATGGAGCTTCCAATAACTCAGTAGAAGATATCAGAAGCCTGATTGATAAGGTACGTGTTCCTCCTCAAATTGGACATTATAGTGTTTATATTATTGATGAGGTTCATATGTTATCACAGGCAGCCTTTAATGCATTCCTGAAAACCCTGGAGGAGCCTCCTAAACATGCTATTTTTATTTTAGCCACTACCGAGAAACATAAAATCTTACCAACTATTTTATCGCGTTGTCAGATTTATGATTTCAACCGTATTTCCATTGAGGATGCAGTGAAACACCTGCAATTTGTATCAAAAAATGAAGAGGTAGAAGTAGAAGAAGAAGGATTAACGGTTATTGCTCAAAAAGCGGACGGTGCTATGCGGGATGCCTTGTCGATTTTTGACCAGATTGTGGCATTCTCAGGAAAAGAAATAAGCTATCAGCAGGTTATTGATAATCTGAATGTATTGGATTATGATTTTTATTTCAGGTTGGTAGATGCCTTTCTGGCAGAAGATACTACGCAAACACTCTTGATTTTTGATGAGATTTTAAAACGAGGCTTTGATGCACATCATTTTATATCGGGATTGAGTTCGCATTTGCGCGATTTATTGGTTTGTAAGGATGCTGCAACTGTGCAGCTATTGGATGTGGGGGCCAAGATTAAAGAGAAATACGCCGCTCAGGGACAAAAAAGTCAGGTTAACTTTTTAATTGATGCCTTGGAAATTACCAATAACTGTGACTTGCAATATAGAGTAGCGAAAAATAAACGCTTACATGTAGAGTTTGCCTTAATTAAAGCAGCTCGTATTCTCACTGATTACAAAAAAAAGTAAATAAAAAGACTGAGAAAGTAAACGGTTCCGGTGAGGGTGTGAAAAAAACATCAACCGGTGCTCAGTCGAGCGGTTATCAAAAAAACGCTCCGTCCGTGGTTAAAAGTAAAAAGACTTCCACAAGAGGAAGCACAGATGCAAAGAATGTGTTTAAGACCTTTTCGCTTAAAGCAGCACTTTCTGAGGAAACTGTAATTGTTAATGACTATCCAAATTCGGACTATGAAAAAAATGCGGAGCACGTTGATGAGTATATCGACCCTTCCTGGAATAATACGGTTTCACAAGATAGTCTGAAACAGGAGTGGCTAAATTATATGGTACAGATGCAGGAAAAGCATCCCAGGTTGGCAAGTATCTTAAAAAACCATCAGCCTATACTGCACAATGGGACTGTTCTAAGTGTTAAACTTAAGAATGTAACCCAGGAAAAGGAGCTGATTGCAGAGAAATCAAAGTTATTGCCTTATTTAAAGCGGAAGTTGAAAAATGCCCATCTTCAGTTGGAAGCAAAGGTTGTAATTGATGAACAAGGAGAACAAAAAAAGGCTTATACTGCTGCAGAGAGGGCTAAATTAATGCTGGAAAAAAATCCTTCATTGTTGTCGCTCTCTAAAAAATTTGACCTTGATGTTGAAATATAATGAACACTAAATATTTAATGTTGTTGGTTAATAAACCAAATCATTACATTTCCTAAATAATATAACCTTTTTAATAATTGGCATTGTTGTACTATTAACCAAATCAATAATTGCCATTAGTAACATTTTTTGATTATGACAAAAGCATCAAAAATTATTTACACCAAAACAGATGAAGCACCTGCTTTAGCTACCTATTCTTTTTTGCCTATCGTAGAATCTTTTACACAGGCAGCCAATGTAGAAGTTGAGTTAAAGGATATTTCTTTAACAGCCAGGATTTTAGCTAATTTTCCGGATTATCTGACCGAAGATCAAAAACAACCCGATGCCTTGGCTCAATTGGGAGAAATAGCAAAAATGCCCGAAGCCAATATTATTAAGCTACCAAACATTAGTGCTTCTATTCCTCAGCTAATTGCAGCTATTAAAGAACTGAGGGAGCATGGGTATCTTGTTCCAGAGTATCCTGTAGAGCCAAAAAATGAAGCTGAAAAAGCGATTAAAGCAAGTTATTCTAAGATATTAGGAAGTGCTGTGAATCCGGTATTACGCGAAGGTAACTCTGACAGAAGAGTGGCAGAGGCAGTTAAATTATATGCTAAAAATAATCCTCATTCCATGGGAGAGTGGTCGAGTTCTTCAAAATCTCATGTGGCTCATATGCAGGAGGGTGATTTTTATGCAAGCGAAAAATCATATGTGTCTGATAAAGAAGACTGTGTTCGTATTGAGCTGGTTAAAAAGGATGGAACTATACAAGTGCTTAAAGAAAAAACACCTCTGTTAAAAGGTGAGGTAATAGATGGTTCTGTGATGAGTAAAAAAGCTTTGTGTGCTTTTTACGAAAAAGAAATTAAGGCAGCCAAACAACAAGATGTCTTATTGTCATTGCACTTGAAAGCTACCATGATGAAGGTTTCAGATCCCATTATGTTTGGTTATGCCGTAAAGGTGTTTTTTAAGGATGTTTTTGATAAGTATGCTAATTTATTCGAAGAACTTGGAGTGGATGCCAATAATGGCTTAGGTGATGTGTATACCAAAATAGCAAGTTTACCGGCAGAAAAACAGCATGAGATTGAAGAGGCTATTCAACAGGTCTATAAAACAAGTCCAGAGTTAGCCATGGTTAATTCGGATAAAGGAATTACTAATTTACATGTGCCCAGTGATATTATTATTGATGCATCTATGCCTGCAGCACTGCGTACCTCAGGAAAAATGTGGGGACCGGATGGAAAATTAAAGGACATGAAAGCCATGATTCCTGATCGTTGTTATGCCGGTATTTATCAGGAGACAATAACTTTTTGTAAGGACAATGGAGCCTTCGATGTAACTACTATGGGTAATGTATCTAATGTAGGTTTGATGGCACAAAAGGCAGAAGAGTATGGCTCGCATGATAAAACCTTTGAAATTGCAGCGGATGGTGTGGTTAAAGTTGTCACTACTGCTGGAAAAGTTGTTTTTGAGCATCAGGTTGAAAAAGGAGATATATGGCGTATGTGTCAGACCAAGGATCTGCCTGTCAGGGATTGGGTTAAGCTGGCAGTGAATAGAGCAAAAGCAACCAAGAATCCTGCTATATTCTGGTTAGATGAGAACAGAGCTCATGATGTTAACCTGATTGTAAAGGTAAAGACTTATTTAAAAGAATATGATTTATCGGGGCTTGAAGTGAGAATATTAAATCCTGTTGAAGCTATAAAATATACTTTAAATAGAGTGAAAGCTGGGTTGGATACTATTTCTGTTACAGGAAATGTGCTCCGCGATTATCTGACAGATTTATTCCCTATTTTAGAGTTGGGAACCAGTGCGAAAATGCTTTCTATTGTGCCTTTGTTAGCCGGAGGTGGTTTGTATGAAACAGGTGCAGGAGGATCAGCACCTAAGCATGTACAACAGTTTTTAAGCGAAGGTCATTTGCGTTGGGATTCTCTGGGTGAGTTTTTAGCCCTCGCCGTATCTCTCGAAGATTTAGGTCATAAAACAGGTAATAATAAAGCTGTTCTTTTGGCCAAAGCTTTGAATAAAGCCAATAGTATATTTCTTCAAAATGATAAATCTCCCTCGCGTAAGGTGAATGAACCTGATAACAGAACCAGTCATTTTTACCTAACCTTATATTGGGCTCAGGCTATGGCAGAACAAAATGAAGATATGGATTTAAAGGTTCGTTTTTCTAAATTGGCAGAATCGTTACAAAAAAATGAAGGGATTATCCTTAAAGATATGATCGATTGTCAAGGTGTTGCACAAAATATTGGAGGTTATTATTTTCCAAATGATGAGCTTGCAACTAAAGCCATGCGTCCAAGTAGGATTTTTAATGAAGCATTGGCTTCGTTATAACATAGTTTAGAGCTTATTGCATATATCAAAAGCCTCTGTTTTTTTTGAACAGTATTGGGGTGAAAGCATATGGATATGCTGAGATACCCAAATCGCATAAAAAGATAAGTGCATTACTGATACTCTTCAATCATTTGAAGTAAACTACTCATTAAATCACGCATGATAGGGTGGTTTACTTCAAATGTAAAATCATTGATGAATTTCACTGGCAAAATTCGAGGTGAAGTACCTGTTACAAACACCGCATTTGTATGAGATAATTGAGAGACATGAATGGATTTTTCATTAAATTTTATTTTTTTATCAGCAATTATATCTATCGCTTTTGAGCGCATGATTCCTGGTAACACCTTGTTTTCAGGTGCTGTATAAATGGTGTCTTTTATAATGAAAAACACATTAGTTCTACTTCCTTCCGTAATAAAACCATGATGGTTCACCAGTAAGGCTTCAAAGGCATGTTGTCTGAATAGCTCTTTATTGGCAGAAGCACGTAAAATGGTATTAGCCACTTTTATAGTTGGGTTCTTTCTTTCTGCTTCCAGCAATATGGTACGAACACCATGACGATACATGGATGCTGTAGGATAGCTGGTTTTTATAAAATGAATGAAGTAATTGGTAACCGTTTTATTGGAACAGATGCAGGAGATTTTAATATTCCCCTTGCCGATTTCTGAAATAGAGATAAGTTGATGAATGGTGTGCTGAATTTCTTCTGCATCAAAACGATAGTTCATATCAGCTTTTGATAAGCTTTGAAATAATCGCTGTATATGATCCTTAAGAAAAAGAGGAATATGGTGCTCCACCCTGAAAACTTCATAAATAATCGTATTTGATTTGCTGATCTCTTTATAAGTAGATTTATCGAGTACTTTACCGTTATTTATATAATAATTACCTATGATATTCATTTTTAGCGTTTTGTTAGAAGTAAATATAAGGGTTTAATTCGGTTCATAGACTTAAAATATGAATCCATTAGGATTTTATCCGACTAACTATACCAATTGCTTATGTATACTGTTTTCTATTTATGAAAGCTTTGAGTACAAAACTTGTGGCTTCGGACTTTTAAGCAAAAATCATTACATTTGACGATCTTAATTTATTTCATGAGTCAAGTTACAGATAATTACAAAACAATACTATCTCCTTCTGAAGGTTTATATAAAGAGAAAGGCAGTAAGTTTATGTCCTATGCTTATCCTGTCTACACTGAAGAAGAAATAAAAGAACATATTAAGTCATTAAAGGAACAATATTACGATGCCCGTCATCATTGTTTTGCCTGGCAATTGGGGGTAGATGGACTTAGATACCGAGCCAATGATGATGGTGAACCTTCGGGGACTGCAGGAAAACCCATTCATGGTCAGATAAAGTCACATGAACTTACAAATATTTTAGTCGTTGTAATCAGGTATTTTGGCGGAACCAAACTAGGAGTTCCAGGCTTAATTCATGCTTATAAAGAAGCCACCATTGATGCAATCAGTAATACTTCTATTGTTGAAAAAACCGTCAATGATGTGTATGCCGTTCATTTCGATTATTTGGTAATGAATGATATAATGCGCATTGTTAAAGAAGAAAATCTAAATATAGTTAATCAACAGTTTGATTTAAGCTGTATTATAGAATTTAGTAATCGTCAAACAGAAATAGAGAAAATAAACAACAGGTTTGCAAAGATAGATTCGGTGAAATGTGAGTTTCTTAGGACGGAGTAATAAATAGCTTTTGATGCGTAAATGAGTAAAATCTTTAGGTTGTTGTTATGGGCTAAAGTAAACAATAAACCGTTCAATTAATTGCTTTCGTGTTTTGAGCTTTTTCAAAGCCTGTTTGTCAATGTTAGTTCTTCTTTTTTGTATGATTACAATAGGGGTTCAACTATTAATCGGATGTTTGTTGATTTGTTGCTGATGTATTTGAAGTAAAGCTATATTTAAAAAGATATTAGGATTGATAGGGTAGGGAGAAGGTAAATCTAGACCCTTCGTTTAATTTGGAATCTACCCATATTTGACCACCTAATAATTCAACCAAACTTTTCGATATGGATAAGCCCAGTCCCGTACCGCTATTCTTTGGCATGATATGACTATTAGCCTGGGTAAATCTTTGAAAAATCATACTTTGTTCTTTAGGGGCAATGCCTATTCCCGAATCCTGAACATAGAATTCAATTGTATTGTTATTTTTTAATTCGTATCCTATTTCTATTGTGCCGTTTTTGGTAAATTTTATAGCATTGCTAACCAAATTATTCAGAATTTGACGAAGTTTGGTTTCATCCGTTTTTATTATGTTTTGAGCCCCATTATTCGTAGTTTTTATAATAAGGGTATTCTTCTTGTGTTCAGCTCTCTTGCGAAAGAACTTTACCAATGATTCACTAAGTTTATGAACATCTGTTTCTGCTATATGTATTGATATTTGTCCGGTTTCTATTTTTGATATTTCAAGCACATCATTAATAATATCCAGTAGCTGATGACCACTATCCACAATTACCGATGTATAATAGTGTTTATCATCAGGCGTCAGGTTTTTGGATTTTAGTAATTCTGAAAAACCAATAATACCATTCATGGGTGTTCGTATTTCGTGGCTCATATTTGCCAAAAACGAAGATTTAAGTCTGTCGCTTTCTTCCGCTTTTTCCTTGGCTTTTATCAGGTCGTTTTCAGCCTTTTCCTGTTCGCTTACATCCCGAATGATAGACAGGGTGTGTGTAGGGTTCAAATACACCATGCGCGATTCGTAGGTGCATATCTTATTTTGTACTTCTAGTGCATATCTGTAAGTTTCAATATTCTTATGCATCAGCACTTTATCAATGTATTTTAATGTCAGATCGGCAATGTTGGGAGGTAAAGTTTTTGTAACATGATTATTGATAAAATGAGATGACTTACAATATAGAGCATCTTCATTATTGGTGTGATAATCAGTTATAATTCCTTCCTTGTTAAACACAAACATCATATCGGGTATTGCCAATAATAATCCGTTAACTTTTGAAATATTTTCTTCTAACATTTCATTGGTTAACTGTAGATTAGCTATTAGACTTTTTTCGCGGCTAATATCGGTTAATGTACCAAAACCTTTATAGCCAATTTCTCCTTTGAAAAGGATTAATCCATTACCTTTTATATAAATGATTTTATTTTCTGGAATACATATTCTAAATTCTTGTTTCCAGGCTATTTTACTGTTCAGAGCATTGTGCCAGTTAGATACAATTAAGGATTTATCATCAGGGTGTATGAAAGCATTGAGTTGACTAAATGTTTTAACCGAATTTAAATAAGGAGAAATAACTTCCGGGTTACCATGCCACTTTAACTCATCATTCAAAGGATTCCACTCAAAGATAATATCAGAAATATGAGTGGCTACCAACCTGAATTGTTTTTCACTTTCTTTTAAAGAGAGTTCCGCCATTCTGGCTTCTCCAATATCCTGAGCAATACCATGCATACCTGAATAATTACCATTGTTGTCATAAATAGGCCGCATAGAGGCTTTTATCCAATGATCAGTTCCATCTTTACTTCTCAATTTAATTTCAGAAACAACATTTGCTCCAGTTGAAACTTTATTTAAGGCAGCAAAAAAGTTTAATTTATAGTTTTCCTGAATAAAATTAATAAAGTGATGTCCAATAATTTCTTTGGGTGTATAGCTAATAAGTACATTTACTACCGGACTAATATAAGTGCAAATGCCTTCTTTATCGATAGAAAAGATAACATCGTTAATTTTTTCAACTAAATCTTTGTATTTCAGTTCACTCTCTCTTAATGCATCTTCAACATTCTTCTTGTAAGATAAATCTTCAATAATACCAATTCCTCCTGAAATATGTTTTTTTTGATTATAGAGGGGGGAAGTTTTTAATAAGATGTAGATGATATTGTTATTGGTGGTCAAATGGTATTCTCCTTCATATACATCTTCAACTCCCAATAAGGCACAATCAATGGTTGGTATAATTCTTTTATCCTGAAGCTTATCCATAGTAAGTCCTAACAAAGTAGCCCGGTTGGATTTTAGAATATCGCAAAATTTCTCATTGCAATCAGTGATGGTTTTATTTTTATCAAAAAAGAAAATTCCCACAGGTGAATAATGAAAAAAGTATTTGAATTTTTCATCGTCATTTAATAAGGTGTCTTGCGGTATGTTTTTTATCTGTTCTGACTGCTTAATGATTTTTAAATCATCTTCTAAGAGAGTTTTTATTTGTTTTAAATAGTGAATATTTTTATTTGATAAGTCACTTAAGTGCCTGGAATATATACATAAGGCACCAAATACTTTTCCCAAGGGATCATAGATAGGAACACCATAGAAACTTTTTAACCCGGATTGTCTTTCTATGTAGGAATCGTACTGATCATTGAATTGTAAATTTGAAAAAGAGCGAATCTGATTCTCATTTATGATCTCTAAAGTAAAACTATTATGGTGCTGTAAATTAATCAATAAATTATTTTCTGAAGGGTGGCTATAGGCAATTGCTACCAACTCATCAGGATTTATTTCCTTGGCCAAAATCATACTGCATCCCATCATTTCAGCAAAAAGGGTAAATTGCTTTTTCCAGGATTTTAAATTATGATTAAAGCTAAGTTGATTAATATACACACTTAAAAAAATTAAAATTCTGATGTAAAATACAATTAAAGTGTCAGTGGCAAAGAAATTTTATTGAAACGTTATAATTTTATTGATTAATCTATGTTTTCTGTACTTAAAACCTATTTGTCGTAAAAAAAATAAAAGTCTTTTTGAGTTGTCTGCTGAAAACAGATGCCAGCCAGATAGTTAATATACTTTCTCACCCTTTAATTGGTGGTATGTAAAAAAGCGTGTTTCTCCTTTCGTAATATGAAAATTGAATGATTCGGACTGTTGATTGCCATTTACCTGAAGTTTCAATTGGTTATCTCCTTGCTTAAGAGGGATACGTGTATAATGGATGGCATAGGGTAGAGACTGCCAATTACGGGTATCAGCTTTTTCTGTAACGGCATTGATGATACTTACTATGGTACCCAGATTTTTGTCTTCGCTGTTGACCAGAGATTCCATGGCTTTTTTGGTTACTAATCGGGCTATCCCGTTGGAGAGTTCGCGGGCCATACGGTCTCTTAAGGATTGAAAAGCAATGGCGTTGATATTTTCCGATAATTCAAGTGGATAGGAAATGTTATTGTATACTATGGATGCCTGATTGAATTGAGGTTTTCGTTCTACATATTTGGGAAAGGCAACACGAAGAAAAGATAAATTTTTGAAAGCACTTTGTTCACTACCTTTTCTATTACCAATATAAATAGGAAAATTAAAGCCAAAGTCTTCATTTACAAAGGTTACCCAGCCGTTATTGTATCCTGTATTGGTGAAGTTTATACTCCACTCAGCTTTTACAGGTCCAAATCCATTCATCCATAAAAATATTAATGACCCATCAGTTTCATTTTCGGGATTATAGGTAATGTTAAATTGCTTACTGTAAAATTCATATTCCTGCATAAAGCCTATTTGATAGCAGGTGCGTACTAGATCCTTTTTTAATTGTTCAGGCGCATCCAGATTAAACAATTCTGTATATTCATTTTTATAGGCATCGTAAGCATTACGGTAAGCAATAAAAGCATTGTTCTTATCGCCGGAAGCATCATAAATCATGCCCATTAAATTATGTGCAAATGCATCATTGGCATATTTGTTTTTCGTTTTTTTGTATTTATCATTTAACTCCTGAAGTTGTATATTTATTCTACGGCATTCAACCAGAGCATCTTCATAGTTATTCAGCATTAAATAGTTTAATGATTTATAATAATGCACCATTACAGCTTCAAAATCTTCAGGCTTATATGGTTTTACCATAGGATTAGAAATTAAAGCCAGCGCTTCATTCCCAATACCTGAACTGAAATCTTCGTTATATAAATCAGCTTTGTTAAAATAATAGTTGCTCGTTTCGTAATTGCCCAGCATAAAATTAACAAGCCCTCTGTTCATGTAATTTAATACGCGGTTATTGCCTTGATCTCCTTTTTTATCTTTATCAAGCAGTTTATTTGCAGCATTAAAATTACCATTGCTTATGTAGTCCTGCAATTGAAAATTTTTTTGATAGTAGGTTGCACAACTGCTTAAAACAACAGTTATAAGCAACAAAAATAAATATCGAAAACAATAATTTATCGATCCAAACATATTACATCTGCAGATAATGTATTTAAAATAGCTTCATAGCATATCTGCTCCATTCAAACAGATGCTGATTCTTTTGAAAAAAGCATGTGTTAAATTTGAATGGAGTAGATCTTTATAAAGTGTAGTGAACAACTTATTTATTAATGTACTTTTTGATTTTTTTATCACCAATCCATACTATTTCATTGGTTTCTAAATTAGAAAGCTCAAGATTGGTTTGATAATAATTAACCCTTTCGTTTTTGTAGGAATCCACAATAGAATTGATATCTCCATTCAACATAAAGTCAGCTCCTAATTCTTTTCCCCATTGTTTTGCTGTTTCTAAAGAAGCAAACTCCTGTTGGGCAGCTCTTTCTTTCCGCAATTCCTCGCGTTTATCTCCCGCTTGCACTAATCTTACTCTGCCGCTATTAATAAATGAGCGTTCAATATCCTTAATAAAAGTTTCGGAACTAATATGTTCATGTGATTTGTTATAAATAATACCAACTACCACAACAGGTTTTTTTCCATTGTGCTCTCTCTGATAATTGTCTATCCAGGAAGCAGATAATATCTGGTCAACCATCGCTTCAGCTACCATTTTTGAATCAGTATCATTCCATCTGCCACTTAAATCGATGGCTTCATCGGGAGAAACCCGCTCAACCTTGTGAGCAGCACAAGAGGATAATAAAAGAACACTAATTGTCAGAATGTAAAAAAATTGAGTATTCATTTTCGTATGTTTTGGTTATTTATTTTAGTTTGTTGTCGACTCTCAATTTATCAATTTTTATGCCATCAATTATTTAATATATTCAAATAATGATTTATCTGAGAGGCCAAATATGTAATATCGTCCTTTTTATTTCCAATATCAATCATAAAATCGTGCATTTTATTGTTAAGATGAGCACTACCTACCTTAAAATTAGCCTGAGAGGCACAAACCATGTACTCTACAGGAAAATCATTTTCGGTAAACAGATTGATCAGGATGTCAAATCTTTTATCCATAAAATCCTTGATAAGGGGGTTTTTAGGCTTGTAAAACCAGTTAAAATCCTTTAAACAAACATAATGATGGTTTTTATCGCCAATGAGCATACTATTTAAGTGCTTAGTATGTGAAAAACCCATTGTTTCAATAGTTATATTTTTATCCAGATAATATTTCTCAATGCCTTTGATGGCTTTAATGCTCTTGTCTGAATGAGCATTAAAAACCAATCCTATTTTTTGAGCTTGTTTTAAATTGCAAACAACCGGCTTTAGGTTTAATTGCTTAATTTTCTTACTTAATAAGTAGCTTCCTATTTTAGTACGCATTTTGATTATGTAATTCACTGACCTTAATTTTCTAATAAATCTATAAATTCAGATTCGGTAATTATCTTAACATTTAATTTTTTTGCTTTCTCTAATTTGCTGGGACCAGTTTTTTCTCCAGCCACAAGATACGATGTTTTTGCCGAAACACCACTAAGGTTTTTGCCCCCGTTATTTTCAATAATGCTCTTTAATTCGTCGCGTGAGAAATGGTTAAATGTTCCACTCACTACAAATGATTGATTATTGAACTTTTCCCCGCTTTTTTGAACCTCTTCACCTTCTAATTGTAGTCCGGCATTTTTTAAGCGTTGTATTAAAACTCTGTTGTCTTCATCATTAAAGTAATTCAGAACACTCTCTGCCACTTTAGGACCAATATCATCTATGGCTGTAAGTTCTTCCAGAGATGCTGAAGCTAATTTGTCTATGGAAATAAAATTTTTACACAATACTTTGGCTACCGTGGCTCCAACATGTTTTATGCCTAAGCCAAACACTACATTAGGATAGGGTATGCTTTTAGATGCTTCAATGCCAGCCAGAAGATTTTGTGTTGACTTTTCCTGAAAACTAAAGAGTTTCTTGTTTTCATCATCTCCGGTAACGCGGGTAAGTCCATTTAGTTTTTCGAAAGTCAGGTCGTAAATACCACTAACATCTTCAATTAAGCCTTTTTCAAACAAAAGATCGACAATTTGTTCTCCCATAGAATCAATATTTAAGGCTTTGCGACTGACAAAGTGCTCTACTTTTCCTTTTCGTTGAGGAGGACATTTTTTGTCATTGGGACAAAAATGAGCAGCCTCACCTTCGGGCCGAATCAATTGAGTGCCGCATTCTGGGCAGTGTGTAATAAATTCTATTTTAGATGAAAGAGGATTTCGGGCATTTTCATCAGCACGGGTAATTTTTGGAATAATTTCACCACCTTTTTCAACATACACATAATCATTTTCATGAAGATTAAGTTGATCAATTATATCCGCATTGTGCAACGAAGCTCTTTTTACCGTAGTGCCCGCCAGTTGGATGGGTTCAAGATTAGCTACTGGCGTTATTTTTCCTGTTCTGCCAACCTGATAACTAACTGATAGTAAAAGTGTACGTGCCTCTTCTGCCTGAAATTTATAGGAGATGGCCCATCGTGGTGTTTTGGCTGTATTTCCCAATTCATTTTGCAGATTGATATCGTTCACTTTTATAACTATCCCATCAATTTCGAAGGGTAAATTAAAACGCTCTTTATCCCAATAACTGATAAAGTCATTTATTTGATCTAAAGAGGTACATATTTTATAATAAGTAGGTATTTTAAATCCCCATAAACGTGCCATTTCAAGATTTTCAGAATGCCTTGAGGAGGGTAGGCTTTCGCCTAGTAAATAGTATAAAAAACAATCAAGCCCACGTTTGGCAACATCTGCACTTTTTTTCATTTTTAACGAACCAGCCGCTGCATTACGGGCATTGGCAAAGGGGAGTTCTCCTTCTTCCTCTCTTCTTTCGTTTATTTTTATGAACTCTGCGTTTGGAATAAATATTTCTCCTCTTACTTCAAGGTAATCAGGATAATTTCCGGTCAATTCCAATGGTATGCTTTTGATGGTTTTTACATTCGTAGTAACATCATCTCCTTTTTCTCCATCTCCTCTTGTTACCGCATGCACAAGTCTGCCATTTTCATAGTTCAGGCTAATTGATGTACCATCATATTTTAATTCGCAAACATATTCTATATCATGTCCAATCGCTTTTGAAACTCTTTGGTGAAAATCAGCAATTTCTCCTTCGTTATATGTATTTCCCAGCGAAAGCATGGGATATTTATGAATGATTTGACTGAAATCATTAGATATATCACTTCCTACTCTTTGTGTTGGGCTGTTTGGATCGTGGAATTCAGGATGTTGTTGTTCTAATTCAATCAATTCTCTCATCATCCTGTCATATTCGAAATCTGAAATTTCTGGTTGATTAAGTACGTAGTAATTGTAATTGTGTTTATTTAAAGTATTGCGTAATGTCTTAATTATGTGTTTATTATCTTCTTTCATTGTCGTTTTTATTTCAAAATACACTAAATGTAAAAGTACAATTTTGCATGGGACTAAAAAGAAATGATTTATTTTTTTAACTTAAAATTATTACTACTTTTGCGCCTATTGGTCTGGTATTAATAATTCATATTAATCATCAGGAAAAAAGGGAATGCCGTGTAAATCGGCAACAGTATCCGCTGCTGTAAGTTCCGATCCTGTTTACTTAACAGGATAGTATGTTTTTTATCACTCAGCCACTGTTACCTGAAGTAGCTTTTGCAGATTCAGGTGTTTGGGTTTTATGTTAGGCTTTAAGTCAGGATAAGATAAACACAGTCCGTTGATCATTAGGTTTTAACGGATAAAATGGGAAGGCGATAAAGAATCGGAATAAGTCAGAAGACCTGCCAATAAGAAATCAAACTGTTCATGTTATTCGGAATAAATTACATGATAACAATTAAGTCTATATTCAATAGCTGATGTTGTATCCTTTCCGGTTTCACGAACATTACTTTTAAGTCATTATTTTAAACCAATGAAAAAGGTATTGTTGTGTGTCTTTATGTTGTCTGTTTTTGGACAAGGGCTAATATTATGCCAGGATATTGCCAGAGACACCTTGCAGATTGAGCAGGTGAATGTAGTAAAAAACAGAAAGGAATATCTGTCGGAAGGAGCTCAAAAAGAATCGTTAAACAAGAGACAGTTAGCTCAATTTTCGTTTCGTACTTTAGGTGAAGTACTGCAATATTCTACTTCAATAAATGTAAAATCATATGGATCTCCGGGTGCTTCTTCTTCTGTTTCGTTAAGAGGCTTAGGGGCTTCGCATACACAGGTTAACTGGAATGGTTTTCCGGTTAACTCGGTTACCCTGGGTTCTTCAGATATATCTAATATTCCCATATTATCAAATCAATCAGTAAGTATTCTTCCCGGGGCCTCGGGAGTAAATTATGGGAGTGGTACTTTTGGAGGAGCATTAAATATAGATTATAATCCAGGCAATGAACTTACAACTAATATTGGTTCAGCAACGGTGTCGTATGGTTCAATGAATACCATTAAAGGAGCTGCAATTTATCAGGTTCAGCATTTAAAATGGAGTTTCTCGGGTAGCCTTTGGGGGGATCAATCTGATGGAGATTTTGAATATTTCGATGAGATCAAACAGGAGACTTATAATAGAGAGAATGCTGATTATCACCAAAAAGGATTTCAACAGTACTTTAGTTTCAATAATAGTAAGTATTCTGAACTTAAAGGAGGTATATGGGGACAAATAAAAGATTTGAATATTCCCAATATAGAAGGCTCATCACTCGAAAATTTTGAAAATCAGAAAGATTCGACATTACGTATGTTCCTGCATTGGAAAAAAGTAATGCATACCTCTGCGCTCAACCTAAAAACTGCTTGGTTTTATACCGATCAGCATTATACCGATAAGGAAAGTGAAGATGCCGAAAGTTTGCTTATTGATTCGCGGATTAAGAGTAAAAAATGGATGGTAGATGCGAGTTACAGAGTTTATTTGTTTGAAAAGTTGACTTTTGATGGAGCTTTTGATTATAGCTATACCTCAGCTGATGTGGCCGCCTACAATGGAAACAAATATGATTATTCACTGGCCATTGTAACTGGGCTAAAGTATGTAGTAAATAAACTAAAGGTAAACGGTAGTTTGCGTAAAGATTGGGGTAAAAGGAGTAACTCAGCTATCTTGTTAAGTTTAGGGGCCAGCTATACCTTAAAGGAAGAATCCTGGTTTTTAAGATCAGCCTATTCTCAAAAATTCAGGCGTCCAACGTTTAATGACATGTATTGGGATCCGGGTGGAGATCCAGACCTAAAACAAGAGAAGGGATGGTCCTATGAATTGGGTAATGTATATGTTTTTAAAACAGATGAAGTTGGTGAGTTTAAATTGGATATTTCCACTTATTATGGTTACATAAACAATATGATTGTTTGGAGACCAGAAGGATCTACCTGGTATGCTAAAAATTATGAAGATGTATTAACCAGAGGTGTTGATGTAAAGCTTGATTACACTAAACCGATACAGGAATTAAATGTACACGCCTCATATGCTTTATCCTACAATAAAGCAACGATAGAGGATACCATGGATGATAGTGTAGAACCGGGCCAATCGTTGTATTATGCTCCTGAATGGATAAGTTCTTTGAATATAAATATGGATTGGCATCAGTTTTATTTGGATGTAAACTGGCGCTTTGTAACTGAACGTACCTATGATGATAATGGTGGTAAGTTGGATCCTTACTCTTTAGTGAGCGCAGATTTGGCGAGAGAATTGTTAATGGGGAAGCAAAAAATAACATGTTCTTTGGGTATTGATAATGCTTTTGCAGAACAGTACCAAATGGTACGTTCTTATCCAATGCCTGGTCGTTTATATCATTTCAAACTAAAGTATAAATTTTAATAAATATATATAATTATGAAAAAAGTTTTAAATTTTCATTTTGTTGCACTAGCCTTGCTGGTTGTTTCATTAATATCATGTTCAAATGATGATGATATTGCAGAATATTCATCTTTAAAAGGAGCATTTGTGGTATGTCAGGGGGATTTTTATTCAAATAATGGGGTTGTTTCCTACTATGGCGAAGATGGTACTGTTGATAAAGATATTTACTCTTCGGTAAATGGAACTTCGATTGGGGATATTGTTCAGGATTTCGAAGTGGTTGATACTTTAGGTTTTATTGTGGTAAATAATTCTCAAAAAGTGGAGATTGTGGGTATGAATAATTTTATATCGGTTGCAACTATTGATGATGAAGATTTATCTTATCCAAGATATGTTGTACAAGCTTCTGATAATACCGTATATATTTCAAATGGTGCCTATAATGGTCAGGTGTTTGTTTATAACTTTGAGTCTTTTGAGATTGTGGATGAAATAAACGTGGGTAATGGACCTGAAATGATGGCGAAAGTGGGCACTAAAGTATATGTAGCTAATTCAGGTGGCTGGACTACCGATAATACCATATCTGTTATCGATGTGGAAACGGGAGAGGTGACAGATACGATAACCGTAGGATATAGCCCTGTTACTTTAAAAGCAGATGATGAAGACAATATTTGGGTATATTGTAAAGGTACTTACGATGACTCTTGGTCGTATACTTCAGCAGCAATTTATAAAATCAATACCTCTACTGATGAAATAGCTCAAAGCTATAGTTTAACAGGTACAGTAAGTACTTATGGAAGTAATTTGTTAGCCATATCTTCTGATGGAGATGTGTATTATACTTTGGATGGTACCTATAAAATGGGTATAGATGATACTGAGTTACCAACAGAAAAATGGTCAGAGAGTATTTATTATGGTATAGATGTAGATCCTGAAACAGGTGAAGTCTATGGTCTGGATTCAGATAATAATCAGGTGGAAATATTAGATGCTACCGATGCTACTGTGAATAGTACCTTAAGCAATACTTATTCATATCCTCATATGGTTTATTTTAATTACTAATTATGTTATAGTATATTTTGTTTTTTCAGAGACCCCCTTGGGGTCTCTTTTTCTTTTAGGAAGCTTGTGATTTGTCGTCCATAGCAGACTCTTTCTTTTTAGCTTTCTTCTTAGCTCTCTTTTTCTCATTGCGTTCTAAAAAATGCATAACTACTGATTTTATTAAATCAAATGCCGGACGATATAAATCGTTAAACATGGATGAGAAAAATCGAACAGGATTGAGATATTCTTTTAGCTCAAGTTTTTTGATTTCCAGTTTTTTTTCTGTGAGACGTATTTGGTAATGCAATAGCATTTTTTCGTTCTCAAAATCTTTAAATGATCTGATATGGCTATATTTATTCTTTGTCATATTGGCTGAAATTAGGAAAAAACAAATGAATAATGGCTTTTATAATAGGCGTTTGAATTAAAATCCCCTTTAAAAGGTAAAATATAATACCGCTAACAAAATATACACCTGCAACCAATAAAAAGCCTACCTGATTGCTGTTGAAATAACTACCTATGGCAAAAGCAGCAGCCATCGATAAAAAAATTAACATAAATAATGCGATATAAAATAATACCACTTTAATAGCTATACTTGATATAAGTCTGCTTAAATCTTCAGCGATTTGTAATTTAGTTAAGTCTATTTTACTTTGTACATACGAGCTGATTTCGTTTTTTATATCCGATAATTCATCCGATAAACTCTCTTTTTTTTCCATATCATGCTAAGGTTAAATGAATAGTGCTTTTTAAACAAAAGCCTGAAGCCAATTTCTTAACAAAATAAGAAATTTGGTTCAGGCAACAAAAATAATTTTAAAAGTCATTTAATTGGCACTGTTGGTTGGTTCAAGTGTTTTTTTGTATTCATCCAGAAGATTTTCAATTTTTTGTTCAATGTGATGAATCTTTTCCTTTAACTCTTCTTTGAGTTCACCACCTTTAACTTTTAGTTTTTCCTTGGTGTTATTCATTTCTTTCTCTAACTCATTCAGTTTTTCTTTTAACTGATTTCTTGTTTCTGAGCCTTTTTGCGGTGCAAATAACAAAGCGGTAGCAGCACCAACTATCGCTCCTGCAATCATTCCTCCTAAAAATAAACCACTATTTTTCATAACTTCATATTTAACTGGTTATACAACATGATATCAACTTTTAATATAGCATAAAATAAATTAAAAGTCAACTTTAAATCAAAGGTTTTGACAGAATGATTTGTTTAAATATTTTTGTACTATTATTTTAAACATTAGTGAAAACTCATCTTATTCTGTATATTTAAACTCTTGCTAAAATAACAGGAAAGAAAGAATTATTGCATGGAGAATCAGTTGACAATTAGTGAAAACGAGAAAGTAGAAATTAAAAGAAGATATAGGGAATTATTAAATGCCTGTAAA
>JBFHEL010000037.1:0-18646 GCA_041584155.1 Saccharicrinis sp.
ACCTCATATCCTTTGGGAATCTCAAAAACAATCCGGCCTGTTGTTGCGTTAACAGATTGTACCTCTGGCATACTGTTTGAAAAATACTTCCCTTCAACTAAATCCCCAATGTAAAACTTAATTTTCTTATACCTGTTTACATTTTCCCCTACTAACGATAATTGCAGGGTATATTTACCCTTCGACCTTATTTCGTCAATCCGATCAACTTTTATGGAAGGTTGTTTTCTCTGCTTACCCAGGTTGGTGTATTCCTTAAGTCCCGTTCCCGGCAACCCATTCTTATACCAATATTCAGCCGTCGGTCTCCCACTCCTGTCAAAATGCTTACACAATCCACTTACTTGTCCATTTTCGTATGGCAATATCTTCCATACTTTTCCATTTTTATAATAAGCCCTGTAATCTCCTTGTTTTTTATTTTCTACATAATTCATGCGTGAGGCTACCTCTCCAGTCTTCCAAAAACGGATACTTTCACCATGCCGTATCCCCTGACCCTTCTTATCGTATTTCATATTAACCTTCCATTTAATTGGCTGGCCGGGGTCGTTTCCGTAATGTATAATTTTTACAAAGGCTCCTTTTTTAATCTCCTTGTGCTTTTCTGTAACTTCCTTCTTTTGTTCTACTACATTACGATTAATTTTCAGGCCTAGTTGATCCTTGTATTTTACAACAAAGAATAAGCCTACTATTAAAAACAGCACAAAAAAAGGCATTATCTTTTTCATATGTATAAAAGCTTTATCATAATCAAGCATAAAGTTAGTATTTCCTTCTTTTAATTAAGTCATTTATTACACAAATATGATAGTTTATTGCTTAGCTATATTTATCACCCATTGTTTTGTTGAAAAACGATATACAAAACAGAGTTGTTCAACATAGAATCAGGCGAAGGAGTAACTGCTACCAATAAGAATGCGATGTACCTATTATTTGAAACTCATTTATTTTCCAATTGGTATTTAACTTAGAGAGAAATGCGATAAACAAGGTAGTAATACCAATAATACCATGAAGTGAGCGCTATAATTTCATAGTACAATTGGTATAAATCAAAAACAAGATCAATAGATAAAGACCAAATACCTACAGATCTTTTATAGCTATTGTAAAAAGCATAATCATACTAAACAACAGAGGCTGTCTCATACGAGGCAGCCTCTAAAGTTTTATATATTCATCAATTCTTCGTAATGCTTTCGTCAAATACAAAGAGGAGATCTTACTTTACTACAACAGTATCTCTGGCTACAATTTCATTATTAAACCACCCCTCAGCAATAATCTTATCCCCATTAATACGAACATTATCCCACTGAAAACGGGTATCTCCCCTTGGGCCTGCATTTTTAATACGAGTACCTAAGGGAAAGTCTTTAGAGCCATTGTATAAACTTACCGAATCACAGTTGCTATAGGTCCATATGCTGGTATTTTTAGCATCCTCAGGCTTACTAGCCCATGTACCCGGCACAATATAAAGCATAGGAAAATCACCGGCCTTACGATACATACTTTGATACATATAATAAACATCCTTTTTTGTTTTATGGTCATGCATCATCAAACCCTTCTGATTCATATATGGAATCGGGTTTGAATCACGTCCCAACCTTGGAGAAGCAAAGTCAAACGCTACCCAAACGCAATGCCCTGGAAAACTATCCTTATAGGCCTCACCTATAGAAACCTTATACTCGTGAAGGAAAGCACCATATTCCTGAGACCAGAATTCAGGTCTTCCACCGGCATAATAATTTTTATCTACATCAAATACCTCATTAGTACGAATATCCATATCTATATCTGCACCATACTCTCCAATAATTTCATGTGGTTTATATGATGAAATAACATCCATGTACCATCCACCCCATTGTTGCGGGGCATAAATATCGACCAAATCCTGATTTGATTTATATTGATAATTACAACCTGTAACCAATCTGTTTGGATCAAGTTCATGTGCCTTTTTAACCAATTGCCCAAAGACCTTGTTGGAGATGTTTTCATTTGCGCCCGAACGGTCAGACTCATTACCAATACCCCAAAGGATAACAGCAGGGTTATTATAATTCTGCTCAATCATTTCTTGCAACTGACTTTTACAGTTCTCCAAAAACAATGGATTATCTGAAGTACTGCCTGTCAAAGGTATTTCTAACCATAACATCAAGCCCATTTCCATGGCAGCTTGGGCAAATACCGGATCGCATGGATAGTGCGCATGACGAACAAAATTAAAACCTGCATCTTTAATAAGCTGAGCATCTTTAATATGCTGTTCATTGGAGAGGGCGTATCCTTTCTTTTCCATATCCTGATGACGATTCACTCCTCTGATAAGTGTTTGAACGCCATTCAGCATAAAGGGCTGATGATTGGCCAGAGAATAATATCTAAATCCGAACACACTCTCAAACTGATCTATCTCTGCTCCATCCATGCTCAGGGTCGATTTAACCTTGTACACCTGTGGTGTATCCGGACTCCATAGAAACAATTCCCCTATAGATGATTCTGACTGTTGAATGTTCACTGTCTCTCCTGCAGCTATGGTCTTTTTTCTTTTCAAGGTAGTGACTTCTTTTCCCAATGGATTGTACACTACAGAGGTCAGCAGCACTTGCTTTTCTGTTTTTGAATAATTCTTCACCTTTGTATTCATCGTCAGCACAGCAGGAGCCTGCCCTCCACAAACTGGTGTATTGAATACATTCTCAATTTTCACCTCTTCGGCAATAGTTAACCAAACATCGCGATATATTCCACCATAAATAGCATAATCGAAACTATAAGGAAATGAATTTTTCTCATCAGCCATCCATGGTGCTATGGCAGAATTATTACTATTATCGGCTTTAACAGCTAAGACATTAGGTTTACCGAATTTCACATAATCAGTCACATCAAAAGAAAAAGCAGTATATCCTCCTTGATGATTCCCCACCTGCTTTCCGTTAATCCACACAGTAGCCTCTAACGAAACCGCCTCAAAATCAACGAATATACGCTTCCCTTTATATTTTTCCTCCACCGTAAAGTTGGTACGATACCACGCAGGTCCTTTATACATTGTTCTGGCATCAGGATCATATTCAAAATCAAAACGCCCTTTAAATACATCGTTATTAACCCCATCACTACCCCCATTAAAATCATGAGGAATGGTTACGCTTAGCCAGTCCGCATCATTAAATGATACTTTTTGCCCATTTTTCACATCTGCCTTTTTAAATTTCCAGACTTGTTTATCCAAAGAAAATCTTACACGTTCAAATCCTGTATTTAATTGGCTAAAACTTAAAAACAAGAAAGGCAAAACAATCAATGGCAACACATACATTAGTTTTTTCATCACTCCATTTTTTTCTATTAACAAAACTACATTTTTCATTATTAACCCGAAGAAAAGCAATCAACAGAAACAAAAGTCAATGATTTACATTTTCTTGGTTAACGAACAATAAACCTGATAACAAATGAATCAATTCTATTTTGTTTTTATAACTTTAACGCAACTTTAACTGTAATTATAACCGTTAAAATCCAAATCTAATAATTTACATATCAATACATAACAACATTAGCAAAAAACTAATTCATGAATTTCCCAAAGGAAAAAAAGCAAGAACTCATTCAAAAGATAAGAAAAAGCAAAACCTTTGCTAAGGCACCCACGAGTAGCTCTTTATTGCAATATTTATTTAGTGCAACCCTAGAAGGGATTCATCTTAAAGAAAGTATCATTGATATTGAATTTTTTGGCACTTCCGCAAACTCTGACAAAGAAAGCCCTCGCGTACGGGTCAATGTATACAACCTAAGGAAGAAACTACTCAGCTACTACGAAAACGAGGGGGAAAATGATCCATGGGTTGTAGAGATTGAGAAAGGTCAATATCAAATTAGTTTCACAAAAAAATATCAAAAGCCCAAAATTACTGACAAGCTCAAATTAACTAACACATTACCATACGTAGTAATAATCATTCTGCTATGCCTTCTTACTCTTCACTACCTACCGCACCAAAAACCTGCGATATGGAATAACTTTCTTACCAAGGACAAACCTACCAACCTGTTTATTGGCGACCTATTTGGTGTTATAGGACAAACGCCAACGGGAGGCATTGGCTGGAATCGTGATTTTGAAATTAATAGTTTGGAAGAGTTTTATGCTCTATGCGAAAGGAAACCTGAACTAAAGGATAAACTAAAACCTGCTAATTATACCTCATGTACCGGTATGGCAGCATTATCTGCACAGCATTTTCAATCCTTGTTTCAGTCGTATAAAAAAGACTTTTCTATCCGTTTTTGTTCTCAAAGCTCTATTTCTGAGATTAAGGAGGGCAATGCTATTTATGTTGGCCCCATTAAAAACAACAATCAGTTTATCTCATTCTTTAACGAAGGGAATCCTTATCTTAAGATATCTAATACTTCCCTGCAACTGACAAACCATCCCTCTATAAAAGACACCGTGTTTAATATAAATTTGAGCGGTGAAACTTTAGAGTATGCCATAGTATCAAAAATTCCACGACCTGATAAAACTGAACACTTCATTTTTTTTTCGCAACACGATTACGGTGTAAGTGCTACTGTTGAATACTTTACAAATACGGACTCCTTAGTACATTTTAACGATAAATATTTAAGTGAGAAAGAATATTTTACAGCTGTATTTATGGTAAAAGGGAAAGAAAGGACCAATACCGATCTTGAATTAAAATTAGTAGTTAATTTTTAAGCCATCCCAATAGGAGATATCTTCTCGCCTGGCTAATTGGCTATTAATACAAACCCAGCCCAATCCACAGGCAAAAATCCGTTTGCAATACAGTCGAGCTTAGCCCTTCGTAGCGCTTCGCCATAGCTAATTCTTTCTTCAAGCAAATGCTTATAAAAGGCCACCATTAATTCCTTGGTTTTTTCATCGTGCACTTTCCAAAGGCTGGCAATAACATTGGAAGCTCCGGCATACCTAAAACCTCGCGGCAATGCCAATACCCCTTCACCTTCTACCACCTTCCCTGTTCCTGTTTTACAGGCCGAAAGCACAACCAAATCGGCCTCTATACTCTGCTTGTAGAGTTCCTGCAGGCTAAGAAAACCATCATCCTGACCATTTAAGGAAAAGAACAGTCCACTATCATAAGCATCATTGCTAATACCATGAGTAGCAATATGCACAATACTTTGCTTATGCATATAATCTATCAGATTTGTTTTAGTGGCCTGGTCACAAATAAACACCTTACTATTAATTTTATTATCATCAAAGAGCTGAGCTATTTCCTGCACTTCTTCAATGGAACAAGGGATAGACGATAAATAAAAATGACTTTTAAAACCTTCCTTAATAAAGGAACTGGACTCGACCAAATCACGTGAAAGTTTAGGGGCTATAATCCCATTATTTTTTTTAAATCCTGGAGCCAACGCTAATAAGTTATTTAGCTGAGGTAGCGATCTTAGTTTCAAATCTTTAGCAGAAAAAGCATATTTAATGGCCATCTTTTCTATTAAACAACTTCCTTTTTCATTCTGCAAGAGCTCAAAAGTTATACCATTGAGCCTTTCGTCGGGCAAAATGGTTAAATCCGATACTCCATCCAATTCTTTTTCGACAGGCTTTATCAGTAAATTATAAAAATACTTACATTCACTATCTATGGTAGCCATGGTTTTTACCGCTCTTTTAAATTTTTTTATTTCGGTTGACAGATGATTACATTCTAAACACTTGATTCCATTTTCTTTAGAAGTAAAATAACTAATATATAGTTTTGAATAAGCAATAAAATATTTAACAATAGCCTGCCCCTCAGGAATATCACTCGGAACCATCTCATTATACACTAACTCTTTTAATTCCTGACCCTTAGTATCCCAAACACCCGACTTATATTTTAGCAGGGCAATCTTCTTTCTAATATTCTCATCCTTAAGCTGCTCATTATCTTTTTGCACATTTGCGAGCTCCAATGTTAATTGCATTATTTTTTTGTATTCTCCACTCTTATTTTCTCTTTTTCTAAGCTCCTTGAGATAATTAAAGTAAAAGGAACTGGCCTCTGTTTGATAACCAAAAATACACTCATTGGGATTTGTAAAGCTATGCTGGTTTTCCCAAATAATATCGATAGCATTACTATTACATTGCTTTATTAATTTCGTGGATCTCAACAATGTTTCTTCATCAGCGGCATTTAAAAACCATAGTTTAATAAGTTGTTTGGTGTAATTTATCAGGGATATCACATGAGGAATTTCAACAAATTTCTCATGATTTCGTAACGCTTCTTTATAGAAATGCTGCAAGCGTAAATAACATAATATAATATTGTAGGAATTGCATCTGCCTTCCATATCTTCAGAAGGAATTAACCTTAGTGGCTCTTCAATATCGTTGTAATACCCGCTCTGCAATGTTTTTATAGATCGTTCCATATAGTCTATTGCCTCTGCATATCTTCTTTGCTGCATAAAAATAATGCCCAGATAAGCATATGGCAACTCTAAATCATATGATAAATAGGAAGTTGCTTCTCCTATTTTAGCTATTGCAGACTTGAAATAAGACTCTGACATTTGAAAGTCTTCATTAACATAGGTTTGAACACCTTTCATTATACTCACATAACTTTGCGTTAGCTCTGGATCATCAAAATTTTGTTCTTGCGCTAACAGATGTGCCATATAAGCATTGGCTAAACTATCATTACCTAACCAAAACAATGATTCCGATGCAATACGATAAATACTGGAAGATGCATTTCTTTCTGTAAATAAAGATGAATGATCGCTCAATAAATAATGGGCTTCCAAACTATATTGCTGCACAATTTTATCCAATTGCTGCACACCCGTACCGTCTTCTGCCTGACTTACCAAAAGTTTTATTAGCGCATTTAAACAGCAATATTCAAGTGCTTTATTTTTGCTCTCAGAAGAACGGGTGATTTCAAGTGCCTTCTGCAATAATACATAACTGGTAAATCCATCACGTTCACCTAAAACAGTGCCCATTGTTAAATAGGTCTCTGCCTGATAATCATTAAAAACAACACTATTCAAACATAAATACCAGCTTTCCCAAGCCTTTTCATAATCCTCGTTTTCAAGTAGGTAAGCTCCTTTTTTAAGGTCTAAAAAAAAGTTCAACACCTTCTCCTCTAAACCAGTATATTTATCTTGAAAAATATCCCCAGAGATATTAGAGAATAAAAAATCATGAATAAAAGTATTAACCTCTTTAATTTTTATATCCTTCTCTACTTCTATTGCATCTTTTTTATTGATCAAAATACCATAGGAAATACCTGCTACTCCTATACATAAAATAATAATGAGTATAGCCTGCGTTTTGCTCATTTATTTACTATTTAACAGCCACATTCAACAACACATATATCTATAAGTCAAACAGATAAACCAACACCATAATTAATAACTTTTAACTGTATTCTTCTTCAATACTATTCTAACAAACTTATATACTATTCATCTAAAGGGAAAAATTATTAGTCAAAAAATATTGTGTTTTTAGAATAATGATATGTCATAAAATCACGTAATCACGTGTTTTTTTATGAGATCTCATTTGCTTTATTGCATTCTATTTTAATTCTAAAAACATCATGAAAGCGCATGGCCGGAGTAAATTACCAGGCACACAAATTGTACCCCCCGGGGTGGGTCATGACTGTAATTTACACTGGTTATTAGGTTTTTATGAAAAAATACACCTAAAAAACCTTATCATAACAATGACAATCCTTTCTATTGTATTACAAAGTTCACATGTGCAAACTTCTGCATATCTAGTTAAAAGTTTAAACATCAAAAAAAATAACCCACTCTATTCTAATATTTACCTTTCCTACACACTAAAAAAAGTTAATGCGAGTTCCTATCCGACAGCTCCCGGATAGGGCACATTTTCTAAAGCCAAAAATTTTAACCAGATAAAAGAAATCTATAATCCTTGTACTTAGCCTTGAACAAAATTAAACAAAAGACAGGATACTTTAACAAGTTGTTTATCCTCTATGACATACCTAACAACATTAAAAGAAATACCATGGATTTTATGGACCTTTTTGTTGGTCACTACCATTATTCAATTCGTTATTTATTAATAATTAGAATTTGAAATTAGTCCATTGAAGATACGAATGAAGTTGAAATAATAAGAGAAATATAGTATCGAATATATTACTAATGTATAATTTAAACTTTCACTATTATGAAAATTTTTAAGCCTATTATTATTAGCGCAATAACATTTTTTATGACATTATCGGCAAATGCTCAACCATCTATAGGTTCAGTGTTACCTACAGGAAAAAAAATACTCATCCAATCGGCTGTAAGTTTTGGGCGCAATAATGAAGGATTTTGGGAGAAGCCAGGAGGGGGAGCAATGGCTTCCAAAGGCGATAATATAAGAATATGGACCTTAGACGGAGCTGAAACGAAACGATTCACTCTCCTTAATTCTTCACGTAAGGGTTGGTATGAAATAACAATTGGAGAAAATCCCAATGCCCGAATAGATGTTTCCGGAGGTAAATTCAACAATGGAACAAACATTCAGATTTGGGAAAAAAATGGAACTGACAGTCAGAAATTTTTATTTAAACACTTGGGCGATGGCAGGTATAAAATTTACACTAAAGATGGAAAAATCGTAAACCTTCAAACTCCTAATTCGTCAAAAAACGGAAATAATGTTCAGTTATGGAGCGACAACCAAGATTTACACTCGGAATGGTATATATTAGATGCTGCAACAAGAAAACCTATTCTACCGGTAAAAACTACAGTAACTGCTCCTGTACAATTACATGGAACACCAGTACCTAACGGATCATATTATATTCAATCAGCCATGAGTTATCATCGCTCCAACAAAGGATTCATGGAGTTACCCGGTAAACCATCGGAATATTATAGAAAAGGGAATCAACTGGGAATTTGGACCAAAGATACAAACCCGAATAAGTTATTTTATATTAAAAAAAATAGAGAAACCGGATATTACAAATTGTATTGCGGAGGTAAGCGAATAGGTGCTGATTTGGTTGTTGATTTAAAAGCCGGAAAAGCTGTAAAAGGTACACCTGCCCATTCCTGGTCAATACACTCAGGTCAAGGACAGGATTTCTTTTTTCAACATCTTGGAGGTGGAAGATTTAAGATATGCCCCAGAACTGGAGGAGTTTTATGTTTAAAGGATAATAAAAACGACAATAATGGGAATAAGGTACATGTATGGGACGACCATAATGCCATTTCCACAGAATGGTATTTAATAAATAAAGAAACAGGAGAAATTTTTATTCCTTAAAGATCATTACTTTACATATCCCACCTCAATAGTACATCTAAATTAACATCATGAGCCGGCTTTCTTTCCGGCTCATTTTAAAAAATATGCAATCCATCTTTCAAATACTTACTTTTATTGCAACTAATAATTAAATAAACACCTAAAAAGTGCCAATTAATGATTTGCAAAATAAAATAATTCTCAACATTTTTGGATAACTTAAATCCAATTGAATTACATGTCTATTGCAAAAGAATTGTTAAAATCAGATACTCGATCAAGTTTAATTTCTGATGAACAACTACTTTTATTGGCAGATAAAGTAGTATCGAATTATACATATGCAGGTTCAATCCCTCTAAAAGAGAAGGATGACATAAAAATGGCAATGATAGAAAAGTTTCTGATAAAACGTAAATCTATTACAGAGGCTTACAAAGGGACCGCAAAAATAACCACCTACTGCATTGCAATTTTAAACAGGATGTGTTGCGAAGAAATCCGTAAAGAAAGCAAAAAATGGAATTGGCAACACAATAATGGATATAAGCATGAAAGCACAAGGCCTAGCGCAACAATAGATAAACTGGTAATTAATGATGAAACAAAGCTTCTTCATCGAATAATTCAATTATACGATGAAGACAGATTTAAAGTACGCTTATTTATAGCCTTTTTTTATCAATTATCCTTGATTAAAAAAGATTTAAAATTTTACGACAAAACATACAAATCAAAGAAATTAGACTCATTATTTCAACAAATTAATTTTAAAAACAAAGGTGATATTTTTAAAACTCTGGCTTATGTGGTAAAAGAGGCTGAATACAAGGACATAAAACCCGATGCTGTGCGCATGTGGTTAAACAAAACAATTGATCAGATAATTACCCGACTCAATGGCCCTTTTAACAGGGCTCATTACAACAAAGAAAGTGTACAAATTTTATATGAATATTATCACAATCAACGCAGCATAAATAAAAACATTAATAGCAATGAAAACAAAGGGGACAATTCACTTAACAGATGAGCAAACTGCTGTTTATGCTGAACATCTAATTAGTGGTACAACCAATAAACTGCCACAAGAAATACGGGCACACGTAAAAAACTGCACCTTATGTGCTCAGGAAATTTTAATGGTTGCCCATACGGTTGAAAACCCAAATAACCATACAGACAAACCCATCATTCTTTCTAACACGGATGGAAAAAAAATCAAAAGCACACGCTGGCTGTCCATTGCTGCTTCAGTGGCTATTATTCTATGTGGATCCTATTTTATAAACCATTTTTCAGATCCTGCTTCTCCAAATACCGTCGCCCAGAAACAAGCTACCCAGACGATAGAAGCTCCCGATCATAGCCCTCTTATGAATACTGGGATTAAGGAACAAGAATCTGTCATTACCAGCAATGATACAAACACGCAAATGACAAAAACACCTCAACTCACAAAAGCTTCTCCACAGACTAAGCTTATACCTAAAAAAACACAGGTAGCCTATGCCCCAAACACAGAGCTTGAAAAATTATACCTAAGATACCAAAATGGTACTTTGCGCGGGGACGAAATTAAAATTCTATCTCCTGCTCATATAAATGGAAAAAAAGGAGAAATACAATTACAATGGAATAATGAAGCGAAACAATTGCTAATTCTTGAGTTTTTAAATAATAAAGGTGAGATATTATTCGAAACAGAAACCCACGAATCAGACTACACTCCCATCAGACTTCAAAAGAGCGGTCTTTACTACTGGAAATTAATGAATGCTGATTTTGATTTACTTTTCTGCGGAAAGATTACTCTAAGATAAACATTTTATACTCAATGCATATGTTTAATGCCTGCACAGCATCACATTTTTATTCGTAATTGGGTTATACCAGCGTTTAATACCGATTGATTAATGACTTTAGGGTTAAGTTCTCCGATTTCTTAACACTTTTCATTAATACTTCGGCGCTATACCCTGTACTAATGTTACAATAAAAATGATGTAATAAGGCGTATTACAAAAAGGTATTACACGACGGATAATCATTAGCCTGACTAATGCCATCCGCCATGTATCCTATAATCATCACTCGTTAATACCTTCGAGCATAAACATAAAACTATATTCTAAAGCAGTCTCTTTATATTGTTTAAATCTGCCGGAAGCACCACCATGTCCTGCTTCCATATTGGTATGCATAATCAGCAGGTTTTTATCAGTTTTGTTAGCCCGAAGTTTCGCCAGCCATTTAGCAGGTTCCCAATATTGTACCTGTGAGTCAAACAAGCCTGTGGTAATTAACATATTAGGATAATCCTGTGCTTTCACATTATCATAGGGTGAATATTTCATCATATAATCGTACGATTCTTTGTTTTTAGGGTTACCCCACTCATCAAATTCATTGGTGGTTAATGGTATTGTCTCATCCAGCATGGTAGAAACAACATCAACAAACGGCACCTGAGCTATGACCCCCCGGTACAAATCAGGCCGCATATTTACTATTGCGCCCATCAGTAAACCTCCGGCACTTCCCCCCATGGCATACAAATGCTTGGGTGATGTATATTTATTGTCAATCAGATATAAACTACAATCAATATAATCATTGAAGGTGTTCATTTTATTCATCATTTTACCATTATCGTACCACTGGCGTCCCATAGCCTGACTCCCCCTAATATGCGCAATCACATAAACAAAACCTCTATCTAACAAGCTTAAACGAGTAGAGCTGAACCAGGGGTCAATCGTATTGCCATAAGAACCATAGCCATAAAGCACCAAAGGAGCTGTACCGTCGAGCTTAGTGTCTTTCTTATATACAATTGACAAGGGCACCTCTACCCCATCTCTGGTTTTAGCCCACTGACGTTCTGTGATATAATCTTCAGGGTGATGTCCACCAACCACTTCGCTCACTTTTTTCACTTCCTTAGTTTGTTCCTTCATATTGTAATCAATAGTTGAAACCGGCGTAGTTAATGAACTATAAGCATAACGCAAATTTTCTGTATCAAATTCAGGATTACCATAGGTATAAGCCACATAAACCGGCTCTCCAAAGTCAAGATAATGTTCCTCCTTTGTTTGTTGGTTTATTATTCTAAGCCTGGTAAGTGCATCGGCACGTTCACTCACCACCAAAAAGTTTTTAAAAACCTCAATACCTTCAAGCAATACGTCATCACGATTCGGAATAACCTCTTTCCAGTTGCTAATATCTGTAGCCTCTTCAGAGGTTTCCATCAATTTAAAATTGGTGGCATTATGATTGGTAACAATGTAAAATTTATCCTCAAAGTGATAGATACTATACTCAAGTTCGGCCTCGCGAGCTGTAAACTGCTTAAATTCGCCCGTAGGATTATCCGCTTTTAAAATATGATAGTCACTAGACAGGGTGCTTCCCTTGTAAATAACAATATACTTATCTGATTTTGATTTTGTTACACCAATATAAAAAGATGGATCCTTTTCCTGATACACCATCACATCATTGGAAGCCTCTGATCCTAATTTATGCCGCCAAATTTTTTCACTGAGTAATGAAACCATATTCTTGGAAGTATAGAAATAAGTCTGATTATCATTGGCCCAGGCTCCACTTGATTCTACATTTACTATTTCATCTTTTAAAAATTCACCTGTCTCCAGATTTTTAAAGCGAATAGTATAAATTCGTCGACTAACGGTATCTTCCCCAAAAGCCAGGTATTTATTGTCTTTACTTACTGTTAATCCACTTGCTGCATAATAGTCATGTCCTTTTGCCAGTTCATTAACGTTTAACAGAATCTCTTCCTTATTTTCTAATGTCTCTTTTTTCCGGCAATGAATTGGGTATTCACTATCCTTTTCGTAACGGGTATAATACCAATATCCATTGGAAAAATAAGGTACCGACTCATCATCCTTTTTAATACGCCCAACGATCTCATTAAATAATTTTTCCTGAAGAGCTGTAGTATTTTTCATAACGGAATCTGTATATGCATTTTCTTCATTCAGGTAATTCAGAACCTTTTGTGTCTGATCATCGGGTACTTCTGCATTTTTCTGTTCATCTGTCAAACGCATCCAAAAATAAGGATCTACTCGAGTATCTCCATGAATACTCAACAGTGAGTCTTTTTTTTCGGCAATTGGAGCGGCAGGCAGATTCTCCGGAATCATTTGCGTATTTTTCCCTTTTTCGGTGCAGGAAGCACAAAACAGGCACAAGGTTAACCATAGAAGAATTGTTTTCATCATCTTAATTGTTTAAGGAATGTGTATTTTATTGATGCTTAAAGTTTATCTGCCAAATAAAACAGATATTCACAAGCATAAAGCTACTTATATTTCATAAAAAGACAATAAAATTAAATAGGTGACTACTATTTTTTTCAGGCTAATCCCTTTAACTCCTATTTAAATATATCTGCACTTTTACCTGCTACTGACTAACAAAGCACAACAACTAAAAGATTCATTTTTTACATCCATAACACACTACAAATAAATACGATAGAAGAAATAAATTAAGACTTTTTTCTCCTTTTCTCCATTCGTCAATATGGTTACTCGCCATTTATTTAGTAGCTTTGCCGCCTATTTAAAAACCATTAATAATAAGAAAATGAAAAACAACATTAAAATGAAAAACCAGGTTGAGATGACCTTTAAAAAATGGCAGGGAACTACATATGCTATTTTCAGTTCCTTACATAAAAATATCCGCATTGGGATGTTAACAGCTATTTACCTTACTTTTTTAGGATATACACAGACCTTTGCACAAACTGACACCTCCTCTATCAGCAAAAAAATCAATATCGAAGAGATTGAGGTATCAGCGCGAAGAACACCCACGCCATATTCTGAGATAGGAAGAGTTGTTACCGTGATCTCAAAAAAGGACATTGAAGCCTTGCCTGTACAAAGCGTTGATCAGCTATTGGAATATGTGGCACATGTTGATGTTCGCCAGCGTGGACCTTTAGGCGTTCAGGCTGATGTAAGTGTACGAGGTGGTTCTTTTGACCAGGTAATGATTTTACTTAATGGAATCAATATTACTGATCCACAAACAGGCCATCTTAGCTTAAACCTACCAGTCGATATTCAGAGTATTGAGCGGGTTGAGATTCTGGAGGGACCCGGAGCGCGTATTTATGGATCAAACGCTTTTAGTGGAGCTATAAATTTCATCACTGGCATAGGTGATAAATCAGAAGTGAAGGCAAATATGATTGGCGGAGACTATGGGTTATACAGCATAGGAGCCAATGGAACTGTGGTTAAAAATAAATTTAAAAGCTTTATAGCAGCCAATAAGAGTTCCAGCGACGGGTATATTGACAATACAGATTTTGAGATTTATAATTTATACTATCAGGGTCAGCTCGATTTAGACAAAGAACATATTGAGTTGCAGGTAGGTTATACCAATAAAGGTTTTGGAGCTAACTCCTTTTATACGGCCAAATATCCTAACCAATATGAACAAACAAGAACAACCTTTGCCAGTTTAAGTCTTACTTCAACGACTAAAAATCCATTAAAATCTTCAATATACTGGCGTCGTCATCAGGATCGTTTTGAGTTATACCGCAATTATGAAGATGCTGCTTCATGGTATACTAATCACAATTATCATTTAACAGATGTGGTGGGTATAAATACCAATGCCATAATTAACTCATCAATGGGAAAAACAGCTATTGGTGCCGATATCCGATCCGAAAGTGTATGGAGTAACGTATTAGGTTTAGATATGACAGATACCTTATCTGCTCCCGGTGAGGAAGAAGGTTTCTTTACCAAAAAATACAGCCGCACAAATAGTTCTTTTTTTATAGAACATAGCTTTACCTACAATAAACTATCATTATCGGCAGGACTAATGGCTAACTTAAACTCGGATTTAGGTTGGGGATTTGATATCTTTCCTGGAGCCGACATCAGCTACTGGCTTACCAATAAATTAAAAATCTATGCTAGTGTTAATAAATCCCTTCGCATGCCCACCTTTACTGATTTGTTTTATTCCAGTACTACCATAGAGGGAAATGAAGATTTAGAACCTGAAGAGGCAACAACTTTTGAGGGTGGCATAAAATATAAAAACCGCAAAGGCATCAGTATCGACGCATCCACCTTCTACCGAATGGGGAAAAATATGATTGATTGGGGTAAAGCTTCCGATGCTTCATCGGATGATAAATGGACCACCTCTAACATCAATGAGATCAACACAGTAGGCTTTGAGAGTGTAGTCAAACTGGATCTGCAAGAATTAATAAAAAGTCAGAATATTTTACAACGTGTGAATCTGACCTATTCATGGTTAGATCAGAATAAATCCATACCCGAAGGTTATAATTCTCTCTATGTGTTCGACTATTTAAAACACAAGTTTTCCGGAACATTTCAACACAAAATTGTTTCTGCATTAAGCGCTTCCTGGACAGCTCAGTATCAGGATAGAGTGGGAGATTATGATGAATACGATAGCACAACAGGAATAACTACCACAAAAGAATATACTCCCTTCTGGGTGGCTGATTTTAAATTAAGCTGGAATAAACCTTCTTATACCGTTTATGCTGAAGCAACTAATCTATTCGATAAAAAATATACCGATATAGGGCAGCTTTATCAACCAGGCAGATGGATTATGGCAGGGGTAAAGTTTAAAATCAACCTATAAATTCTTAAGTCATCTCAAAACCTGTAAGTTTTCAAGCTCAAAATACAGGTAAAAAAAAACTGTCAAGTTCACACCTTGACAGTTTTTAATCAGAGACAAAAAAATTGTCTCTACCTACCTAACCTAACCCTAATCCTTATTTATAACGTATTTTCGTTGTACTAACTATAACTTCTTATAATACCCAAAAGTTCATATCTTAAAGTTTTAATATTACATTAATTATTAAAGCAATTGGCATGCCAGAATCTTACCAACACGAATCAAGAGCCCTAATAAAATTGCAATTTACTTATTATCAATGCTTTAAATAATAGTCTCATTTCTTTCTGTGAAATAATCCAGGAGAAGACAGTGTTCAATATGAACCACTTTTGCCAAATAAAACGTTCAATTCTGCACATGCGTTCAATTCTGCACACCCGACTTATGAAAAATGAAATATCCTCTTTAAAAAATACATACCCTCCTTTTTAAACCATCAGCATACATCAAACAAACTCCCATAGCGAAACAAACAGCTAAAGTGCTACAGGCAGGATAAATATTCCTCCAAGAAACTCCCTGTTATACCAAATACAAATCAAAATAATGAAAAACATGTTGGTTATTAAACCCGGATTATGTGTTAGAACTTCGTCATGAGCATTGAAAATACCATAAAACAAGGCTTTAGTGAAACGAGGCATAACCTGTCCCGATTGCTTTCGGGAGCATCGTTCTGGTGAGCTGAGACAAAGCAACCAAGTGACTTATTTTGAAGCAGTGTCGATGCGTAATAGATTTTCTAATGCAATTGCGGGTTAAAATTGATTATTGCAATATTTGACAGAAATTTACACCAATGAAAAATACGCAGTAAGAATCTAATTCAAACCTGACGATAAGATCATTAACCCATCACTATGATATCAATAAATAACGAAATACCCGTAAGAAAGCCAATTGGTATTTTAAACTTTTTTCAATTGACCTAAGGTAGTATGGTTTATAATTTATTAAGCCGGCTTCTCAGTGCACTTCTTGATATTCCTAGATAATCTGCTACTCGGGTTTTATTATTATCAAATTTTTTAAGAGCCTTGGAAACAATTTCTTTTTCCAGATCTTCTAGATATAAAAAGTCATCCGGTAGGTTAACATTCCCATTTTTCAAGCAATTTACAGGGGTCAGGGTATCTATTTGCCCATTATCATTTAAAAGATAAGCGATATGATCGGCATTCAAAACCTGATTATTATACAACAACACCACTCTTTCAATGGTATTTTGAAGTTCACGTACATTACCCGGCCAGTTATAAGAGGTCAGAATATCACGCGCTTCATCTGCGATAAACATAAAAGCTTTATTTCTTTTTTTAGCGTATTTCTCGAGAAACATTTGAGCCAGTGGAACAATATCTTCTTTACGCTGACACAATGGAGGAATAGAAATTTGTCCCAGGTTGATTCGGAAATACAGGTCGCCGCGAAACAAATTATCTTCAATCATTAGTTTCAGATCCCTGTTAGTCGCAAAAATAAAACGAACATCAAGTTTAATCAGCTTCTCTCCACCAACCCTATAAATTTCTCTTTCCTGCAGCGCACGTAATAATTTGGGTTGAAATTCCATAGGAAGCTCCCCAATTTCATCCAAAAAAATGGTACCTCCCTGAGCCAGTTCAAATTTTCCTATCGAACCATTTTTTTTTGCTCCGGTAAAGGCACCTTCAGCATAGCCAAATAATTCGCTTTCGAATAAATGAGGAGCAATGGCAGCACAATTTACAGGCACAAAAGGCGCATCACAATCATCACTTTTCCCTTTATGAATCAGATGAGCAATTACCTCTTTACCTGTACCCGTTTCTCCCTGAATTAACACAGGCACATCTCTCTCCTCATGGTAATTATAACACAGAGAAACAATATGCTGCATGGCCGGAGAGAAGACACCAAAAGTACCTATTTGGTTAATTTGTTGCAAAGTAGAGCGCATAGCCCTTATTTGTTCATTTTTCTGTTTGTTTTCTATTTCTTTATATTGAATAGTATTTTTTAAGGTAGTATTTTCATTCTGTAACTTATGGTAGTTTTCTATCCTCTCAAGTGTCAAAGCTAACTCTTCAATATTTACTGGTTTCAATAAATAATCTGTAGCACCATAGCGCAGCGCTTCTATGGAGGACTTCATATCACCAAAACCGGTCATAATAATCACTTCTGTTTGAGGACTTAACTCTTTTATTTGCTTCAGTAAATCAATGCCCGATAAACCTGACATTTTCATATCTGTAATAACAACAGGGGTGGGTTCTTTCTCAAATAAATGAAATGCATCCTCACCATTCGAAGCGGTGATTATATCATAGTTCATTTGTTCCGATAAAAACTGCTCTACAGACTCCCTACTTAGATCATCATCATCAACCACTAAAATTCTCACAATACACTAAATTATTAAGATTTGAATAAGGAAATATAAAAAGAAACGCCACCCTCTTGATTATTTCTATAATTAATTTCACCATTTACCTTATCAATAAAGGTCTTTACCAAAGCCAATCCGAATCCGGTTCCCTCCCCTTCTTTCTTTGTAGAATAAAA